>JAPPHC010000008.1 GCA_028821145.1 Gammaproteobacteria bacterium | reverse complement strand
AGGTTGAAGTACGCCCACGGCATCACGATGCCCGTCACCAGGTCTTCGTCCACGTCGAGGTCGGAACTCAATTGGCGGTTCAGGGCCCCGACCACCCTGAAATCCTGCGCGCCGGTCGCGTTGAGGCCGGAGCTCAACCGGCGGTTGAGGGCCTCGGTCAGGCGCCTTGAGAAAACCCGCGTCGCCCCGGGATCGGCGCCGGGCACGTACTCCGGAATCGGCCTCATACCGTGGTCGGAACTCAGCGCCAGCAGGAAGCGCCCCGGCCCGACGTGGCTGTCGAGGTAGTCCAGGAACTCCGACAGCAGCCGATCCAGCCGGTGGAGATTGTCCTCGGCCTCGCGGCTGGCCGGCCCGAAAGCGTGGCCGATGCGGTCGGTGGCGGACAGACTGATGGAGAGCAGGTCCGGAACCTCGTCCTGGCCCAGCGACTCGTTCTCGATGATGACCCGCGCCAGACCCATCGTGATCCGGTCGCCGTCGGGCGCGTAGCGCAGTTGGTCGTAGTACTGTCGCGTTCCCGCCGGCGCGTATTCGTGGGGGAAGACCCGGGTCCAGCCTTGCGGCGGCCTCTCGTGGAGCCGGTCGTCCGCGCGCGCGTAGGCTGCGCCGGGCATCAGCAATTCCCACGCCGCCGGAACCTGCCGATAGGCGTTCTCGTTGTATGCGGAGAGCCAGTCCGGCTGGGCCCCTTCCTGGTAGTAGAAGCTGCCGGTTACGAAGCCGCCGCTGCGGGTGGAGTACCAGAACGCCTTGCCCTTACGTCCGGCCGTGAAAACCGCGCCCCGGTCCTTGATGGACACCGAGAAGATCTTCGCGCGCCCCTGGTAGCCGGAATAAAGAAGGTCGGCCAGGGCGGGCGCGGTCAGGCGCGCCGGGGAAACTCCGTGCTCCCGGTCCCAGACGCTGGGGAAGGGCCGCCCGACCTCGCGTTCGTACCAGAAATTGGAAATCACGCCATGTTTCGACGGGTGGACGCCCGTGGCGATCGTCGCGTGGCCGGGCGCTGTGGCGCTGGTCGCGTGGTCGTAAGCGGCGTTCGCATACACCACGCCCTCTTGCCACAGGCGCCGGAATCCCGACGAAGAGTCCTTCTGCGCCCATTCGCGGGTCCGGTCCGCGGTCAACTGGTCCACCACCAGGATAACGGTCAGCGCCGGCGGTTCCGCGTCCACGGCGGCGTCCTGCGCCCAGACCGGGTTGAGCGCGAGCATGGCGACCAATGGCGCGAGCCGGAATAAAGAGTTCATGGAAAGCCTCCGCAGGCGGGCCAATGTACCGCAAAGTGAACTTGCCCACTAGTGCTGTTTCGGCCCTGGATCGTCCCGGCCCCTGTAACCGTAACGTCACAAATCTGTCACGTTGCTGACTTCGATGAACTCCAGACTGCCCGGTGTCCAAGTTCCATTCCCTTAGCGCCAATCGGGGAGATTGCGCCATGTCTCGATACTCAACCTTTTTCCGCCCTGTAATTTTTGCAGGGTTGTTCTTCTTCGTGCCCGTTTCAGGCCTGCTGGCCGACGGTGCGGTCGAAGGTCGCGTAAGCGATCAGTCCGGCGAGGTGTACTTCGAGGGCGCGATCGTTTCGCTGCCGGAACTGAACGTCGAGCGCATTACCGACTCCGCTGGCCGCTACCGTTTTCAAAGCTTGCCGGCCGGCAACTACCAGCTCGAAGTCAGCTACGTGGGAGCGGAACCGGTTTCGGTCGGGGTAACCGTGCGGGATGACGCCACCGAGCAGGCCAACGTCAGGATCGGCTCTCAAGTGGGCCTGATGGAGAACATCATTGTCGTGGGGCAGGCAGCCGGCGCCTATGGGGCAATCAACCGCATGCGCTCAGCCGACAACCTCATCTCCGTCGTCACCAGCGATTCGATCGGCCAGTTCCCGGACGAAAACGTAAGCGAAGCGCTGCAAAGGATCAACGGCGTGTTCGTCGAACGCGACCAGGGCGAAGGCCGCTTCGTGGGCGTGCGCGGCATCGACCCGCAGCTCAACGTGGCCAGCATCAACGGCCTGAACGTCCCGGCTCCGGAAAGCGATCGCCGCAACGTGGCGCTGGACGTGATTCCCTCCGACCTGGTGGAGAGCCTTGAAGTCACCAAGACTCTTACGCCGGATCAGGACGGCGACGCGATAGGCGGCACCATCAACATCAAGAGCCTGAGCGCCTTCGACCGCGAGGGCATGAGCTACAAGCTGAAGGGCCAGTCCTTCTACAACGACCTGCAGGGCAGCCGCGGCCACAAGTTCTCCGGCACCTTCACCAACGCTTTCGATCTGGCCGGCGGCGAGCTGGGGCTGGCGATGAGCATTTCGACCAACGAGCGGGAATTCGGCACCGACAATCTGGAGGCCGACGGAGGCTGGGCGGAAGACGGCGGGGTGCGCTATCACGAAGAAATGGAGATGCGCAATTACGAGATCACCCGCGAGCGCAACGGCCTGGCGCTGAACCTGGACTTTCGCGCCAGTGAAACTACGAGCTATTACATGCGCACGCTGTACAGCGACTTTTCCGACCTTGAGTTGCGCAACCGGATCGAGTTCAAGCTCGACAAGGGCGACCTGGCGTACGACAACGACAGCCTGACCTCCACCGACACGCGTTTGCAGCGCGAGTTGAAGGACCGCTACGAGGAGCAGGAAATCCTCTCGGTGCTTGTCGGCGGCGAGCACCTGATCGGCGACTGGACGGTGGAATACAGCGCGGGGTACTCGGAGGCCAGCGAGGAGGAGCCGGGCCGCGTCGATTCCCAGTTCGAGCTCCGTGGGGTGGAGTATGCGCGCTACGAGAACCTGGGCCGGGTTCCGTCGCTTTCCTACAGCGCGGACGGTGCAGCGGCGGCCAACTTCGAGCTGGACGAAATCACCATCGAGGACAACTTCACGAACGACGAGGAGACCGCCCTAAAGTTCGATATTACCCGCGACATGACTTTCGGCGGACATCCCGGCTACATCCGCTTCGGCGGCAAGTACCGCGCGCGTGACAAGAACCGGGACGCGGGATTGCGGATCTTCGAGAAGTTCGACGATGCGTTCGATTCCGTGCCCACTCTCGATCAGTTCGTGTCCGGTTCGGCCGATTACATGCTGGGCCCCTACGGGCCCTACGTAAACCCCGGGCTGCAGAGCAGTTTCGTCTGGGGCAACATCGGCGGATCGTCGGCCTGCCTGCTGGAGAGTTACGATAAAAGCGCCTGTCCCTTCATCATGGACGAGGACGGGTCGCGGGTCGGTTCGGCGGCCGACTACGACATCGAGGAAAACGTAACCGCGCTCTACCTGATGCAGAGGCTCGACCTGAATGATCTGCGCCTCGTTTATGGAGTCCGCTACGAGGGCACCGACTTCACCGCCCGGGGCGCATACGTTCGCGAAGTGGACGTGGACGGCCAGGACGACGTGCAGATTTCCGGGTCCCGCTACGAGAGCGATTACAGCAGCATCCTGCCCAGCATCAATCTGCGCTACAAGCTTTCGAAGAACCTGGTTCTGCGCGGGGCCTATACCCATTCGATCGCGCGGCCGTCGTTCGGCGACCTCAACCCCACTCCGGACGCCATCGAAATCGAGCAGGATGACGACGAGATCGAGATGGCCGTGGAAGCCGGCAATCCGGAACTCAAGCCCTACAAGTCGCGCAATATGGATCTTGCCCTGGAGTACTACCCCGGCAACATGGGCGTATTCAGCGCCGGCGCGTTCTACAAGCGCATCGACGACTTCGTGTTCAATGCCGACGTGAGTTCCATCGCGAACCCGTCGGAATACGCGGGGAACATCGCCGTGACCGACCTTGAGGTATTCAAGCCGCTCAACGGCCAGTCGGCCAGCCTCTACGGGCTGGAGCTGGGATGGACCCGCCAGTTCACCGAGTTGCCCGGGGCGCTGAGCGGCCTGATCCTGATGGCCAACGCCACTTTTACCGACAGCGATGCCGACCTCGGCCTGGGCCCGGACGCCGGCCGCGGTAACGAGTCGAAACTGCCGTTGCAGGCCGACCTGGTCGCCAATTTCGTGGTCGGCTACGAGAACTACGGCTGGAGCGTCAGGCTGTCCTCGGCGTTCATCGGCAATCGCATTGCCGAGATCAACCTGGGGGACCAGAGCAACGACCTGTACGAGGACGGCCATCACCAGATCGACCTGACCGTCAAGTACGACGTGAACGAGCAGCTTCAGCTTTACTTCAACGCCATGAACCTGGGCGAGGAGCCCAACTATCGCTACTACGGCCGTTCGCGCTACAACGGCCAGTACGACGAAATCGGACGCTCGTACGTGTTCGGGATCTCCTACCGCAGCTTCTGATGCGGCCGGCAGTGAGCAAGCGCCGCGTCCTGATGGCGGCGGGATTGGCCGCGTTCCTGGCCGGCGGCGTAACGGGCGGATGCTCGGACGATCCGGCGGTAGCGACACGCACCGATCATCCAGCCGTTTATGCCGTTGTGGAGACGGAACCGGTGCGCGGCCAGGGCGACGCCGCCGACGATCCGGCGATCTGGATACATCCGGCCGACGCTTCGCTGAGCCTTGTTCTGGGGACCGACAAGCGTAGCGGACTGTCGGTCTACGATCTTTCCGGACAAGAAGTGCAGTTCCTGCCGCGCGGGCGCGTGAACAACGTGGATTTGCGCCAGGGCGTGGCGATGGCCGGCGGTCCGGCGACCCTGGCGGTCGGCACCAACCGCACCGAACGCGCGATGGACATATACACCGTTTCCGCGGACGGGCAGGTGGAACTGGCGCTGGCGCAGGCGCTGGAAATCGATGATCCGTACGGCATCTGCATGCACCTGGATGACGCCGGCATCGCCTACGCCTATGTGAACGGCAGCGACGGAGAATACGAGATCTGGCGTCTGAACGAAGGGGGCGGGCTGAGGCCGGAGCGCATCGACCGGTTCTCGCTTCCCACCAAGCCCGAGGGCTGCGTCGTCGACGACCATACGGGCATTGCCTACATCGGCGAGGAAGAGCACGGCATCTGGAGGATGGCGGCCGGCGCCGGGGGATTCGAGGCCAAGACCCTGCTTGACTCGGTGGAGTCCGACCGCCTGACCGCGGACGTGGAGGGCCTGGATATCTATCGCACCGCCGATGGCGCGGCAATCCTGGTCGCGTCCAGCCAGGGGGACTACACGTTTGCTTTCTACGACCTGAATGACGGCGACCGCTACCTGGGTTCGGTACGCATCGGCGACAATCCCGTCCTGGAAATCGATGGCGCCGAGGAGACCGACGGCCTGGCGGTCAGCGCCGTCAACCTGGGGCCGGGATTCGAGCAGGGCGTGCTGGTCGTCCAGGACGGATTCAACCGGCGACCGGAAGAGAACCAGAACTTCAAGCTCGTGCCGTTCGGTTCGGTCGCCGCGGCGCTGAACCTGGACACAACGCCGGCAAGCGAATAAACCGGCACGGGTACGGCGAAGGCCGGGGAATCCGTACGCCCGTACAATTCCCCGTTCGCCGGGAACCGCTTGCCCCATGCCGAACCTCGAAGACTTAAGAAAGCAGCTAGGCGCCATCGACCGCGAAATCATCGCGTTGCTCGCCGAGCGTCAGGAAATTTCGGCGCAAGTCGGCAAGGTCAAGCACGACGCGGGCGTGCCTTCACGCGATTTCGCCCAGGAGGTGCGCGTGGTTGGCCGGGCCCGCGCCCAGGCGGAAAAGGCGGGTTTGCCGGGCGACCTGGCCGAAGACATCGTGCGCCTGCTGATCAATGCGTCGTTGTCGCGCCAGGAAAGGGTCCGGCTGCAGGCCCGCGGTCGGGGCGAAGGCCATCGCGCGCTGGTAGTGGGCGGCGGCGGGCAAATGGGGCGCTGGTTCTGCGAGTTCCTGGGATCCCAGGGTTACGCGGTCACCGTTGCCGATCCGCACACTCCGCCACGAAAACTTCCCCACGTGGAGGATTGGCGCGAAGCTTCCGGCGAATTCGAACTTACGGTGGTCGCCGCGCCGGTGGCGGCCAGCGCCGGTATTCTCAGGGACATGCACCGGTCGCGGCATGCCGGACTGATCTTCGACATCGCCTCGATCAAGGCCCCGGTGAAGGCCGAATTGACCACCATGGCCGCCGACGGAATGCAGGTCGCGTCGATCCATCCGATGTTCGGCCCCGATACCGACCTGCTGTCCGGCTGCCACATATTGCTGATGGACGTAGGTGCGCCGGAGGCGGCGCGGTCCGTTACGGAGGTGTTCGGCGGCACGATGGCCGAAATCCTGCCGGTGCCGCTGGAACAGCACGACCGGCTGATCGCCTGGGTGCTGGGGGTCTCCCATGCGATCAACCTTGCGTTCATCCACGCCCTGGAAGAAAGCGGCGAGCAGGCGCCGGTGCTGGCCCGCATGTCGAGCACCACCTTCGACGCCCAGCTCGACGTAGCCCGCGCGGTGGCCGCTGACAACCCGCATCTGTACTTCGAGATTCAGCGGCTGAATCCGCACGGCGCGGAAGTCCTCGGCGAGTTGATGTCCACGGTCGGGAAACTCTCCCGTATCGTCGGTGACGGCGACGAGTCGGAGTTTGTGCGGCTGATGGAAAGCGGCCGCCGCTACCTGGCTGCGCGCGAGTAGACCGGTGTGAAGCCCAGGGCCAGGATCGTTCTCAGCCGGCGCTGGCCGAAGCGCATCGAGGCGATCCTCGAGCAGGACTACGAAGTCTGGCCCAATACCGGGGACCACCCGATGAGCGCGGCGGCGATCCGCCAGGCGCTGCGCCGAGCCGACGGCTTCTGTCCCACGGTAACGGACCAGCTGGATTCGAACGTGTTGCGCGTGCCGTCGCCGCGCACCCGGATTCTGGCCAACTTCGGCGTTGGGTTCGAGCACATCGACCTGGATGCCGCCCGCCGTTCGGGCATTGTGGTCACCAACACGCCGGATGTGCTCACCGATTGCACCGCGGACCTGGCCATGGCGCTGATACTGGCCACGGCGCGGGGCGTGGTCGGTGGCGACCGCATGCTGCGGGCGGGTGACTGGTCCGGTTGGCGGCCGACGCACATTCCGGGTGTGCGGGTCAGCGGCAAGTCCCTCGGGCTAGTGGGCTTCGGCCGGATCGGAAGGGCCCTGGCGAAGCGGGCGGGGGCAGGTTTCGGGATGCGCGTTCGCGTCTTCGATCCACAGCCTCCCGCGGACGAAGTAGCGCGCGAACTGGGCGTCGAGGTCTGCGCCGGTCTGGACGACCTGCTTGAGACCAGCGACTTTGTGTCGCTGCACTGTCCCGTGACGCCGAAAACCGAAGGGATGATCGGCGAACCGCAATTCAAGCGAATGCGCCCGGGCGCGATACTCATCAACACCGCCCGGGGCGCATTGGTGGACGAGCATGCGCTCGCCGGGGCGCTCCGCTCGGGACGGTTGGCCGCGGCGGGGCTGGACGTCTATGCCCGCGAACCGGAGGTACCGTCGGAGCTGACGGAGATCGGCCGGGTCGTGCTGCTTCCGCACCTGGGCAGCGCGACGCGGGAGACCCGCGAAGCCATGGGAATGCGTGTAAAGGAGAACCTGGACCGTTTCTTCGCCGGCGAGGAGCCGCCCGACCGCGTGGCTTGACCTGCGCGTTCCCGTTGCACTTTACAATTCCGTGCAATCGGGTTTTAGAAGGGGACAGGGCAATGAAAGCACGCGCAGCCGTAGCCTGGGCCGCGGGAGAGCCGCTGCAGATCGAGACCGTGGACGTTGAAGGACCGCGCGAAGGCGAGGCGCTGGTGCGCATCGTAGCGACCGGCGTCTGCCACACCGACGCCTATACCTTGTCCGGCGACGATCCGGAGGGCGCTTTTCCCGCCATACTCGGCCACGAGGGCGGAGGGGTAGTGGAGGAAGTCGGCGCCGGCGTAACCAGCGTCAAGCCCGGCGACCACGTCATCCCGCTGTACACGCCGGAATGCGGGGCATGCAATTTCTGCGAGTCCGGCCTCACTAATCTCTGCCAGGCCATTCGCGTTACCCAGGGCCAGGGGCTGATGCCGGACGGCAGCAGCCGTTTTTCTTCCGGTGGCAAATCAGTTCTGCATTACATGGGCACATCCACGTTTTCGGAGTACACGGTCCTGCCGGAGATCGCCCTTGCGAAGGTCAATCCGGCCGCGCCGCTGGACAAGATCTGCCTGTTGGGTTGCGGCATCACGACCGGCATAGGCGCGGTACTCAATACGGCCAGGGTGCGGGCCGGATCGACGGTGGCGGTCTTCGGCCTGGGCGGCATCGGCCTGAGCGTCATACAGGGGGCGGTCATGGCCGGCGCCGAACGCATCATCGGCATCGACATCAATCCGTCCAAGTTCGAGATGGCCGGCCAGTTGGGCGCCACCGACTTCGTGAACCCCAGGGACCACGACGCGCCGATACAGGATGTGATCGTGGATCTGACCGACGGCGGCGTGGACTATTCGTTCGAGTGCGTGGGCAACGTGGAACTTATGCGGGCCGCGCTCGAGTGCTGCCACAAGGGCTGGGGCGAGAGCACCATCATCGGCGTGGCCGGCGCCGGGCAGGAGATCGCCACGCGTCCGTTCCAGCTCGTGACCGGACGCGTTTGGCGGGGCACGGCATTCGGCGGAGTGCGCGGCCGCAGCGATCTCCCGGGCATGGTGGACCAGTACATGGACGGAGAAATCGAAGTGGACCGGATGATCACGCACACGATGCAACTGGACGAGATCAACGACGCCTTCCACCTCATGCACGAGGGCGAGAGCATCCGTTCGGTGGTCTATTTCTGAACGGCCTCCCGTGAGAATCGTGGCGGAAAGCCGGTGCCACGAAGGCCGGCAGCTTACGGTCGAACATCAGTCGGACGCCTGCGGCTGTCCGATGCGTTTCGCATTGTTCCTGCCGCCGGGCCTGGCGGAAGGCGGCAAGGCGCCGGCGCTTTACTTCCTGTCCGGCCTGACCTGCACCGAGGAGAACTTCACCGTCAAGGCCGGCGCCCAGCGGTTCGCCGCCGAAGCCGGTCTGGCGCTGGTCGCGCCCGACACCAGTCCCCGAAACACGGGTATTCCCGGCGAGGACGACGAGGACTTCCTGGGCTCCGGCGCCGGCTTTTACGTCGATGCGACCCGGGCGCCCTGGTCCGCGCACTACCGGATGTACGACTACGTGAGCCGGGAGCTTCCGCAGTTCGTCGAGTCCTCCTTTCCGATCGACCCCGACCGGCGCGGAATCTGCGGACATTCGATGGGCGGGCACGGCGCGCTGGTGACCGCCCTGCGCAACCCGGGACGCTACCGGTCGGTTTCCGCCCTGGCGCCGATTTCCAATCCCTCGTCTTCGCCGTGGGGGCGGGCGGCCTTCTCCGCCTACCTGGGTGACGAGAGTCCCGCCTGGCGGGAATACGACGCCAGCGCGCTGGTGCGCAAGGCGCCGCTGGATCTTGAGATCCGCATTGATCTGGGCAGCGCCGATCCGTACCGCGAGGAGGAACTGATGGTCGAGCAGTTTCTCGCGGCCTGCCGCGAGTCCGGCCAGCGCGTCAGTTTCCACCTGCGCGGCGGCTACGATCACGGCTACTTCTTCGTCGCCAGCTTCATCGAGGGCCACATCCGCCATCATGCCGCCGCGCTGCGGACCGGTGACGCCAGTGCCGGTGGCTGATCTCAGCGGGGCGCCGCCGGCCGACCCCCTGCCTTTGCTCCGGGAGTGGCTGGACGCCGCCGCCGGGCTGACCGACCGTCCCAATCCGCATTCGTTCGTGCTCTCGACTACCGATTCGCGCGGTCGCGCCGATGCGCGCGTCGTGCTGCTCAAGCACTACGACGACGGGAAGGGATACCTCGTTTTCTACACCAACTACATGTCCGCCAAGGGCGGCCAGCTTGCGGCCTGTCCCGAGGCGTCAGCCCTTTTTCACTGGGACCGGCTCGGCCTGCAGGCCCGCATTCGCGGTCCGGTGGTCATGTCGCCGGCCTCCGAAAGCGACAAGTATTTCGCCACTCGCGGCTGGAAGAGCCAGCTCGCCGCCTGGGCCAGCGATCAGAGCAAGCCGGTCTCCTCGCGGGATGACCTCGAGGCGCGGATGAACGAGGCGGCGGCACGGTTCGGCGGCGACAGACGCGACTGGAGCAACAGCGTCCCGCCAGGCGCCGTGAGCCGTCCCCCGCACTGGGGCGGCTACCGGCTGTGGGCGCGCACGGTGGAATTGTGGATGCAAGGCGACGCCCGCCTGCACGACCGAATTACCTGGTCGCGCGATCTTGATCCGGCCGGCGACGGCGATATTCAGGCCGGCGCCTGGCGCGCCCGGCGCCTTCAGCCCTGATCGGCCGCTAGTAAACGACGCCGAGGATTACCGCCACGGCAACGATCGGGCCCCATACCCAGTGCAGGCTGCGCTCGACCAGCACGACGGCGCCGCGCACCCGGTCCGGGCGATCGCCCAGCGCCTGCGCGCCCACCACGCTCAGCACGGCGCCGCTGCCTTCGAACAGGTTGGGCTGCCGGTCAGCGGTGATGCCGCGCCAGGCGTTGACCGCGTCGTCGAAATTGCCGGCCAGGGCAAAGCTGGCGGAAGTAATTCGGGCCGGAACCCATGCGACCACGCCGTGCAGCTTGACCGCGGCCCGGTGCAGTTCCTCGCCGCCGGGCAGGGTGGCCGTGAAGCGGCGCAGGCTGTTCAGCGCGCGGAAGCCGAAAGCGAACGCCGGCCCCAGCGGGCCCGCCACGAGGAACCAGAAAATCACGCCGAATATGCGATTGTTGGCTTCCCGGTAGGTTGCTTCTTCCACTGCCGCGGCCTGGTCCTTCGGCTTGTCCGGTGCGCTCCCGCCGAGGATGACTTCCGCCTGGGCCCTGGCGCCGTCTTCATCGCCGGCGTCGGCCTTGTCGTGAAATGCCAGGGCCTCGGCCTTCAGGTCGCGCGGCCCGAAGGAGAACAACAGGACGATCACCGCGAACACGAACCAGGCGATCATCCAGTCGTCGCGCAGCAGCCAGGCGATGATACCGACCGGCACGGCGCATGCGAGCGTCAGACCCGCAACGATGTACGGCGCGGCGCGCTTGTCCAGGCGCAACAGGCGCTGGGCCAATTGATTCGCCTGCTCCTCCAGCCCACGGAACTCGCGCAGATGCGACCATCGCGCCAAATAGCGTTCAGCGTATATGCCAATAAGCAGGGCCAATAGTTTCATTTGTCGCGCTCTCCAGCCCGGGCCAGTCCCGCCGCCAGCCTTGCCCAGTCTAAGGTCTGTCCCGGGTCCCATTTGCGCCCGGGGGCAATATCGCTGTGTCCCACGACTGGAGCACTCCGCAGGGACGGCAGACCGTCCCGCAGGGCCGTAATGGCGGCACAGGTCTGATTGTATTGCCTATCGGTGAACGGCGTGGCCGCATCGCCCTCCAATTCCAGTCCGACGGAATAGTCGTTACAGGCGGCGCGGCCCCGAAACTCGGATTCGCCGGCATGCCAGGCGCGTTCCAGCACGCTCACGAACTGCACCAGTTCGCCGTCGCGCCGGACCAGGAAATGCGCCGACACGCGCAGGTCCGCCAGCCTGCGGAAGTAGGGGTGGGCCGCGGGGTCGAGTCTTCCGTAGAACAGGTCCTCGATTGCCGTGCCGCCGAACTCGCCGGGCGGCAGCGAAATGGCATGCAGCACCAGCAGGCTGACATCGGAACCCGGCGGCCGGGCGTCGCGGTGCGGGCAAAGCGAGTGCCGCGCGCCGTCCATCAGGCCGGTGTTCGGATTCAGACGGAGCACTTCGCTGGTCATAAAATGGGGCCAGCCGCCGTCAATTCATATTCTCCGCAGATGAATTCCATTAGCCTGGGCGTGGTGATGGACCCGATCGGCACCATCGCGCCGCAAAAGGATAGCACCCTGGCGCTGCTCCGCGAGGCGCAGCGGCGCGGCATAGCGCTTCATCACTTCACCCTCAACGATATCGATATCCGCGACGGCCGCGCTTTCGGGGAGGGAGCGCCTCTTGAAGTCACCGATGACGATGCCGACTGGTTCCGGCTGGGCCCCGCGCGGGACATGCCGCTTGGAGAACTGGACTTGCTCTTCATGCGCAAGGACCCCCCGTTCAACGCCGAGTACATCTTCGCCACCTACGTGCTGCAGCGGGCCCAGGACGAGGGCGCGCTGGTGGTGAACGATCCCCAGGCCCTTCGGGACGTCAACGAGAAGGTGTTCATCGCCTGGTTCCCCGAATTCACCCCGCCCACGATCGTCACCCGGTCGATGGACCGGATCCGCGACTTCCTGTCCGAGCACGGGCGCATCGTGGTCAAGCCGCTGGACATGATGGGAGGCCATTCCATCTTTGCCCTCGACGAAGCGGACAAGAACCTGGCGGTCATTCTCGAGACCATCACCGTCGGCGAGACCCGCTACGCAATGGCGCAGCGGCACCTGCCCGAAATCGCTGACGGCGACCGCCGGGTGCTGCTGATCGACGGTCGCCCGATGAACCCGGCGCTGAACCGGGTGCCCCGGACCGATGACAATCGCGGCAACCTTATGGCCGGCGCGCGGGCGGAAGTCTGCGATCTGACGCCCCGGGACCTGCAGATTTGCGAGCGAGTCGGCGCGGAGCTGGCGGTTCGCGGAGTGGCGTTTGCCGGTCTGGACATCATCGGCGACTACCTGACCGAGGTGAACATAACCAGTCCCACGGGGATCCGGGAAATCCAGAAACTGGCGGGAGTGGACGCTGCCGCCCGGTTGTTCGACAGCCTGCTCGAACGCGTGGGCAAGACCGCCCCGTAGTTCCGGTAGATATAATCCCGAAAGGTAGGCAGAAACCAGCCGTCATGGAAGAACTTGACTCACTTTCCGGCAAGCTCCTCATCGCCATGCCGGGAATGCCCGATTCCCGCTTTCGCCAGACCGTGACCTACCTGTGCGGGCACAACAGCGACGGCGCGCTGGGGATCGTCATCAATCGCCCGTCCGACATGAAGCTCGGAGAAGTGTTCGAGCAGCTGTCACTCGACAGCCGTGACCGCGACCTCGCCAACCAGAGCATCCTCAAGGGCGGACCGGTAAACCGCGAGCGGGGATTTGTGCTGCACGAGGCCGGCGGCAGCTGGGATTCCACGATCTCGATTTGCGGCAACATCGAGGTGACCACCTCGCGGGACGTGCTGTCGGCGATCGCCGGCGGCAAGGGCCCCCGCCGGGCGCTCCTCGCGCTGGGCTGCGCCGGCTGGGGAGAGGGCCAGCTGGAAAGCGAACTGCGCTCGAATTCCTGGCTGGTGGTCGATGCTACCGAGGAAATCCTGTTCGAAACGCCGTACGAGCAGCGTTGGGCCGCTTCCGCCGCGCTGCTGGGGGTGGACGTCTCCCGGCTGGGACTGCAAGCCGGAAACGCCTGAATCGCGATCGTTCCGATCGCATTGCGCCGACAGGTCCCGATGCGCACCGAGCCTGCGATCGCCCTCGACTTCGGATTGAAGCGCGTCGGTGTCGCGACCGCCACCGGCGGCGTTATCACGGCCCGCAAACATCTGCCCGCGCGTGCCGGACAGCCGGAATGGGGCGAGCTGGACCGGCTCGTTCGCGACTATGGTCCGCAGGTCCTGGTACTGGGCCGTCCACCCGATCCCGATCCTGATTTCGAGCTTGCACTCGAACGCTTTCGCAAGCACCTGAAAAGCCGCTACGGGCTGTCGGTGGAAACGATTCCTGAACACCTCACGACCCGCGAGGCCAACGCCTGGCTGCGGGAACAGCGTTCAAACGGCGAACTGGGCCGGCGGGCCCGCAAGGGAGAGGTTGACAGCCTTGCCGCCTGCCTGATCGCCCGGGACTGGCAGGAGAAAGAAGCATGAACATTCGGAATCTGGTCTGCGCGCTGGCTGCAGCTTTCGTACTTTCCGGCACTGCGCCCGCAGCGGAAATGGTCCTCGTTGCCGGCGCGTCCGGACGCACCGGCCACGCGGCGATGCGTCTGCTGGACGAACACGGCTACAGCGTGCGTGGGACGACCACCAACCGCGACCGGGCCGTGCGGCGCCACGGCGATCAGTGGGACTGGGTAGAGGTGGACGTGCGCGACCGCGCTGCGGTGTTTGCGGCCATGCAGGACGTGGATTACGTGATCTGCGCCATCGGCTCGCGATCGCTGATTGGCGGGAACGGCCCGGAATTCGTCGATTACGGCGGCGTGGTGAACCTCGTGGATGCGGCGGTTGAGGCCGGAGTCCAGCACTTCGTCGTGGTGACGTCCGCGGCAGCGGGACCCTATCGCGAGCGCAGCCGGATGATCATTTTCGCGCGCGCCAGGCACTGGAAGACGATGGGGGAAAACCACCTCAAGCGCAGCGGCCTGGCATACACCGTGATCGGACCCAGCGCCCTTCAGGAAGAACCTGCCCACGGCGGCGAAGCGCTGCGGGTGATGGCGCGCGCCGACTACGAGACGGGCGCCGTGGCAATCGCGGACGTGGGGATGCTGACGGTTGACGCCCTTGTCAATCCGGATGCCCGCAACAAGAGCTACGGGGTCGTTCGCGACGAGTCCGTTGCTCCCGGCGCCTGGCGGGAAATGCTGAAGACAATTCGGCCGGACAGCGAAACGGAAGAGGCGCCGGACCATCCGCTCATGCCCGACCCCGAGTGACACGACACCGGGGAGCGGGACTCGACACTAGTCGTCGCCGGCCTCCCAGTCGGGCGTCCGCTCAAGCACGCCCGGATCGCGTTCCTCCAGCTCGGCGCGGAATTCCGCCGGCAACTCTTCCGCCCGGCGGAATTTCCTGCCGACCACGGACCAGTACATGTGCCCGGGCAGGTCCTCCATGTCCAGAAATCCCGACCAATCCCTGACCGCGTCCCAACTGTATGCCGGTGAGAGGGAAGTGATACCGGGGTCCGCGAGCGAAGCCGCAGGCAGCGTGAACGTATCGACGGCCAGTTCCCGCCGTACCTTCCCGCCGGCCGGGGTGAATGCGCTGAAGGCCCTGCGCCGAATGATGGCCTGGTCGCCGGCGCGCAGCAATTCAAGAGTGACCGGCCGACCAAGAATGGAACTCTCCCACGGCACGTCCACCAGCAGTGCAACGCGCTCGGGCGAATAGCGAACCGGCTGGCCGGGCCCGCACGGAATCCTGAGCTCGGTCCGTTTATCGGTCAGGGGATTGACGAACTCGTCGATAAACGCGCCGGAAACCGCGTCCCTGTAGAGCCGGCAGGCAATCGTGCGCTCTTCATAGAGATCTTCGGCCAGGCGTCGAAACTGCCTGATCGTGACGCTCTCGATCGAGAACAGCGCAACGCCGTCCGCGTCCTGCGGCACGCCATACGCGGTGCCGGCGGCCCATTCGTAGGTCACGCCGCCCGCGATATCGCCCTTGAGCCGCAACCAGGTCTCCATGGCGGTCCGTGGATCGGACAGGTCGGGAAGCTCCGCTGCCGCCGTTGGGGCGGCAAGTCCCGCGGCGATCGCAATGCAGGCGGCGTGGAGTAACTGTCGCGCGCGACAAATCGGTCGCGGCAATGCACAATTCATATTCCTGATGACCCTGTTGCCCATGTGGACAAATTATGCGTGCCGGGCGTGACTCGCCACCAGTCTTCGTCGAGGAAGGCGAGGTGCTGTCGCACCGGGAATATCCGGGAGGCCAGTACCGGCTCCGGCTCCGCACGCCGCGCTGCGCCGCGGCGGCGCGGCCGGGCAGCTTCGTGCATCTGCGCTGCGGTTCGGAACTGCTCCAGCGCCGGCCGCTCTCGATCATGCTTGCCGATGCCGACGAAGGCTGGATCGAACTGCTGTACAAGACCGGGGGACAGGGACTGACTCTGCTTTCCGGCGCCGAACCCGGGTCTGTCCTGCATTCCATGGGGCCGATCGGACACGGCTTTTCCCTGTCCGAAGCGCGCCCTGTCGTGCTCCTGCTGGGCGGCGGAGTGGGCATTCCGCCGGTTCTCTTCCAGGCCCGGCGCCTGGCGGGAAACGGGAATTGGAGCCCCCGGCTGTTCCTGGGTTCGGAGCTGCCTTTTCCGTTTGCGCTGGAAAAGCACGGCAAGGAGAACCGATTGCGATGCGCCGAACGGTGGGGTGTGCCTTCTCATCTGGCGAGCAACGCAGGCCTCGAAGGCTGCCATCGCGGCAACCTCACTGAACCGGCGCGCGAATGGCTGGACGCTCTGCCGGGGGAGCGGCTGTCCGAAGTGGCGGTGTACGCCTGCGGACCCACGCCCATGCTGAAGGCCGCGGCGGAACTGGCCGCGGATTTCGGCGTCTACGCCGAGTTGTGCCTGGAGGAATACATGGCCTGCGCGGTGGGCGGCTGTGCCGGCTGCACCGTCGAAGCCCATACGCCCGATGGCCTGGCCATGAAACGGGTGTGCGTGGACGGCCCGGTGTTTCCCGCGTCCTGGATCTATCCGTCGTAGGCAACGGCAAATGCGACCGCTTTTTATCGGCCTGATTTCCGGCACCAGCATGGATGGCGTGGATGCGGCGCTGGTGGACTGCTCGGGCCCGGAACCGCGTCTGGCCGCGACGCACAAGGGCGAATATTCCGAGGAACTCGCCGCCCGCTTGCGGGCGGCCGCGCAAAGCAAGGGCGAGTGTGAGCTTGCCGAAGCCGCGGCGCTGGACGCCGAAGTCGCTGCTGCATTCGCCGAGACCGCACTTGCGCTTCAGGGTGGCGCGGGTTGCGACGCCGATCAGATCGAGGCGATCGGCAGCCACGGCCAGACGCTCTGGCACGCGCCCGACGCGCATCCGCCGCACACCGTGCAGATCGGATCGCCGGCGCGCGTCGCGGCCCTTTCCGGCATGGTTACCGTGGGCGACTTCCGCGCAGCCGACATGGCGCTGGGCGGCCAGGGGGCTCCCCTGGCGCCCGTGTTTCATCAATGGCTGTTCGGCCGTTCCGGCGAGACCCGGGCGGTCGTAAATATCGGGGGCATCGCCAATCTCAGCGTCCTGGCCGGCGATGGCGGCGTTACGGGCTACGACACGGGACCCGGAAACACGCTGCTCGATTCCTGGGCGCGCACCTGCCGCGGGGAAGCGTATGACGAGAACGGGCAGTGGGCGAGATCGGGCCAGGTCAATGCGGGTCTGCTCGAGCGCCTGCTCTCGGACGATTTCTTTTCCGCTCCCGCGCCGAAAAGCACCGGCCCGGAGCTCTTCAATCTGCACTGGCTGGAGCGGGCCGGCATTTCGGACAAGGCGCCCGAAGACGTGCAGGCAACGCTGCTGGATCTGACCGCGGCCAGCATCGCCGGCGCAGTCCGCGTCTCCTGCGCCGGCGCAGCGTTGGCGGTATGCGGCGGCGGGGCGTCGAATTCCTTTCTGATGGAGCGGCTGACGGCGAACTGTCCGGAGTCGAGCCCGGTCACGACCGAGGCCTGGGGCGTTCATCCGGATTGGGTGGAAGCCGCCGGATTCGCTCTTCTGGCCCGGGCCCGGCTGCGGCGTGAGCCGGGCAATGAACCGGCCGTCACCGGAGCAAGCCGGGCCTTGCCGCTGGGCGGTGTTTTTCTGCCTTCCCCAAATCACCCCGGCGCCCCGGATGCAAGAATAGGAAGACCATGAACGGCAGCTTGAGGACGGTTGACCATGCGGATGCCGATTCGCAGGGTCTGACGGCGCGCTGGCGGCGCGACTGGGCGCTGGCGCGGCGAATACTCGGCATGCTGTGGTTTTATTTCACGGCGGGCCGGCGCGTGCGCAAGGCCTACGGCGATTGCGAACGCGAGGGCAGGGTGTACTGGGTGGACGGCGTCGGCGGCGAAGACCGATGAGCCTCGTAAACGGCCGGATCCGCCCCAGGGACCCCCCGCCGCCGGAATACGCATTCGGCTACCTCAAGCCGCCGCGCTCCGGCAACGAGATCAACGGCCTGGGCGAGCGGGAATTCCGCCGGGCAACGGCCGTGTTCCACAATGCCGGCAACGCGCAGCTGGAATGGCAGGCGCTGGACGACTTCTTCGGGCTGATCAACCCCTGGGGCGTGGTCCGGCACGTCGTCGCCAACGCCTGGCAATTGCGCAAGCGCAACGGTCCGGTGGCTGCACGCCGGGTCGAAGCGGACCCCGGTGAGATGAGCGAGCGCGTGAAGGCGGCCGCCCGGGAATTCGGTGCGGACCTGGTCGGCATTGCGCCGGTCACCGACGAGGCCGTGTTTGCGGGAAGGGGCGCGCCTCACGGCACGGCGATCTGCATCGGCCTGTCGATGAACCAGGACAAGATGGCGCACGCGCCGCAGGACACGGCCGCTGTGGAGGTCATGCGCGCCTACCGCCAGATCGCCCGCATCGCGCTCAGGCTGGGCCGTTACGTCCGCCGCCTGGGCTGGCCCGCCAAGGCCTACGGCAACCCGAACAGCACCGACATCCTCCACATCCCGCTCGCGGTAGCGGCCGGGCTGGGCCAACTGGGCAAGCACGGATCGATGATCAGCAAGGAGCACGGCTCGAACTTCCGTCTGGCCGCGGTCCTTACCGACCTGCCCCTGGCTCTCGATGAACCGGTCGATATCGCCGTCGACGACCTGTGCACTGGTTGCCGTCGCTGCGTGGTAGATTGCCCACCGGATGCCATATTCAACGAGAAGCAGTGGATACGCGGCGGGAAGCGCTGGTACGTCGATTTCGACAAGTGCATCCCGTACTTCGTCAAGACCCACGGCTGCGCCATCTGCATCGAAGTCTGCCCCTGGAGCCGCCCCGGCCAGGGTCCTAAACTGGTCGAAAAGCTGATGGCCAAACGCCGCCGCGCCTCTGCCACAGCCAGTACGCGGCAAGCGGTGTGAACGCACCATATTTCCTGGGGCTCGCGCTGTTGTTGATTCTGGCGGCGGCGAACGCCGGCGCCCAGGAGGCGCAAGGCGAGGTCGCCGAAGCCCGGGTGATCGAGGAGATCGTGACGATCGGCACACGGCGGCGCGAGCGTGCCGCGGTCGATACGGCGGTGCCGGTGGACGTGTTCAGCGCGGAGGAAGTATCCAGTGTCAACTCTTCCGACCTGATCGAGGTGATCAACGCCATCGTGCCGTCGTTCGCGGCGCGGCGGCACCCGATTTCCGACGGCGCGAGTTTCATTCGGCCCACGCACATGCGCGGCCTGGATACCCACCACACGCTGGTGCTGATGAACGGCAGGCGCCGCCATCGCTCGGCGCTGATGCAGGTGGGCGGTTTCGGAGCCCACGGCACGGACATCGGTGTCATTCCGTCGATCGCCATCGAGTCCATGGAGGTGCTCCGCGACGGCGCGGCCGCCCAATATGGATCCGACGCCATCGCGGGCGTGATCAATTTCAACCTCAAGCAGGACGATTCGGGCGCCGAGCTGCGGGCCCGTTCGGGGCGCTACGGCGAGGGGGATGGCGACGAGTTCACCCTGGAAGGCAACATCGGCTTTACTCTGCCGAACGGCGGCTTCCTGAACTTGAGCGGCCAGTATTCCGACTCGGCGCCCACCAGCCGTTCGCAGCCCTACGACCTGGCGATCGCCGGCTCCGGCCAGACGCCGGCGGAAGCCACCGGCAACCGGCTGACGCTTGACGGCGTGACGTATTACGGCCCCGACGCCCTGACCTACCGCTATTCACCCACCGGCGAAATCCTGCAGGCGGCGCTCGGCAGCGACGGCGTGCCGGACGATATCGACAGCCGCTACGCCGACAATTTCGCCGGCGTAGGCGGCAATCGCGACTTTCGCAGCCCGGCGCAGATCTGGGGCCAGCCGGACCGCCGGCAGCTGCTTGCCTCGGCCAATGCCTCCCTTCCGCTGTCGGACAGCCTCGAATTGCATGGTTTTGCCACATGGGCCGCCAAGGATCAGTCCGGAGGATTTTTCTACCGCCGCGCGGGCGTGAGCCAACTCCTGCCGGTTCGGCTGGCCGACGGCGCCATCTACGATCCTCGGGCCCGCCTGTATCCGGCCGGATTCACGCCGCAGTTTTCCGGCGACGTCACGGACTACGCGATCACCATCGGCCTGTCCGGCAGCGTCTGGCGGGACCTCGGCTTCGACCTCTCGGCCGGGTACGGATACGACCGCATTGCCTACTCCATCGAAAATACCCTCAATCCGTCGCTCGGTCCCGACACGCCCACCCGTTTCCGACCAGGCGCGCTGGCCAACGACGAACTGGCGGTCAATGCCGATTTCGTATGGCCGTGGGACATCGGCAATCTGGCCAGCCCGGTGAACGTCGCCTTCGGATTCGAATACCGGACCGAGGGGTATCGCATCGAAGCGGGCGAGCCCAGGTCCTACGAGGTAGGGCCGTTCGGCGTGCCCGATCCGTTCAACCTGGAAATAACCCAGGCGGAAGTGGACGCCGACCCGGACGATGATCTGATCGAGGTGGAATGCCGCATCCCGGGATTTGAAGCGATCGGCAGTCTGTGTCCCGCCGGCGATCCCGTCAACAATGCGGTGCCTATCGGCTCCAACGGCTTCCCCGGCTACCCTCCGGGCTTCGCTTCCCGCCGCAACCGCGGCAGCTATGCCGCCTACGTGGATTTGGAGGCGGACCTGACGGACCGGTGGCTGGTCGAGGTGGCCGGACGTTACGAGGATTTCCAGGACTTCGGCGATGTCGCGACCTGGAAAGTGGCTGCGCGCTTCCGGCTGAGCGACAGTATCAACCTGCGCGGCTCGGCCGGTTCCGGTTTCCGGGCGCCCACACCCGGCCAGATTTCCACCACGGTGGTCTCCACCCGCATCGACGCTAACGGTATTCCCAGGTCCGAGGGAGTCTTCCCGCCGGACCATCCCGCCGCCGGGCTGTTCGGCGGCGCGCCACTCGGCCCCGAACACTCTCACTCCTTCACGCTTGGCCTCGCCGCCCGCTCGACCGCCGGGTTCGGGCTTACGCTCGACTACTATCGCGTCCGGCTGGACGACCGCACCGTAATGTCATCCCAGTTCACCGTGAATCGGGCCCAGGCCGCCCGGCTGATCGCGCTCGGTGTTCCGGGCGCCAACGACATCTCCCGGGTGCGGTTCTTCGTCAACGATGTGGCCACGGAAACCAGCGGGTTCGATCTGGTCGCCACCGGCGGTTTCGACTCGCGGCTGGGGGCCACTTCCGTGCAGGCGGCCTTCAACTTCAACCGGACGGAGTTTTCCGATACCGGGAAGTTCGTGAACGCGGAAACGCGTCACGACATTGAAGAAGGCAGTCCGGCGGTCCGCGGCTCACTTACGCTGAGGCACGGCTGGCGGCTGGCCGATGTGCTGCTGCGGGCCCGCTACTTCGGGGAATACAGCAACGCGAACACTGCTGCCCTGGAGCAGGTGCAGAAATTCGGCTCGGAGGTACTGCTCGACCTTGAGGCGGCCCTGACGCTGGGTGAGCGCTACACGCTCAGGATCGGGGCCGAGAACGTACTCGACAACTATCCGGACCCGGGCCAGTTCGAGGTCTGCTGCGGGCGAATTTACCGCAGCGACTCCATCATGCCCTGGCAGGGCCGGCTGTTTTACGCGCAACTGGGCATCTCGTTCTTCTGACCTGGCCCCGGCAGAGCGCTACATGAGCAAGGATGAAATCGCCGCTCGCCTGAACGCCGTCAGGGCGCGGATCGCAAGCGCCGCGAACCGCGCCGGCCGGGACCCTGGAGAGATCCGGATCCTCGCCGTTACCAAGGCGCATGGCAAGGACGCCGTGCTTGCCGGCCTCGGGGCGGGCCTGACCCAATTCGGCGAAAACTTCGCCCAGGAAGCGCTTGCCAAGATCGGCGCAGTCGGCTCCGGCGCGACCTGGCATTTCATCGGCCGGTTGCAGTCGAACAAGACGCGCCTGGTAGCGGAACATTTCGACTGGGTGCACACCGCGATTCGCGAACGCATCGTCCTGCGCCTCGCCACGCAGCGGCCGGCAGACGCACCGCCGTTGAATGCCTGCATCCAGGTCCGCATGCAAGCGGATGACGCCCGTCCCGCGTTGCCCCCGGAAGGGGTAGCCGAACTGGCGGAATTGATACGTGCACAGCCACGACTCAAGTTGCGCGGCCTGATGGGGATGCCGATGCCCGGTGCGCCCCGCGAAGCCTATTCAGGCCTTCGCTCCCTGTTCGATCGGCTCAATCAGGCGGGCATGGACCTGGATACGCTTTCCATGGGCATGACCGCCGACCTCGAAACCGCCGTGGAATGCGGCGCCACCCTGGTGCGCGTCGGCACCGCCCTGTTCGGCCCCCGTCCGCAACGGTGACGCTGATTTCGTATATTCTCGCGCCATGAGCTCGCCGAAACAGCAATTGCGGGAACTGCGCCGCGGCGTCGTGGACCTGGTTCGCGAGGAAGAATTGCTTGAACGCCTGGGTACCGGGCGGCCGCTACGGGTGAAGTGCGGTTTCGATCCTACGGCGCCGGACCTGCACCTGGGGCATGTGGTGATCCTAACCAAGATGCGCCAGTTCCAGGACTTCGGGCACGAGGTGATCTTCCTGATCGGCG
>JAPPHC010000079.1 GCA_028821145.1 Gammaproteobacteria bacterium | reverse complement strand
TTTCGTCGTAGTCGTCGCAAACGATGACCTGGCCGTAGTCCCGCCACGCCTGCCCGGCAATCGCCGCCGTGGGCAGAACGGTAAGCTGGCGCTCCACCTCGGCGATAGTGGCCTGCGCCAGGTCGTCGGAGTTGGTGAGCAGGATGGCCGGGGAGTCGGGGCCGTGCTCGGCCTGACCGAGCAGGTCCGCCGCGCACAATTCGCCGTCCACCGAATCGTCGGCGATGACCAGGGTTTCGGTGGGGCCGGCCAGCAGGTCGATGCCCACCCGCCCGAATAGCTGCCGCTTGGCCTCGGCGACAAAGGCATTGCCGGGGCCGACGATCATGTCCACGGACGGAATCGTGCCGGTCCCCAGGGCCATCGCGCCGATCGCCTGGACCCCGCCCAGGCAGTAGATGTCGTCGGCGCCGGCCAGGTCCAGCGCCGTCACGACCGCCGGGTTGGGGGCGCCCTGAAACGGAGGAGAGGCGGCGATCACGCGCTCCACGCCCGCCACCCTGGCCGTAACCACGCTCATGTGCGCAGAGGCCACCAGCGGATACTTGCCGCCGGGCACATAGCAGCCGACGCTGCCGACGGGGATGTTGCGGTGCCCCAGCACCACACCGGGACGCGTTTCGACTTCCACGTCGTTCAGCGCTTCAAGCTGAATCCGCGCGAAGTTGCGGATCTGCTCCTGGGCGAAGCGGATGTCGTCGACGTCCCGCGGATCCAGGCGGGCGTGGCAGTCGTCGATTTCCTCGCTGCTCAGGCGGAACGAGTCCGGCGACCAGCCGTCGAACTGCTGCGAATACCGGCGAACGGCCTCGTCGCCGTTCTCCGATATGTCGCTCAGAATGCCCTCGACCGCCGACTGGATGCGCGCATCGCGTTCATCCTGCTGTCCGGCGGCCATGCCCTTCTTCAGGTATCGAATCATGTTGTCGTTCTCTGTTCGTTGCCCGCAGGTGGATTGCGCCCAGCTTCAGCTAATCGGACGGGGACTCTTCGTCGCTTTGAGCAGAATCCTCCGACGAAGCCCCGAGGAGTTGCATCATGACGTCGAGTTCGTTGAACAGCATCCATTCCTCGGTGACGCGCCCGTCCTCGACGCGATGCTGTGTGATGCCGCGTATCCGGGCCTCGCGTCCGGTAGGTGGACCGAACACGCCGTTGCCGCGGTGCGAGCCGTAGGCGTTCCAGCGGGTGGAAACCAGGTAGCCATCGTCGGGGTTGCCCATCCAGTAGACCTCGTCCACGTCCAGGGCCAGGTCGGGAAACTGGGCGAGCAGGGACAGCACGAAAGCCTGGTAAGGCCCGAGTCCGCTGAAGGCGCGGTCGGTCGGGCCGTTGAATACCAGGTTGTCGGCGTAACGGCCCTGCAGCGTACCCAGCATCCGCCGGTTCCACACGCATTGGTAGAGGCTGCGGATGAAGTCCTCCACGTCCAGTTCTCCCGAGGCTTCGGAAACCGCGGGATAGGCGGGCTTGGCCTGGCCGCGCTGGCGGGCCGGCTCGCCGGCCGTGTAGTCGTCGGGCAGCGCCGCTCCTCCCGCTTCAGCCATCTGCCGCGCCACATCGGTAAGGTCCAGGCCCATCTGGCGCAACATCGCCGAGGTGTTGTAGATCACGTGCTCCAGGAAGATCTCGTTCTCGCGCGACACGCAGTTGGCGATACACCAGAGCGATACCCGCTTGCCGGTGGGCGGGCCGTAGCGGCTGTAGCCGGTGTTGTCGCCCTGAATGATCGTGCGGTGCGAAGTGTAGAACCCGACGTCCTCGTCGCCGGCCCAGATGATCTCGTCGGCCACCAGGCGGATGTTCGGGAAGGCGTTGATCGTGTGCGTGGTGTCGGCCACGATCTTGTCGCGCCCGTACTGCAGCCCGTAGTCGTCGTACACCCGGCTGTTGTGCGCGTAGGTGTCGTAGATGTAACCGATGTCCTTCTCTTCCCAGATCCGGTGCGTGATGCGGACGATGTAGTCGATGATGTTGCGGTACTGGTCCTCGAAACCGCGCATGGACTGGGCCGGCATGTCTTCGCGGCCTTCGGCGAGAAACCGGTCGGTGCCGCCCCGCGTGTACTGCGCCAGCGAAATGGAATAATCCGCCGGCATATGCGCCCGGGTAAGTTGCGGCAGGCCGCTGTCCACGTCCTTCGTCATGCTGGTCCCCTCTCCTGGAAACAGGTATCCCGAATACCGACGGTTATTTTGCTTTATGCAAGCGGCTAGGTATAGTACGCGCTTTCATTTCTTGGGAATCCTAGGGGACAGCTTATGAATCTCAAAGGTACGTTGAGCCGTGCCGCTATGCCGCTTTTTGCGCTCGCCGTTCTGGGGGCAGCAGGCGGTGCGCAGGCGCAGGGCGCGCTGGAAGAAATCGTGGTTACCGCGCAGAAGCGCGACCAAAGCCTGCAGGACGTTTCGGTGGCCGTAACCGCCGTGTCCGGCGATGAGTTAAAGGCTCTGGGTATCACTGACGCTTTCCGCTTGGAAATACTGGCACCTGGGTTGCAACTTGGCATGTCCGGAGCCGATACTCGACCCGCGTTACGTGGCGCGAGGACGCAGCAGGTGGAGGCCAACGACGTTGCCATTTCCTTCTACACTGACGGTCTATACCGGCCGCGTCACGGTCAGGCCCTGGCCGGGTTCGTGGACGTGGACCGCGTGGAAGTGCTTCGGGGTCCGCAGGGAACGCTGTTCGGGCGTAACTCGTTCGGTGGCCTGATTCACGTCATCAGCAACAAGCCCGATCCCTCAGAAACGGACTATGGCTTTGCGGTTTCCGGCGGCGACTACTCGCTCGCCAGTTTCGATGGCTTCTTCAACGCTCCGCTTAGCGAAAACTCCGCCGTCCGGTTCGCGCTCAAGACCGAGACCCGCGACCCGTTCGTCGAGAACATCACTCTCGGCGATGACGGCGGCCTGAAAGATGCGGACATGACCTATTTCCGGGGCCAGTTGCTGTTCGCACCCAGCGACGCGCTGGATCTCACCCTTCGGGTGGAGAGCTGGCAGGACGACTCCAACGGCAACGGCCACTTCGGCTACTACGTCGAAGGCATTCCGGTCAACCTGAGCACGGGTCTGACCAACGGCGTAACCGGCACCATGAGGCCGCGCATCGGCCGGTCGGACGAATGCGCCGGCACCTGCGGACGCTACGGCGCCGGATTTGATTTCGCTGCAACCCCGGGACCCGACACCGTGGCGCTGGTTACGGGCGATCCCTACAAGATCGCCGATGACACGCCGCCGGAGAGGGATTTGTCCGAACTTACGGTGGCCGGAGACCTGAACTGGGCGCTGGACTTCGCCGACCTGAAGGTAACGGCCGCCTACATGGACTATGAGGAATTCCGATGGGCCGACTGCGATATGTCCGCATACCACACAATTGCCTGCGGTAACGACATCACTTCCGAAACCACCATGCAGGAAATCCAGTTGACGTCCAATTCCGATGGGCCGCTGGAGTGGGTCGTGGGCGTGTTCCTGCTGCAGGAAGACCTGACCAACGCATTCCTCTGGGAAGACTTCGCTTCTACCGTGGACAACACGCCTGTCAGCCCGCCGGACATCAACATGCACGCCGGCTGGACGCTGCAGATTCGGGTCGACACCAGTTCTGTGGCGGGGTACGGCCAAACCTCCTATGCCTTGAACGACACCGCACGGGTGCTCGCGGGCGTGCGCTACACCAATGACGAGCGCGACTGGCAGATCTACGGCCAGGACGACAATCGCTCGACATACTCGTTTACGAAGCTTGTAGTACCCGACGGCACAGGCGACTGGAGCGAGGTGACTTGGAAGGTCGGCGGGGAGCTTGACGTGGGCGAAGACACGATGTTCTACGCCACGGTATCCACGGGTTTCCTGGCGGGCAACCAGCAGGGTGCGTTCCAGGGCACCAACTCCTACGACGAACAGACGGTCACCGCCTTCGAGCTTGGCTCCAAGTCGCTGTTGGCCGATGGAAGCGTGCGACTGAACGCGGCTTTCTACGTCAATCAGTTCGAGGACCTGCTGGCGACGCGTTTCGTCGATACCGGCGTAACCACGCTGGCGTTCACGGACAACGCAGGCGAGATTGACTCGATCGGGCTGGAAGTCGAACTGGACTGGGCGGTCAACGATCAACTGCAATTGGGCGCCCGGCTGAACATGCAGCAGGCCGAGTATGGCGATTTTGTGCTGCCCAACGTATTCCAGGAGGGTGGAATAACGATCAGCGGGATCGACGATCAGTTCCAGTTGGACGGTCTTCAGGTTCAGAACCAGCCCGACTTCACGGCGACGCTGCTCGGCAGCTACCTGGTGGACCTGGGCGGTTCGGGCACACTGACTCCGTCGATCACGCTTTACTACTCCTCGGACTACCGGGTGGATGACTCCAACTGGTTCTACGGCAACCAGGACGCCTATACCAAGACGGACCTGAGCGTCACCTGGGCGTCGGTCAACCAGGACTGGACGGCGCGCTTGTGGGTGACCAACCTGGAAGATGAGGCCACGCTGCTGAAGGCCACGCGTTTCGGCGGCGACGTGGCAGTAACGGACTACGCCAACCCGCGCATGTGGGGCCTGACCGTAGGCTACCGCTACTAGATCGCATCATTCTTGCGGAAGGGCCGGGTTCTGCGATGGCGGAGCCCGGCCTTTTTTATGGCGGATAGAGCATGACGGACTTTGGGGCGCTGAACTGGACGATCGTCGTCGCCTACCTGGCGGGCACGCTGGTTCTCGGCTATTTCCTGAGCAAGCGCGTCCGGACCGCGCAGCACTACTACCTGGGGCAGCGCACGACGCCCTGGTGGGTCATCGGTGTGTCGGTGGTGGCGACCTATTTCGGCGCGATCACGTTCCTGGGCGGACCGGCCTGGTCGTACAAGGACGGCTTCGCGGTCATCTTCATCCACATCAATTACCCGATCGTCATCTTCATCGTCAATGCGCTGTTTCTGCCGTTCTTTTACAACACCGGCGTCGCTTCGATCTTCGACTACCTGGAGCGCCGGTTCGGGCTGGCCTCCCGTACGCTGATGTCGGCCGTGTTCCTGTTCGGCAACATCGCGTATTCCGGAATCATGCTCTACACGACCGCGCTGGTGCTGCAGCTCATCACCGGCATGGACGTCGTCAACGCCATCCTGATCATCGCCGTGGTCGCCGTCACCTACACGATGCTGGGCGGGATTTCCGCGGTTATCTGGACGGACCTGATCCAGAGCGCCATCCTGTTCATCGGCGCGGCGATCGTGGCCGTGATGCTGATCGCCGACCTGCCGGGCGGGTTCCTGGGCTCGCTGCAGGACCTGAAGGAGATCGGCCGGGCCAATCCGTTCGAGTACACGTTCGATCCATCCGTGGTCGCAACGATCTGGACCGGCGTGATCGCGATGTCGGTCTATCACGTCGTGGTGTACGGCGTGAACCAGATGATGATTCAGCGCACGCTCGCGGCCAAGACACTGGGCGACGCAAAGAAGGCCTATGCCTTCATGGGCTACGCCGCGTTTCTCGTGTACGTCGTGTTCTTCCTGATCGGGATCCTGCTCTACAGCTACTACGGCGGAAAGGACTTCGACAACGACAACCGGATCGTGCTGGACTTCGTGGCCACGATCGGACTCCCGGGGCTCATGGGCGTGATCACGGCGGCCATAGTCGCCGCGGCCATGTCCAGCCTCGATTCCAGCCTCAACTCGATGGCGACGGTCACGACGCTGGATTTCTACGAGAAGTTTTTCAGGAAAGGACGCTCGCCGCAGCACTACCTGCGGGCGTCGCGCTGGTTCACGCTGATGTGGGGCGTCCTGACGGTCGTGCCCGCCATCATCGTTGCGCAGAGGGCGGACACCTCGGTGCTGGAAATACTCAGCAAAGTGGGCGTTTTCCTGGTCGGGTCCAAGCTCGCGATGTTCGGCCTGGGCTTCTATTCCAAGCACACGACCCAGAGAGGCGTGCTTGCGGGCGTCGCGGCCGGCTTTGTCGCCCTTTGGTACGTCGAGACCTTCCTGGACGTGGCATGGCCCTGGTATGCGGTCCTCGGAGGCGTCGTCAGCATCGGCGTGTCGCTTGTTGCGAGCTTCGTGCTCGACGGGCGGCAGAAGCAATACTCGCTATGGACCGTGCAGGGGCAGAGGGAGGAGTTCGCGCGCAAGGGGCTGCCCGAGAAGCGCGACGGCTGGTACGTGATACCCGGAAAGATCGACCGCTCGAGTTGGTACCTGCTGGTCTATTTCGTCCTTTGCGTCGTGGCGCTGGCGGTCTTCTACGACCTGATCTGAGTCCCGGGCCAGGGGAGCTGGAGGTCGATGCCGGCCTGCAGAAAAACGTCGAATTCCAGTTGCAGGAGCATATCGACGAGGTCGATAAGGACCCAGTTCTCGACCAGCGCGTCTCCGCTCCTGCGCCAGAAGTCGCACAGGCGCACGGTGAACATCTGTCCCCTGCCCTCGACCCCCAGCCAGGGACGGACCATGAATCCGCCGTGCGAAGGCCAGCCGCCGCTAGCCACGTACGCGCCGTCGGCGAAACGGGCGTAATGGCCCTTGACGCGTCCGTCGAGGCGCGCATCGCCGGACTTGCGGAAGGCGCTGGAGAACCGGCCGGGCTCGAAGATTCCTTCGTAGGGTTGCTGAAACCGGCAGAAGCCCTCCAGGCCGAAGTAGCTGCCGTAACCCGACGGGCCGTACCAGCACATGTTGCGGTGCCAGTAGGGTCTCCAGCCCTCTTCCTCGGTCCAGAGTTCCGCGAGCATGTCCTCGACCGTCTTGAGGCTCAGGCGTGATTGTTCCGGATCCTGTGCTGTAAGCAGCATTCCATCGCCCGTCGCAGGCCCCGGAATGAACCCTTCATGGCCCACGCTTTGCGGCAGGGGCCATCTGCCCAACTGCCGCAGCAGATCCAGCATGTCGATATAGAGATAGCACTCGACCGAACGGCCCTCGTCCATCCGGTGGAACTCCGCGTAGTGCAGCCAGACGGGCTGGCCGTTCGCGGGAATCCCCATCCAGTCGTTGACGAATTCGCCCATGTAGTGGCCGTGGCTGACCACCCACTCGGCGCCTTGGTGTTCGCCGCCGAACAGCATGTCGCTGCGCCGGTGCAGGTACCGGAAGGAATGCAGCAGCGGTTCCATCACCCGCTCGAGGAACCGTTGCGCGCCGTCCACCCGGTTGATCGGATGGACGACGTTCACCGTCACGTCCGGGTGAAGGAACTCCTGCAAAGCCGAACGAATCCGGGCGGGATCGCAATCCGCATAATCCGCGACAAGCCCGGCGTATCGCCGCTTGTTGCGCAGCGTGGTTTCGGCGGCGATCCGCATTCAGGTGCGTGAGATGGAGCGGCAGCGCTCGAGCAGGTCCACGCCCAGCGGCAGCAGGTAGTGGAGCATGTCGATGAATACCCAGTTTTCGGCCAGCTTGTCGCCGTCGCGACGGTACATGTCCACGACCCGCATCTCGGTCGGCCGTTCGGACGCCGGCAGGCCCATGAAGCCGTCCCCCTGCTTCAGGCTCAGGTTGGCCCAGCCGAACCATCCGCCGTAGCAGCCTTCGGCATGCTCCAGGACGTGTCCGTTGAACACGATGTCGTCGAGGCCGGCCCGGAACGGCCCCTGGTGCTGCACCTGGTAGCGCTCGATCGTGTAGGTGGAGCCGATGCCGGCCGGTCCGAACCAGATCATGTCGTCGTGCCAGGTGGAGGCCAGCGAGGAGTTGGGGGACTGCCATCCATCCTTGACGACCAGGTCGTCGCACATGCGCAGGATCAGCTCCAGGGTCTTTTTCGATTCCCCTTCTTCCTGGGGCTCGAACAGCAGGCCGTCCTGGGTGCGCGGCGGCGGGTGGAGAATGCCGGAGCCGGTCTGGATCGGCAGCGGGTTCAGGCCGGCCTGCTGCATCACGCTCACGATGTCGCAGAAAAGGGCGGTTTCGGCGATCCTGCCGTCCTCGATGCGAAAGAACTCGCAATAAGGGAGCATGGCGATCTTGCCGGTCGAGGGAATGCCCAGCCAATCGTTGTCGAACAGTCCGAAGAATTTCCCCATGCTGGTTACCCACAGCGTCCCGTCGATCCAGTTGGGAGCGGCCATGAAGATCTCCTGGCGCCGCTGCATGCGGGGAAACGCCTCGCGCAAGGGACGCCAGACCTTTTCGGCGATCCCGCCCGCGCCCCGGATCTCGTTGAACGGATGTACGCCGCGGAAGCGCAGGTCCCGGACGCCGAATCGCGATATTACGTCCCCGATTCCATCCGCACGGGCTTTCTCGAATTCGTCGAAATAGCCCAGAACCAGGGCCTTGGCGTTCGCGATCTCGTTCATGCGCGCTCCAGTAGAATTCAGTCGTTTACGCGGGACACGACACTAGAATTGGCGCGACCGATTATATTGAGTAATCGCTGGTGGCGGTCCTTTTGCACGGCCGGGGAAGCCGATGTCGTACGCGTTGACCTTACACCTCGGCCTAGGCGGGAGCGGCAGGCGTTCCGGTTGCTGGATGAAGAGGAGCAGGCCCGCTGGAGTCGCTTCCGCGCCGATGCGCCGCAGCGCGAATTTGCCTTGTGCCGGGGCGCGCTTCGGGCGATCCTCTGCCAACGGCTGGCTTGCTCGAACGAGGAGTTGACGTTCGAGGAAGGGGAATACGGGAAGCCGTCGGCGGTCGTGCGCGGGCGGCCGGCTTCCGTCAGTTTCAGCGTCAGTCACAGTGGGCGACATGGGCTGATTGCGCTGGCCGGGCGCGGCAGGCTGGGCGTGGACGTGGAACCGCGAAGCGCTCGCCGCAACCTGGATGTGCTTATCGGCGAGACGCTCACTCCGGCGGAACAATCGCGGCTGGCCGGCGCCGGTACAAACCGCAGGCGGCAGCTTTTCTTTCGCCTGTGGACGATGAAGGAGGCGCTGGTCAAGGCGCTGGGGACCGGCTTTCAGCTCCACATTTCCGAATTCGAGATCCCCGCGGCGATGTGCAACGGAAAGAGGCTGTGCGAGTTTCGCTTTCCGCACCTGCCCGAGGTGCGCTGGCGGCTGGAGAATCTCGGCAATCCGGAATTCGCCGCGGCCGTCGCGCACGAACAATCAGGCAAATGAAATCTCGTCGAGGAAGCCGCGCATCGAGGCCACGCACTCGTCCGGCTTTTCGACCTGCATGAAATGGGTGGCGTCCGGAACGAAGTCGTAGTCCACGCTGAGAATGTGGCTCAGGTCCATGCTCGGCAGGTACGAGTAGGGCAGCGTGGGGTCCGCGCCGATCACCTTGATCGGACAGTGGAATGAGTCGAAATTGATGGTCACCGCAAAGACCGAGGCATATTCGACGATCTGCGCTTCATACTCGCGCGGACAGCGCAACTCATAGCCGTCGCCATCGCCGCGCCGGCGCAGCGTCGTGTCGGCCAGCAGCCTGTGGACGCCGGGCAGCGCCTGCCGGTACAGGGGAACGATCGCAAGCAACTCGACAAACTCGCGCAGCGTGGCGAAGTGCTCGGTGCGCCGGCGGACCTGGGCGGCGTTCTGCGTGGCCGCGGCATCGAAGTCGAAGTAGCTGCGGCCGGCCTTGCAAAGCGGCGGGTCGAACAGCACCAGGCCCGCGTAGTCCCGGCCCTTGGCGGGCGACAGCAGCGCGGCCAGCGCCGCCAGGGAATGGAATATCCCTACCGCGGGTTTCTCTCCGTAGGTCGAGTTGACCGCTTCCAGAATGCAGTCCTGGTCGTCGGCCAGCGTGGGCATGTTGTGCCTTTCCGGCGCGCTGACCTCATTCCAGCCGTGGTTCCTCAGGTCATGGACGACGATATCGAACTCATCGGTGAGCAGCGACCAGAAGGGATAGTACAGGTCGATCGCAAGACCGTTGCCGTGAGTCAGTATGAGCCGGGCGCCATCCGGATTGCCATGCCGCCTGAGCACGATGACCGTGTCGTCGTCCACGCGCACGTCGTGGGTGGAAAGCGGCCTGGGCAGCACCCAGCGCGACTTGTACAGGCGCGTCAGCGCGTCGGCTTGCTCAGGCAAGGCCGCGCCGGCTCCGCGCTAATTGCCGGCAGACCGAAAGAAATTCGGCTGGTCCCGCCGGTCTTTCTCCAGGCAGCTACGCAGCCTTGCTGTCTACGAATGCAACAACCTTGGTGAGGTTGTCGAGTGCGGTACAGTCATCCAGCGTAAAGGTGATGTTGAACTCGCTGGCAATCAGCTTGCCCAGCGCAACCAGGTCCATGGACGAAACGCCCGCGGCGGCGAGGCTGAAATTCATGTCGGCCGGAATATCCAGCGCCTGGCCGTCCACCTCGATGTTGTCGTCGATCAGCGCCCTGATTCTTTCCGCAGTTGAAGCCATAGTATTCGGTCCCCCGTTGTGAATTGTTTCGGATGCGGGCGCAATCATACTCGAATTCTCACGACCTGAATCCCATGCAGCATCTCCATACAGGATATCGGCGCCGATCCGCGTCCGATCGGGGCTGCGTCTAACCGCCGGGCGCCTTCACTCGCACCGTGACGATGTCGGTATCGTGAAACTGCTGGTGGCGAACGGACGACGACAAGCGCCGCAGCAGGCGCAACGAAACCTCCTGTTCAACGGAGGAGGAGTCCGTCTGGTCGCCGAGAAGCGCAAGCCGGTCCTGGATGTTCTCTCCTCTCGGAGTAACGATGAATTCCAGGATCGCGGCGCCCTCCTCCCTGGAGGCGCGGATCAGCAGGCGCCGCCGGTCCGATTCGCCGGCGCCGTCGTCCTCCCTGAGCAGGATCAGGACCGCCTCCTCGCTGACGGCTTCAAGTCGATCGACCATCTCGGCGCCCCAACCGCCGTGCGACGCGAACTCCCCGAGAAAGCTCCTGATCTCCGCCAGGACCGATAAATCCAATACCGTGTCCAGGCGCCGCTTGCGCGGACGGGTCAATTCCACGAACAGGCTCAAGGCAATGGCGGTCACGCCGCCGGCGTTCATTCCGTTGGCGAACAGGCCTCCGGCAAATGCTGATACCTGCCGGGGGAATACCAGTCCGTACTGGAAACTGACGCCGACCATCAGGGCAAGCCCGACAATGAGGGCCTTGCGATAGTCCATACCGTCCTGCAGCACCATCCTTACGCCAACCATGAACAGGGTCGCCATCAGGATGATCATGTAGGCCGCAATCACGGAATCGGGGATGGCCAGGATTGCCGCGAACGCTTTCGGAAACAACATAAGCGCCACGAACACGGCCCCGGCCACAACGCCGACCACGCGGGCCGCAACGCCGGTGAGTTCGGCCAGCGAGACGCTGACCGAATAGGTCGTATTCGGCACGGTGCCGGCGAGGCCGGACAAGAAGCTGGCCACGCCGTCCACGGCCACCGCGCCCTGCACGGCCCGAAAATCCAGCGCCCGGCTGCGGCGCCACGATACGCGCTGAATGGCGATTGCGCCGCTGATGGACCGCACCGAAGCGATCACGCCCGCCAGCAGGAACCCCGGAAGCAGCGTAAAGAACTCCGGTCCGAAGGCGAGGCCGGGCCATTGCGCCGACGGCAGATCGACCCACCCGGCCTGGACCACCCGCCCGAAATCGTACAAGCCGAAGAAAACGGCAAGGGCCGACCCTGCCCCCACGCCGATGACCGGCGCCCACAGGCGCAGGGATTCGGTGGCCGCGAGCGCGATCCCCACGGTCACGGTCACCGTCGCGGCCGCGCTCAGAACAACCGGCAAAGCCCGACCTTCCACCGCCGAAACGGTAAGCATGTCGCCAACGATCGGAAGCACGCTGATCGGTATGAGCATGACCACGACGCCGCAGACGGAAGGGGTAAGGACCCTCTGGAACAGGGAAAGCCGCCAGGAAAGCGCCAGTGGAACCAGACAGGCAGCGACGACCAGCGTTGCGAGCATTGCGGGGCCGCTCTGGACCAGCGCCGCAACGCACACCGGGACGAAAGCCCCGGAAGATCCCATGAGCAGCATGTGCCCGGCTCCGATCCGCCCGAACCGGAACGCCTGCAGGATCGTGGTCAGTCCGCATATCGCCACCGACGCCCCGACGGCCCACGAAACGTAAGCCTCCGGCTGACCCGCGGCCCGCATGACCACGGTGGGTATCAGCATGATGGCGGCGAGATTGAGGGCGGCGAGCTGCGCTCCCAGGCCAATCGTGAGCGGCAGGGGCGGCCGTTCGTCGACCTGGTAGCGCAGGCCCGACGCTTCGGTATTCACGTTCTACGGCTCCAGGGGAGCGAAGGCGTCTGTTTGAAACGACACTAGGAATTGATCCAATAGCTTCGGCGCTGGAATGGATAGCCCGGCACCGAGATGCGGCGGCGCTCCTCTCCCGCAAAGAGGCCATCGAAGGAAACGGACGCCCCTGCTTCGTACTCCTTCGCTACCTCCTCGACAAGCGTGCGCAGCTTCGCGGATTCCGGGCTGGCTGCCGAAGACGCGCCGGTGGCGCGTTTCCCCTGCCCGGCGCCGCCGTTTGCGAGCGTCTTGAGTTCCTGCCGCAGCGATTCGGCATCCTCGAATACCAGGCCGGCCCGGCAATCGAAATGAGTCCGTCCCACCGCCGCCGTCCATGCCATGTCGGCCAGAAGGGCCGCCATGTCCAATTCGGAGAGCGTTTCTTCCGAGCGCCGGTCGAGCCATTCGAGATACCGCTTCGCCAGCTGCCGAAGGGCGTCCTCCGACTTGCCCGAGAGAGGAAGCATTCTGACGCTCCGGTCGCGAGAATCCTCTACGCGCGATGGCTCCAGTTCCGCGAAACGCTCCGGCTCGGAAGCGGACACGCGCATAAGGGCGCCCGCGGGATCGGCCGCACCGCCGGGGCCGGTCCCGTTAGCGGCGTGCCCCTCCAGCACCACATGCGCGTTCGTTCCCGATATTCCGAATGCGCTCACGCCCGACCTGGGCGGCCGTTCGGAATTGCCGGGCCAGGGCGTCTTGTCCGAAACGACGCGTACCGGAAGCTCGTCCCAGTCGAGGTTGGGGTTCGGGTCATGGAAGTGCAACTGACCGGGAATCATCCCGCGCTTCATCGCCAGCACGGCCTTGATCAGGCCGGCAACGCCGGCAGCCGCTTCGAGATGGCCGATGTTGGCTTTCACCGAGCCGATCAGCAGCGGCCTGTCGGACTCGCGTCCCCTTCCGTAGACAGCCGCTGCGGCATGCACCTCGATCGGGTCTCCGAGAGCGGATCCGGCCCCATGCGCCTCGAGGTAGTCCACCGCCGACGGCGCCATGTTGGCCCTGGAAAGCGCCGTCTCGATGACCCGTTGCTGGGCCTGGCCATTGGGCGTGGTGGGACCTGCGCTGGCCCCGTTCTGGTTGACCGCGGAGCCGCGGATCACGCCCCAGATGCGGTCGCCGTCGGCCTCGGCTTCACCGAGCCGTTTCAGAACCAGCATGCCGCAGCCTTCGCTTCGGACAAAACCGTCCGCGGAAGCATCGAAGGCCTTGCATTGACCGTGGCGCGACAACATGCCCAACTCCGCCATCTCCCGGGTCACGGCGGGCGAAAGGAGCGTGTTCACGCCCCCCACCAGGGCCTGGTCCACTTCGCCGTAGCGCAGGGCCATTACCGCCTGGTGCGCGGCAATCAGCGACGACGCGCAGTTCAGTTCCACCGGAACCGCCGGGCCTTCCAGGCCCAGTTGATAGGCAACACGGCCCACCGTCATGCTGGTGGCGGTACCGAGGTAGCTCACGCCCGCTTCGCCGGATTTCATCAGGTCCCGGTACTCGCTCGAAGCCAGGCCGACGTATATGCCGGTGCGGCTCCCGCGCAAGCGGTCCGAGTCCATTCCCGCGTCTTCCACGGCCTGCCAGCTCGTCTCCAGCAGCATTCGCTGCCGCGGGTCCAGCATGCGCGCCTCGATCGGCGCAATGCGGAAGAACCTCGCGTCGAACTTGTCGATCTCGTCCACGAACCCGCCCTTGCGGTAGGCGGCGAATTCGGGCGGCCAATCTCGCGCGCCATCGGACCAGGGACCCGAACCCGCACGGCCGTCGGTAATTCCGGTACCGCCGTCTTCGAGCTGGCGCCAGAACGCCGCAATATCCGGCGCCCCCGGGAAACGGCACGCCATGCCGACGATGGCAATGCCGTCTTCTTCACGCGGCGCCGCCGCACCAGGTTGCGGGCGAGGCTCCACGCGGGGCCCGGGTTGCGGGCGAGGTTCCGGCGTCGGCTCGGCCTGGGGCGCGGGTGCGGTCCCCAGGTCGCCGAGTTGCTCGGCCATATGGCCGGCAAGTTGCGTGATGTCCGGATAGTCGAAAACGGCGGTGTTGGACGCCACATACTCCCCGGCAAACGCCCGGTTCACCCGGTTCCGGAGTTCCACGGCCATCAGCGAGTCCATCCCGAGATCGAAGAAGCCTACCGTTGGCGCCGGCGCCGACGGCAGTCTCAGGACCGCCTGCACTTCCTTCTGGAGGAAAGAAGCGAGCAGGTCTTCATGCGCCGCCGCGGGCGAACTCCTCAGCATGGACAGCAGATCGTCCGGTCCCGCCGCGGCATCGGCCGTTGCCTCGGAGGCGGCCGACAACAGGTCTTCCACCAGGATCGGCGGTTCTTCGACGGCCCCCTCGAAAACCGACCAGTCCATGGACATCACCACCGAATGGGTGGCGTCCTGACGTACCAGCCGATCGAACGCCCTGATCCCCTGTTGCGGAGTAAACCAGCGTCCGCCGAGCGCCGAGCGCTGGCGGTCTATGCGCTCGCGCTGTTCCGCCGCCTCGCCGATCTCCGACCAGGCGCCCCATGCTATGGCCTGGCCCGCCAGACCCAGCGCCCGGCGATGCCCGGCGAGCTGATCCAGGAAGGCATTGGCCGCGGCGTGGTTGGCCTGGCCGGGATTGCCCATGACGCCCACCCGGCTCGAGAACAACACGAACATGTCCAGGTCGCGGCCCAGCGTCGCTCGATGCAAATGCCAGGCGCCCAGCACTTTCGGCCAGAGCACCTGCTCGAAACGCTCCCAGCTCTGGTTGGTGAGTGCGCCGTCCGACAGCACGCCCACGCTGTGAATCACGCCCGCGAGCGGCGGCAGTTCCTCATCCATGCGGGCCAGCATCCGATCGATCGCCGCCGTATCGGTCACGTCCGCCAGTTCCACTTCCACCCGAACGCCGCGGTCCCTGAGCGCGCCGATGGTCTTTTCGGCCGTATCGTCCGGAGCGCGCCGCCCGTTCAGGACTATCGTCCCAGCGCCGCGTTCCGCAAGCCATTCGGCCACCGCGCAACCGATTCCTCCCAGGCCGCCCGTCACCAGGTAGGTACGGTCCTGCCGCAACCGGCCGTCCTTGACCGGGGGGTTGGTCACCACGATTTTTCCGAGGTGCCGGGCCGAGCGCATGAAGCTCAGCGCCGCGCCGGCTTCGGCCAGCGGCCATCTGCTGTGAATGATCGGCTGCAGTTCGCCCGCCGCAACCCGACCCATCACGTTCCGCAGGACCTTGCCCACCCTGGCCGGTTCGGTCTTCTTCAGAACATCCAGCTCCAGGATGTGGTAGGGCACGTCGGGCCGCACGGCGGCCATTTCCTTCTCGCTCAGGATGTCCCGCCGAGCCATTTCCACGAACCGGCCGCCCTGCTTGAGGCAGGCCAGGCTCGCATCGATGTAGCCCTCGCTCGTCAGGCTGTTCAACACCACATCGACGCCCTCGCCGCCGGTGGCCTCGAGAATCTCATCTCCGAACGCCGTCGTGCGGCTGTCGAAGACATGCTCCACGCCCAAAGAGCGGAGATAGTCCCGCTTGGGCGCGCTGGCGGTAGCGAACACTTCCGCTCCCGCGGCCTGCACCCACTGGATGGCCGCCAGGCCCACGCCGCCCGCGCCGGCATGGATCAGCACCCGTTCGCCGGCCTCCAGCCCCGTGAACTCAAATGACAGCGCAGCCGAAACGAAGGCGCTGGGAATCGTGGCAAGTTCGCTCACCGAGAGTCCGTCCGGCGCCGCGGCGACGAGTTCCCCGTGCGTGACCATCTCCCCTCCGAACGCGCCGAAACCCATTCCGACCACGTGGTCGCCGGCCGCCACGCGGGACACGCCGGAGCCCACGTCCAGGACGTGTCCGCACATTTCCCGGCCGAGCATGCCCTCCTCGATGAATCCGAGCGACCGGAAAACATCCCAGAAGTTGAGCCCGGCAGCCTCCACCTGCACCCGGACCTCGTCCGGCTCAAGCGAACGCTCCGGCAGGGGCTGCACACAGGGCCTCTCGAACACGCCGTCCGGGTCGGGCGCCAGGACCCAGTCCGGGTCGTCCGGCAGCTCCAGCCGCTCGGCGCCGGCGCCGTCCCGAACCAGACGGGCCGCCAGCCGCCTTCCGCGGCGATGCGCAATGTGATCCTCCGAATCCGGATACATCAGTTCATTGACGAGATCGGCTTCGGCGCCCTGGCCGGGATCGAGGTCGATCATCCTGGGCTGGAGATGCGGCGCCTCGCGGGCGACACCCTTGCCGAAACCCCAGAGCATCGAGCCGGACAGTTCGCCGCCGCGTTCGCGCTCAAGGACCTGCGCGCCACGAGTCACCAACCACAGGCCGCCGGACGGTATCGCATCCGAGTCAATCACTCCCTGAACCAGCGCCAGGGCGCTCGTTCCGGCCCGGCGCACGTCGGCCGCGATCTCCTCGGTGGAGGCCTGCTCCCCGTGGCCGTCGAGTCCGGCAAGGTGGACAATTCCACGCAGCGGCACATCGACGGAAAGTTTCTCGATTAGCGAGCGCCAGGAATCCCTGTCGTCCGGGTCCACGGCGATCTCGAACACTCCCGGACCGCCTCCGGGCTGCTCTCCGTTCGCCGGCGCTTCCGCCCCGGCCAGCAATACCGTCTGGTTGCGCGCAGCCAGGTCGCTCGCCAGGCCGGCCCCGAATCCCTGAGCGTCCGCAGCCAGAATCCATACGCCCGGAGGTTCGCTCACTTTCTCGGGTCCCTGGGCCACGATGACGCCCTTGTCCAGGGTCCGGTTCGGATCCTTCTCGTCGACGCCCAGCACTTCCACTGCCTCGAAACCGGCGTCGCCCAGCGCCTGCCTCCAGATCTCGGGCGTGGCCAGGGCATGGTGGGGACGGTAGTCGTCGGCGAACCGCCACCAGCCGTCCAACTGTCCGAAGGTCAGGTCCATCCAGCCCAGCCCGGTGAGGTTCTCCAGCGCGACCAATTGACCCGACGGGGCAAGAAGTTCCCGGCAATGTGTCAGCGTATCTTCCAGATATCTTGTTGCGTGGAGAACATTCGAGGCAATAATCAGGTCGTACCCGTGCGGGTCGAAGCCCTGCGCGGCCGGATCCTTCTCGATATCCAGGGGCGCATAGCGGATACAACCGCCGGCGTCGCCGAACCTCGCTTCCGCTTCGGCAAAGAATCCCGCGGAAATGTCCGTGTAGATGTAATCGAAGCGTCCTTCGGGCAGTTCCGGCAGGACCGAAGCGGTGGCGGATCCGGTGCCCGCCCCGACTTCGATCACCCGCAGGCGCCGGTCGCCGGGCAAAGCGGCCACCAGGGCGCGCACGGCCTCGGCCAGCAACCCGTTCGCCGCACGCGCCACCGGCGCCTTCAGGTACAGGTCGGCCGCGGTCGGCTCGCCGCTGCTGAACAGAAGGGTGAGGGCATCCTCCTTGCCGCGAAGCACCTCGCCCAGGGCCTTGCCCGACCGTTCGAACAGCCCGACTTCGGTGAGACCGTGGGAATAGGTTCCCCTCATCCGTTCGGTCCACTCATCCAGGTCTCGCGGCATCTCCGCGGGCAGGGGATCTTCGGGTCCCAGGAGCACGCGGAAGCCCGCATCGGTCTCTTCCAGCACTCCGGACTTCGCGAGCATTTCGAACATGCGGCGAAACAGGCGCGCGTGCTCGGGCAGAACGCCCATGTCCGGGCCCAGTTTTTCGGGATCGACGACGTCTCCCGTCTTCCGCTGCCATCCCATTTCCTCAAGCGTGGCAAGAGCGCGCGAACGCGACCACTGCTCAAGGTCTTCGAGCAGATCGGTCCGGCCCTGCGGATCGACACCCGCATCACGCAGGTAGTCGGCGAACAGTTGCGAGCGGGCCGCTATGGCCGCGGGTTCCGGAAAGAACCCGGCGGAAACGATACCGGGAGCAAGCGGTTGCTCACGCCAGTCCACCTCGTACAGGAGTTCCTTTACGCCTTCAATCGCCGACAGCAGGGCCGCCCGCGTCGCCCGCTTGATGGAGTAACCGCTCAGGCGCCCCATCAGCAACCCGTCGGGGTCGTAGATCCGAAGCTCGCCGTTCAGGGTCTCCGGTGCTGCGTCGGAATCCGCATCCGCGGCGCGCGACGCGTCGCTCAGACGCACATGGCAGTACACGCGGTCCGGCAGTCGCCCCGCCAGCCACAGCCGCTCCCAGCCGAAGGGAAGATAGGCGGCGGCGCCCTCGGACTGCTCGAGCTGTCGGGCCGTGCCGAACACCTGGAAGCAACCATCCAGGACCAGCGGATGAACGTCCAGGCCGTGTCTTTCAAAGGCTTCCGGCAGCGAAACTTCGCCCAGGGCCTCGCCGGGGCCCGACCAGACCCGCTTCAGCGTGCGGAAGAACGGTCCGAGATTGACGCCGGTGCCGGCCCTCTGGCGGTAGTAGGCGTCAACATCCGCCGGCTTCAGGTCGGCCCTGAGTTGTTCGAGATCGATCGACTCGCCGTCGTCGGTGGACCGCCGGGCATCCGCCAGCCGGCCTTCGACATGCAAGGTCCAGTCCCCTTCGATGCCCTTGCTGAATATCCGGACGACCCCGGGCGCCGCCGGTTCGGATTTGTCGATCGCAAGTTGCACCGTCCTCGCGGCTGTTGCCGGCTCTCCCTCGTCCTCCTCCTCGAAGACGAGCGGATTGTGCAGTTGCATGTCCTCGACGATGATCGATTCGCTCCCTTCGGCAAGCGCGGCCGATGCCGCCATGGCGCCGTAGACCGCGCCGGGAGCCACGATGCGCCCGAACACACGGTGGTCGCTCATCCAGGGCGGATCGGACGGGAACAGTTCGGTTTCAAAGGTTACTTCGCCGCCGGCCGATTCGCGGCGCACGCCAAGCAAGGGATGGCCGGCGCTCCCGCGTCGTCTTGCCGGAGCCTCCAGCCAGTGCCGGCGTCGTTGAAACGGATAGCCCGGCAGGGAAATCCTGCGCCGGTTCTCGCCCGCGAACAGTCCGGAGAATCGAATCGGCAGTCCGAGCTTGTAGGCGGCTGCAACCGCTTCCGTGAATTCCCCGCCGTCCGATGCCCCGGACGCGCCGTCCGCAGGCGGCCGAAGGCTTGCCAGGACCGCCGGCGCAGATCCCTGCGCCGGTTCCGGCCATGCCGACAAGGTCATCGACGACAGTACCGCCCGCGGCCCGATCTCGATGACCAGGTCCACTCCCAGGCCGTCCAGCGTGCGAACGCCGTCCACGAACGCGACGGCCTCGCGAGCGTGCCGCCTCCAGTAGGCGCCGTCGAGCGCCTCGTCCGCCCCGAGCGCCCGGCCGGTCAGGTTACTGACGAAATTCACGCCAGGCGGCTCGACCGACAAGCGGTCCAGTACCGCTTCGAGGGCATCCAGCGCCGGCTCCATCAGGGCGCTGTGAAAAGCCCTCGACGTATTCAGGCGCCGAACGCGTACGTCCCGGGCTTCCAGACGCCCGGATATCTCTTCGATTTCCGCCGTCGGGCCGCTGATCACCTGGTGAGTGCCGTTGTACGCGGAAATATTCACACCGACGCCTCCCGAAGCGGCGTTGGCGGATTCCACCTCGGAAGCAACCTGTTCGGCCGGAGCGAAGACCGCCGCCATGGCGCCCGGCTCGGTCGCCGACAGCAGCGAGCCCCTCGCTTCGGCAAGGAGCATCCCGTCCTCCAGACTGAACACGCCCGCCGCCTGCGCAGCCGCCAGTTCCCCGAGCGCCGCGGGGGACTTGCCCGAGAGCGGCAGTAGACGCCAGCGGCGTGACGTGGACTGCCGTTCCGGGACCGGCAGGTGCGAAACGCCGTCCGGCATCGAAACCGCAACCGCTCGCTCGCGGCCGGCCACGTCGGCTGTCCCGTTTATCGCTCCGCTCTGTCCGCTTGGTTCCCGGTGCTCTTCAACGATCAGGTGAGCGTTTGTGCCGGATATCCCGAAGGAGTTCACGCCCGCCAGGCGCGGCCGACTTCCATCGCCCGGCCAGTCCAGCATTTCGGTCGTAATCTTGAGCGGCAGGCTGTCCCAATCGACGCGCGGATTGGGATCGTGCAAATGCAGATGTTTGGGAATCACGCCCTGATTCACGACCAGCACGGCCTTGATCAGCCCCGCCACGCCGGCCGCCGACTCCAGGTGACCCACGTTGGTCTTTACCGAACCGATCAGCAGCGGACCGTTCGTCTTGCGCGCCCGGCCGTAGACGGCCGCCACGGCGTCGATTTCGATCGGGTCGCCGACGGTGGTCCCGGTCCCATGCGCTTCCAGGTAATCCACTTCCCTGGCCTGGACGCCCGCATGTGACAGGGCCTCCTCGATCACCCTTTCCAGCGCCGGCGTGTTGGGGACCGTCAGGCCTACGCTGGCGCCCCCGTGGTTCACGGCGGAGCCCCGGATGACGGCCCAGATCCGGTCGCCGTCAGCTTCAGCCTCACTCAGCCGTTTCAAAACAACCACGCCGCAACCCTCTCCGCGGACATAGCCGTCGGCCGACGCATCGAAGGTCTTGCACTGCCCCTCGGGGGACAACATCATCGCGTCGGCGCGCAATTCGTAAATCCGGCCGTTCAGGATCGCCTGCACCCCGCCCGCAATCGCCAGGTCGGCCTTGCCCTGCTGCAAGTCCGCCACCGCGTCATGTATCGACACCAGCGATGAGGCGCAGGCGGCATCAACCGCCTTCGCCGGACCCATGAGTCCCAGCACGAAGGAAACCCGCCCGGCGGCGCCGTTCAGGTTGGTTCCGCTCAGGGCGTACAGGCAGGAGGCCGCCTCGGCGGGCTTGCTCGAGTCCACCACCAGCATTCGATACTCGTCGTTGCTGATGCCGGTATAGACGCCGGTGCGGCTTTCCCTGAGCCGGTCGGGGTCGATGCCGGCGTCCTCGAGCGCCTGCCAGCTCGTCTCCAGCATCATCCGCTGCTGCGGATCCAGCAGGGACGCCTCGACCGGAGATATGCGGAAGAACGAGTCGTCGAACTGGTCGATATCGTCAACGAAAGCCCCAAAGCGGCAGCCTTCGCTGCGCACCGCTTCGTCGGGAAAGAGTTGCCCGAATCGTTCGTGTTCCGATCCGGGGGTCCACTCGCTTATGGAGTTGCCGCCCTCCTTGAGTAATTGCCAGAAAGACTCAATACTCGGCGCGCCGGGAAAACGGCAGGCCATGCCCACCACGGCGATCGGTTCGCCGGATCCGGGATATTCCGTTCCGGGAGCTTCGGGGTCGGCAGGTCGGGCCGAAGAAGAAGAAGATTTGCGCGTCGCCATTACGAGATTTCGCCAGGAACCCCCCGTTCCAAACCGCCGATGGCGGCATCGTGTTCTGTGCTGTCAGTTTATGTCAAAAACGTGCCGTTGCCCTCGGCCCAAAGAAAAAGCCCCGGAACGGGCCGGGGCTTTTTCAAGTGACGTGGCGCGAGAACGCTAGAAGCTGTAGCTGATGTTCACGCCGAAGTGACGCCCGCGATTCAGGTTGACCAGCTGCGCATACGGGAAGGTGTATGAACCCGTGGTCTGATCAAAGCGTACGAAACGCCGCAGGTCGCGGAAGCGGAACGAGCCGGCCAGTGTGCGGTCATCGAGAATGTTGTTGACGTATGCCGTCAGCTTCCAGTTCGCGTTCTCAAGGCCCGCGCGCAGGTTCCACTTGTATTCCCAGCCGATGTAGGACAGGTTGTAGATTTCCGACCAGCGTTCCCCGGTCATGTTCAGATCGCTCCGGGCGAAGAAGTCCCAGTCGTTAATCACGCCCGATTGGTTGTAGTTCGCCGATATCTGGATCTGCCAATCGGGATACCGGTAGGGCTCGTTGCCGGCAAGATCGGAGTCCGTGCCAAGTTGCGGGGCAAAGGTTTCCTCCACAAAGAATTTGTACTCGGGATCCGCGAAAGCAACGGACCCGGAGAGGACCCATCGCTCCGAAACGACAAAGCTGGACTCGAGTTCCAGCCCGTACACCTCCGTCTTGCCCGCGTTGGTGGCAATGGTCGAGGCTTGGCCCTGGGCGTTCAGGAACGTCTGGCGGATCTGCTGGTTCTTCCAGTCCAGGTAGTACGCGGCCACATTCAGCAGCAGGCGGCCGTCCATCCACAGGGTCTTGGCTCCCAATTCGTAGTTCCAGAGTGTCTCTTCCTTCACCGCCGGATCTATGCCGAGGTTGATCGCGACGGCGCGAGTGTTGAAGTACCCGGGTTTGTTGCCCTGAGATATGACGCCGTATAGCGTAGTGTCTTCATTGGGTTTGTAGTCCACGATGAAACGCGGCAGGGTGCGCTTGAAACTCGCAGTGTCGAACCGGTACGCGTCGATGTTCTGGCTTGAGCCCAAACGCGGAATCTCGGCTTCCGTTTGCGGTCTGAATATGGCGGTGCTCTCCAGCACGTCGTCCTTCTGCCAGCGAAGATCCAGACCCAGAGCCAGCCGGTCGGTGAGGCTGTAAGTCAAGCTGCCGAATACGGAGACATTTTCGATATGGCGGGAACCGCCGGCTTCGCCGTATGGGCGAGAGGGCGTTATCCGCAGGTTACGGCTGACGAGGTCATGCTCATAATACGAGGCGCCCACGAAAGCCGACCACCTGTCGGACCCCGGAGCGGTGACTTTCAGTTGCAGGCTCTTGTCCTGGAAGGCCTGCCAGGCGCGGTTCGCTTCGAGCTGGCCAACGGAACCGAAGAACAACCCGCCGGTCCCGCCGAAGCCATTGGGAACACCCATGCTTTCGCTCCAACTTGCATCGTGAAGCTCTTCGAAGACTTGCTGATTGGTGCCGGCCCGCAATTCGAATTCCCAGTCATTGCTGGTCACGTAATCCAGTTCAGCCGTGTAGCGGCGCGTAACCTGGAACTGTCCGACCGGGACGCCGAAACGCTCCGCGACCCTCTTGTTGTTCTGCGCGATGGTTTCCAGGTCGTCCGGAAGTTCCCCGCAAACGTAGCCCACGGGAATCGTGGAGTTGTAGAACAGGCAATTATCGTAGGAATCAGGCAGGCTCCAGGTCGGCGGCGGGCCGTCATCGTCTTCCGCGTAGGATGCGGACAACGTAAGCGTGAGGTTTTCCGAAGGCTCGAACAGCACCTTGCCGGAGATGGCCCTTGTCTTCTCGTCGCCGATCGTGGCATTGTCCTCCCCAATAGCCACATTCTTCCACTCGCCGCCAAAACTGTAGGAACGGACGCTCACCATGGCCTTGACGGTGTCCATACCAAACAGAGGGCCGGAAACGGTCACGGCGACATCGGAGCGGCTGTGTTCGCCCAGGTCGAAGT
>JAPPHC010000073.1 GCA_028821145.1 Gammaproteobacteria bacterium | reverse complement strand
CGCCGGAAATCACCAGCCCGGCGTAGGAATGACCCACCAGCACCACGTTTTCGAGTTCTTCCCATTCCAGCACGTTCACGATGTCCTGAATGTGAAGCTCCAGCCCGATGTCGGGGTGGAGCAGGTGCGAGCGCTCGCCGCAGCCGGTCAGTGTGGGCGTGTAGACCCGATGCCCCTGTTCGTCGAGTATGTCCCGCACGAATTTCCAGCACCAGCCGCCGTGACCGGTGCCGTGCACGAGGACGAACAGGACACTGTCCTCCGGCCGTTCATGCGCCCCCGCGCCCCGCAGTCCCGCGGCCGCTATGGCCCCTCCGACAAATGCCCTACGCGTTGCTTTCGACATATTCATTACCTCCGTGCGCGCGGCCGCGCCAGATCAGCCAACATACCACCAGGCCTGCCTGCGCCCAGGCCGAAACCGCCCCGATGACGAGATGACCCGTCGCTTCCTGCAATGCGATCGGAGAAAACAGCAGGTACAGCTCGAATGTTCCCACGGCAGCCTCGGCCCCGCTCAGGGCTCCTGGAATAAACAGGCCCAGCACCAGCCAGGAGGCCAGCGCGGCCAGCTCGGGCCAGCGGCGGACCCTTCCGGCCAGCACCAGGAACAGGATGCCCATGTCGCGCACCAGGAACCCGAGCAGGCTCACGGCCCAGAAATTCTGTTGCATGTAGCCCAGCTCCCCGCCCGTTGCGAAAATTCCGGCAACCAGGTGCACGCCGACGGTGACGTCCGCCAGCAGCAGGATAAGCAACCAGGCGGGCATGGCCCGCAAGCTTGGCGCGGCCAGGAATTCCCGAGCGCGCCTTCGGTCCACGCGTTCCGCCACGCCCCACAGGTAAGCGATGGCCGTCAGGATCAACAGCAGGGTCGCGGTAGCGTACCGGCCCGGCCCATAGCCGCCTTCAATCAACGCCACCCGTGCGGGGGAGCCGGCCGCATAGGCCGTGCCCGCCCACCACAGGCCCACGCCGAGTCCAATCACCAGGGCTTCAACCGCGAAACGGCTCCCGCTGAGGGTCTCGCGGGCCGCGCACCAGCACCAGCACGCCGCGAACGCGACGAATGCAAGCCCGCTTGCGGCCCAGAAGGCGTCGCCGTTCATGGGCAGGAAACCGAACCATAGCGGCGTGGCGAACGTGTCCTCGGAGAGCCAGCCGGTCAAGCCTTCCTTCAGGGCCGTCAGCGGACTGGTCAGCAACAGGGCCAGCAGGATCGCGACGACAAAGGACCGGCCGCGCGCCGCCCTGGACCGGTCGCAGTTGCGGATCGCCAGCGCCAGCGCGAGGAAGCGCGTGAACAGGTTGGCGCAAACCATCAGCCAGGCGTTCAGCGGGAACCCGGCGCGCATTCGCTCCGCTATCTCCACAGCTGCTTCCGGCGGAGCTACACCACCCAGGAGAACCAGATTGTCCGCCGGCACGTACACCCCCAGCCCCCAGCAGACCAGCGCGCAAAGCGCCGCCAGGTCGGTCAGTGCGGTAGCGCCGAAAGCCTTGCCCAGCATCAATTGCGCCGGACTGAGCGCGCTCATCCGCTGGCGCTGCCAGGTGTGCCGGTTGTGCTCTTCCGCGATCGCGCCGACGATTCTGATGGGCGTGACGACAAAGCTGAATATGCCGAACGCTACGGCCCCGGCGCGGCCCAGCGCGGACCAGTCCCAGGCTAACTGGATGCACCAGGCCACCCCTGCCGAGAGCAGCAGCGTTATCGCCAGGCGCAATCGCGTGGCTTCCGCCCGCCATCCGCGCAGGAGTTCGGGGTTCAGGCGAGCGACGAGTTCACTCATGACCGCCGCCACGCGCCTCATCGCGGAGACGCCGATACACGTCTCGAAGGCTGCCGGGCGACAACCCGCGCTGCTGCGGCAGGGTCGCCCCTTCCTGCATCACCACCAGGTCGGTGGCGTATTCCTCCAGTTCCGCCAGGATATGCGAGGAAACGAGGATCGCGCGGCCTCCTTCGCGCAGCTTTTCCAGCCCGGCCGCCAGTTGCTCGCGGTGATCGGGGTCCAGCCCCGATGCCGGTTCGTCGAGGAGCAGCAGCGGGGGGCGCGAGACCTCAACCTCGGCCATCGCAAGAAGCTGGCGCTGCCCGCGCGAGAGCGTGTCGAGGTCCTTGTCCAGAAGGTCCGCCACCATGCACTCCTCGGCCACCTGTTCGATCGCCTCGTTGCGCGGTGCCGGCGAAAGCAGTTCGGGAAACGCGCCCGCCCGGGACTGCGCCGCGTATTCCATGCTCTGGCGCGCGGTCAGCCCGGAATAGAGCCCATAGTGCTCGGACAGAAACCCGGTGCGCGCCCGGTGCCGGCGAAGGCCGTGACGGACGTCGGCGCCATGCCGGGCGATGCGGCCCGCGTGAGGCTCGAACAGGCCCGCAAGGCACAGGATCAGCGTGGTCTTTCCGGCGCCGTTCGGCCCCACCAGCGCCACGATGCTGCCCGGCGAAACCCGCACGCCAGCCTCGCGGACCGCGGGCTTCTCCTGCCCCCAGTAGCTGTAGGTTACGTTTTCGGCTACAAGCATCGGGTCGCGGGCCTACCCTCAGTCGGAGGGAACGAAGCTCTCAGGTGGGAAAATGCTCAATAGGCAGCGCAGGTTCCGCAATGGTAGTAAAAGCCGCGCGGATCATTGAGCTGCGCCAACTGGTCCAGTTCGGCGTTCAATATCTTTCTCGCCTGCTGGACCGCGTCCATGAACCGGTCCGGCTCCGAGCCGATGCCCAGCCTTTGCTTGAGCCTCGCCAGGCGCAACTGGAAGAATTCGCTCAGGCCCGTTAAAAACGGGCGCTTGCGCTTGATCCGCTCGACGCTGTACTCGCCCTCTTCCAGGCCGGCCAGCCCGGCGGCGCTTTCGGCCGCGTCTTCCAGCGTGCCGATATTGTCAACGAGGTTGATGGACGCGGCGTCGGAGCCGATCCAGACCCGACCGCGGCCGATACCGTCCACTTCCTCAAAGGTCATGCCCCGGCCCTGCGAGACATGGCCCACGAACCGCTCGTATACCCTGCCGATCTGCGAATCCACCTGGCGCCGCAGGCTTTCGTCCAGGTCCCGCCCGATGCGGCCCTGTTCCGAAAGCGGCGTGGTCCCCAGGCCGTCTTCGGTGAAGCCGATGCGCTCCAGAAGCCTGGGTGCGGTAAAGAACACCGCCCCCACTCCGATCGACCCGGTAATGGTTCCCGAATAGGCCCAGATCTCGTCGGCCTCGGCGGCGACGTAGTAACCGCCGGAGGCCGCCACGCTGCTCATGGAAACCACAACCGGCTTGCCCGCTTCGGTGACGGTCGCCACGGCGCCGGAAATCACTTCGGACGCGAATGCGCTGCCTCCCGGGCTGTCCACCTGCAGCACCAGGGCCTTGATGTCTTCCTCCTCGGCGGCATGGCGGACCAGCTTGGCGATGCTGTCGCCGGCGGCGGCGCCGGGACCGGCGCTGCCGTCAATAATGGGACCGGCCACCACGACCACGCCCACCTTGTTTTCGTCGTCGGAGTACGGCGGGTTCTCGCGGTCGGCCACCGTAAGGTAGTTCGCGAACCCGACCTTGTGGTATTCGCCGTCGTCGGAATCGCCGAAGCGTTCCTTCATGTATTCCGTGAAGGTCTCATCGTTGTGTATCGCATCGATCAGGCCGGCTTCCAGGTTGACCCGCGCCAGGTCGCCCCCGGCCGCCTCCAGGGCCTCGGTCAGATTCGCCGCGTACTGGTCCAGCGCGTCCGCGGCGAGCTCCCGGGCCCCGGTAACCTCGCGCTGATACTCGCCCCAAAGCGCGCCCAGCCACTGCTCGGCGCTCTGCCGGTCCTCGTCGGACATGCTGTTGCGGAAATAAGGCTCGACGAAGGACTTGTACTCGCCTATCCGGAACACGTGCGGATCGATGCCGAGTTTCTTGAACATTTCGGCGTAGTACATCCGCCAGCGGCCCATGCCCCGGATGTCCACCCCGCCGTAGTCGTGCACGAACACCTCGTCCGCCTGCGACGCCAGCAGATAGCCGCTTTGTCCGTACCAGCTCGAATAGCTGATCATGGGTTTGCCGGACTCGCGAAACTCGCGCATCGCCGCGGCGACATCCTGCAGCTTGGTGAAGCCGCCGCCGGCCAGGCCGTCGATGTCCACCAGCACGCCCGCGATCCGGTCGTCTCCCGCGGCGTGCCGAAGCGCCCGCACCACGTCCCTTACCAGGGTCTCGGGCGGCGGATCGTCGTTCATGCGCAGCAATTCCAGATCAAGCTCTCCGGCGCTGAGTTCATGCACCAGCACGCCCGAGGGATTCAGGAGCAGGACGGTGCCGTCCTTGATATTCACGGGCGTCTGGCCCGATCCCAGCGCCGCCAGCATCAAAACGAACACGAAAATCATCAGGACCAGGTGGATGACCTTCCGAAAACCGTCGACACCCGTCCAGATAGCACGAAATATCTTTCCGATCATGAGTTTTTACTCCTGAGAATTGCGGCGCCTAGTGTACCGGATACGCCCTGTCAGGCGCCGGTGTAGCGGACGCGGTAGACGACGCCGCGGTGGTCGTCGCTGATCAGCAGGTTGCCCTCGCGATCCTCGATGACGTAAGCCGGCCGTCCGAGAGTCTCCTCGCCGCGCAGCCAGCCCTCCGCGAACGGCTCGTAGCTCACGACTTCATTGCCCTCGAGCTCGAGCATCATCACCCGGTAGCCGATCTTCTTGCTGCGGTTCCAGCTGCCGTGCTCGGCGATGAACAGCCGCCCCTTGTATTCGGCGGGAAAGGCGTCGCCGGTGTAGAACGTAAGTCCCACCGGCGCGGTGTGAGGCCCCAGTTCCTGCGCCGGCGGCGTGGCCGACGCGCATTCGCCCAGCGCCGCCCATTTTGCGTCCGGTTCGGGGATGTCCGTTCCATGACAGAAAGGGAAACCGAAGTGCATGCCGGGGCGCGGAGCATGGTTCAGCTCGCACGGCGGGATGTCGTCGCCCATCAGGTCCCGTCCGTTTTCCGTGAACCAGAGCTCGCCGGTTTCCGGGTGCCAGGCCAGACCCACGCTGTTGCGCACGCCCCGCGCATAGACCTCGCGTTCGCCGCCTTGCGCCGGAATACGCTCGATCGTCGCATAGCTGTCGCAAACGTTGCAGGGCGCGCCCACCGCCACGTACAGCCAGCCGTCGGGCGCAAAGCCCATGGCCCGCCAGCCGTGATGCCGGGCGGTGGGAAGGCCGTCATGAAACACCGTGGGGCTGATGTCCTCCCCGAGCCGCTGTTCGATGTTCTCGTATTCCAGAATGCGGTGAACCTCCGCCACGAACAGCGAGGAACCGCGCACCGCCACGCCGTTGGGCAGGAGCAGGCGCGAGGCCAGTTCGATGGTCTCCTGACCGGGTCCGCCCGGATTACGCACCGCGTACACCTTCCCGACGTTGCGGGTGCCGACGAACAGCGTGCCGTTCTCGCCGATCGCGAGCCCGCGGGCGTTTCGCAAGCCGCTCACGTACTCCTCGATCTCGAAGCCCGGCGGCAGGCGGATTTCACGTAAATCAAGGTCCGCGTGCGCCCCGCCGGCGGCGAACGCGAGCACCGCAGGGGCGCACAATGCAAGGGTTGTTTTCCGAATCATGTTCCGATCATCCACAGGGAAAGCGAGGGCCAGAATGCGATCAGCAGCACCGCTGCCATGAGCACCAGCAGAAACGGCAGGCTGGCCAGGTAAACGCGAACGATCGGCTGCTCGAACCGGTAGCTCGCAATGAACAGGTTAAGGCCCACGGGGGGCGTAAGGTAACCCAGCTGCATGGTCGCCAGGAAAATGATGCCCAGGTGGACCGGGTGCACGCCGAACTGGGCCGCGACCGGGAGGATCAGCGGCACGACCAGCACGATGGCGGAGAAGATGTCCAGGAAAGCGCCCAGGATCAGCAGGAACACCAGCAAGGCCAGCATGAAGGTCACGGGTCCGCTCACGACCTCGCCCACCACCGCCAGCAGCCGCTGGGGCACCTCGGCGTCGATCATCAGGTTGGTGGACGCCAGCGATACGGCCAGAATCAGCAGTATCCCGCCCACCAGCGTCATCGAATCGCGCATGATCAGCGGCAGGCGCGAAAGCGGAATGGCGCGGCGGATGAACACTTCCACGATCACGACGTAGAGCGCCGTGACCGCCGCCGCCTCGGAAATCGCGAAGTAGCCGGAATAGATGCCGCCCAGCACGATAACCGGCAACGGCAGCTCCCAGCCGGCGGCCCTGACCGCGCCGGCGACCTCGCGCCAATCGAAGCTGGAAAGCGGCCGGCGTTCGCTGCGGTTGACCCACAGGCAGTACGCGGCAAGGAGAACGATCATGGCCAGGCCGGGCAGCACGCCGGCCCTGAACAGCGAGTCGATGCGGGTTTCGGAGACGACGCCGTAGAGAATCAAAGGCAGGGAAGGCGCGAACAGCAGCCCCAGGCTGCCGCCGGTGGTGACCAGCCCGAGGGAAAATCCCTCCGGGTAGCGCGCCTGTTTCAGCGCCGGATAGAGCAAGGCGCCCATCGCGATGATGGTGATGCCGGACGCGCCCGTGAATGCCGTGAACAGCGCGCAGACGGCCAACACGAAAACCGCCAGGCCCCCGGGCATCCACCCCACCAGGGCTTCGCTCAGGCGCACCAGCAGCTTCGGCGCCGGGCTCTCCGCCAGCACGTAGCCGGCGAAGCAGAACAGGGGAATGGCGACCAGCGCGGGCAGGGTCGCAACGCCGAGGATTTCGACGGCTATGGAGGCAAGCGGTATGTCCGCGCCCAGGTAGCCCAGCATCGCGCCGCCCGCGATGACCGCGAAAAGCGGCACGCCCAGGACGGCCAGCAGCCCGAGAACGATCCAGTGCACGGGCTCAACCCACCTTGGAGGGACCGGCCGTCCCCGCGGCCCCGGCGAGGCGGCCGCGCCGCAGCAGCGAGACCATGTGGACCAGATGGGCGCCCGCCATCACGGCGAAGGCGGCCGGCAGGACGGCCTCGAACGCCCACCGCGGCAGCCCGCCCAGCGTGGTCTCGCCGTAGCTCATCGTGTCCAGCCAGTAGGACCCGCAGATCAGGAACAGCGCCATGCAGGCAACCAGCGCGAAGAACTGAGCGGCAACGCCGGCCCACCTGCGGGCCGACTCCGAAAGCACCTGCGAAAGCGCGTCTATCGTGATGTGGCGGCTGCCGACACTTGCGGCCATCGCGCCCAGCATCGCAATCCACAGCACCAGCCATTCCAGCAGCTGCTCGCTGTGCGGAATCGACATGCGAAAGACGTTGCGCCAGAGAATCTGCGCCGCCGCCAGAACAAGCATGGCGCCCAGAAATGTGGCCAGCAGGCCGGTCAACAGCCGACCGGCCATCTTTCCCGCCCTGCCCGGCACCGCGAACTCCCGTCAGCGCCAGCGCGGCCCGTGGATCAGCCGGATCCCGATCCGCCGCGGAAATCGTCAAGCGCCTGCACGATTTCTTCGTGCATGCCGCGCGACATCCCGGCTTCGCGCACCAGTTCGGGGTAGATCCGCGTGAAAGCCCGGCGCCAGCGGAGAACCTCGTCGGACGTCGGTGCCAGGTATTCGAGCCCGGAATTCTTCAGCGCCTGCCCCGCTTCCAGGTTTTCCTGGGCGTCCCGGCGGTCAAGCTGGGCGGCCAGCGCGCCGAACACCTCGCGGACCACCGCCTGGTGGGGTTCGGACAGCCGGCCGAAGGCCCTCCTGTCCATCGCCAGCAGGCCGAAGGCGAACACCACGGGGAAGTCCGTGACGTAGCGCAGGCGAGTGTGCCATTGCAGCAGGATGGCGCCCGAAGGCGGCGTCACGATCACCTCCACAAGCCCCGTCTGCAGCCCGACCAGCACGTCCGAGATCGGAAGCTGGACGGGGGCCAGACCCACCGAACGCATGGCGCTCAAGCCGATATCGTCGCCTTCGGGCACCCAGATCTTCAGACCGCGCGCATCCTCCAGCCGAACCACCGGGTTCTTGCCCGACATGATGCGGGCGAAGCCCAGGCTGCCGAAACCGAAGGTCTCGTAGCCGCTGTCCAGCAGACCGTCCGCCAGCACCGGATCAAACCGCTGGCGCACGAACAGCATCTCGTCGCGCGAACGGAACAACAACGGAAGCCCGTACTGCAGCACATCCGGATACCGGCCGGCCAGCGCGCTGGAAGTCAGCACCGCTCCCTGCAACTGGCCGACTCGAATCTTCCGCAGCACCCTCAAGTCATCACCCATCACGCCGCCGCCGTAGAACTTCACCTGCACCTGCCCGTCGGTGCGCTCGCCGATCTCCGCGGCCGCGGCGCGCATGTCGCGCATCCAGGCCGAGCCCTCGGGCGTTACGGTCGCGATCTTCAGCGTCGTCTGCGCCGAAAGCGGACCGGCCGCCAACAGGGCGACCAGCATGAATGCAGCGGACCGCAGTGGACCGGACTCAGAAGTATTCATCGGCAGTACTCAGCAGTTCCCGGGCGTCGGCCTTGGCGAGATTGTTGAAAAGCGTAAGACCCGGCTGATCGGCGGGGGCGTCGAGCACCTCCTCAAGCAGCCTGTCATGCAGTTCGCGATCATAGAGCAAACGGGCGCAGTTTCTCGCATATTCCACCTGCACGCTCAGGTCCCTGCGCCCGGTCAGGCGCAGCGCCTCGTCGAAATTCCGCATGCCCGCTTCCGGTTCGCCGCCCAGCGAAGCCGGCCGCAGGCACTGCAGGATACCCATGTACATATGCGCGCGCCCGCGAATGTCCGCCGGCGCAACGTCCAGCAGCCGGTCCAGCGCCACCTGCAGCCGCGGAAGCCGGGCCAGCGCCTCATAGTCGCCGCGGGCCTGGACCCAGGAGAGGTAGCCGATCAGGTAGTCGTACAGCGCTTGCGCCCTGGAGGCGGGATACGCGCCGATCCGCGCCTCGTATTCCTCGAAACCCAGTTCCTGCACGCCGCATCCTGCCTCGTCGGCGGCGCACAGGGCCCTGCGGCCGTAACCGTAGGCCCGCTCGGTGAGCTTGTGGGCGCGTTCGGGATCATTGACGAAAACCACGCCGTAGGCGGCGTACAACTGCGCGGCGGAACCCAGGACCGCGGGGCCGGCGTCCTCGCCGGCCAGGCTGTCGATCAGGATGAGCAGCGTGGGGGTGGCCTCGCGAACGAGTTCGGGGTCGTCGTGGCCCAGGACGGCGTCACCGAGTTGTTCGGTCAGGCCGCTGGTGGCGGATTGAATCAGCGAATCGCAGCCGGAAAGGCCTATCGCAACTAAAGCCAGGGCCAGGCCCTTGAGCCTCATAGCTTCTCGCGAATTCTCGCGCTCCGCCCGCGCCGCTGCCGAAGGTAATAGAGCTTGGCGCGCCGCACGTCGCCGCGGCGTTTGACCTTTACCCCGGCGATCATCGGGCTGTGGGTCTGAAACACCCGCTCGACCCCTTCGCCGTGCGAAATCTTGCGCACGGTAAAAGAGGAGTTGAGACCCCGGTTGCGTTTGGCGATCACGACGCCTTCGAAGGCCTGCAATCGCTGCCGCTGCCCTTCGCGTACGCGCACCTGCACCACCACCGTGTCGCCCGGAGAAAAATCGGGCAGGTCGGTGCGGATTTGCTCCGCTTCAAGTTGTTCAATGAGGTTGGTCATCTTTCGCGTCTCGTATTTTAATGTCGTATTCCGCCTGGAACTCCGCCAGCAGCCGGCTTTCCCGTTCATCCAGGTCCCGCCCGGAGAGCAATTCCGGCCGCCGCGCCCAGGTGCGGCCCAGCGACTGCTTCAGGCGCCATGTCCGCACCTGCTCGTGATCGCCGCTCAGCAGCACCTCCGGCGCTTCGCGGCCTTCCACCACGGCGGGCCGAGTGTACTGCGGAAAATCAAGAAGGCCAACGGAAAAGGACTCTTCCTCGGCCGAGCGATCGTCCCCCAGAGCTCCGGGCAACAGCCGCACCACCGCATCGATGACCGCGCAAGCGGCCAGTTCGCCGCCGCTCAGGACGAAATCGCCCAGCGACAGCTCCTCGTCGGCTTCCAGCTCCACCACCCGTTCGTCGATCCCCTCGTAGCGCCCGGCCACCAGGACCATACCGGGGCCGGCCGCCAATTCCCGTGCGCGCCGCTGGGTAAAGCGTCCGCCCTGCGGAGTGAGGAAGATGACCGGTGCGCCGCCGGGCGCCCCGGCGCGGGCGGCCCTCACCGCTGCCAGCAGGGGCTCGGGGCTCAGGACCATGCCAGGGCCTCCGCCGTAGGGACGGTCGTCCACGCTGCGGTGCGGCCCGGCGGCGAAGTCCCTCGGGTTGACGCACCGCAGACTGGCCACGCCGGCTTCCAGCGCCCGGCCGCAAACGCCTCCCTTGAAGGCGTCCAGCACCATCTCCGGGTGCAGGCATACGGTAGTGATATGCATCGTGGACCTGCCGCTCCCTAATCCGCCGGGTCCCAGTCCACGATCAGCCGGCGCGCCCGAAGGTCAACCTCGCGGACCCGGCTGCCCTGAACGAAGGGGATCAACCGCCTGCGGTCACCCTGCACGATAAGCACGTCATTGGCGCCGGTGGCCATCAGGCCGTGGACCCGGCCCAGGGACCGGCCCTCCAGGTTCCGCACTTCCAGGCCTTCCAGGTCGGCCCAATACCACTCATTCTCGCCGGCGGGGGGCAAATCCGCGCGATTCACCCGGATCTCCGCGCCGCGCAGCGCTTCCGCCGCATCGCGCGTATCTATTCCGTCCAGGAGGCACTCCAGGCCCCGGGGTGTGGTCCGCAAGCGCCGCAAGGTCATTTCCCTGCACTGATCGTTCACGAGAAGATTCCAGGCACGGTAATTCTCAAGTTGTTCCGGCGGGTCGGCAAAGGACTTCACCCTGAGCCAGCCTTTCAGTCCCCGGGCGGCGCCCAGCCGGCCCATGGGAATCAGTTTCGCTTCCGGCGTTCGGTTCTCCGGCTGGTCCGGCTCAGCCGGATTCCTTCCCGGTCGTGGTGGCGTCTTCGCCATCTTCCTCGGCGCCCTCGTCTTCCGGCGCGGCCTCGTCAGGTTCTGCTTGGTCTTCTGCCGCGACTTCGCCGGGTTCTGCTTGGTCTTCTGCCGCGACTTCGCCGGGTTCTGCCTCGTCTTCCGCCGCGGCCTGTTCGGATTCGGCTTCGGCTTCCGTCTCGTCCGCGGCAGTTTCTTCGGCTTCTTCAGGAGCAGCGGATTCTTCCGCGGGCGCCTCTTCGGCCACAGCCTCTTCCGCGGGAGCTTCGTCGGCCTCGACTTCTTCAGCCGGGGCCGTCTCCGCCGCAACCTCTTCGGCCGCAGGTTCTTCCGCCGCAGCGTCTTCTTCCGGGGCCTTCTTCGCAGCGGCTGCTTCCTCGGCCGCCTTCGCCGCCAGATCGCCTTCCATGCGGCGCCGGCGAATCAGTTGCCGCACCCGCTCGGAGGGCTGCGCGCCCTGCCCCAGCCAGTAATCGACGCGATCCAGGGCCAGCTTCAGGGGCTGCTCGCCGCCGGTCGCGATGGGGTTGTAGAAACCCAGCCGCTCTATGAACCGGCCGTTGCGCTTGTTGCGCCGGTCGGTAACGACGATGTGATAGAAGGGCCGCTTCTTGGCCCCATGCCGGGATAGCCGTATGCCTACCATTGAAAGTGATCCCGCGGCAACGCCGCTCGCCAAACCCGCGAATTGTACCAAAGATGGCGGCGCAACCGCCACGTCAGGCCCGGCCCAGGCGCGGGCTTAAGCGGGCCGTATGCGGCGCCGCGACCTGCGAGGAAGCCAGGGCGCCGAGCAGGTCGGAAAGGTCCTCCATGCGCCGGGACACCAGGTGGATGACGTCGTTTTCCCGCTGCACTTCGCCGCGCACGCCCAGCAGGATGGATGACATCAGCGTGTCCCGATTGCGTTCGAATACATCGCGCCAGACGACCACGTTCACCACGCCGGTCTCGTCTTCCAGCGTCAGAAACACGACGCCTTCGGCGCTTTGGGGAGCCTGGCGGACCAGGACCAGGCCTGCTGCCGCGCACAGGTCGCCATGGCCGGCTTCCGCCACCATCGCCGCGGTCCCATACCCCAGTTCTCCCAGTTGCGCCCGAACAAAGGCCAGCGGGTGGCCCTTGAGACTTAGGCCCAGCGCACCGTAGTCGCGCAGCACCCGCTCGCCGGGCGGCTCGACCGGGAGTTGCGCGGACTCCTCGTCCGGCAATTCGTCCAGTCCGGCGACGGAAAACAGGGGCAAGGGCCTGCCGACCGGCAGCCGTTCCACTTCCCACAGCGCGCGCCGGCCGGTCAATTCCATGGAAGAGAAGGCGTCGGCGCGCGCCAGGCAGCGCAGCGCGCCCTTGTCCAGGACCGCCCGCCGCCTGAGTGAAGGAATGTCCGCGTAGCCGCTTTCCCTCTCCGCTACCAGGCGCCCGGCCGCTGCGGCGCCCAGGCCCCGCACCTGCCGCAGACCCAGTCTCAGGGCAGGCCGCCCGCCTCCGTCCGGGGTCAGCGTGCAGTCCACGTCGCTCGAATTGACGTCCACCGACAGGACGTTCACGCCGTGTTCGCGCGCATCGCGCACGATCTGGGCGGGCGCGTAAAAGCCCATCGGCTGGCTGTTGAGCAGGGCGCAGGCGAACACCTCCGGGTAGTGGCGCTTGAACCACGCCGAGGCGTACACGAGGATCGCGAACGAGGCCGCGTGGCTTTCGGGAAACCCGTACTCGCCGAAGCCCTCGATCTGGCTGAAGCAGCGTTCGGCAAATTCCAGGGAATAGCCGCGGCCGGTCATTCCGGCAACGAATCTCTCGCGAAACGCCTTTACGGTTCCGGTGTTCCGGAACGTGGCCATGGAGCGGCGCAGGGCGTCCGCCTGCGCCGGGCTGAAACCGGCGGCGACCACCGCGATCCGCATCGCCTGCTCCTGGAACAGCGGCACGCCCAGCGTATTGGCAAGGACCCTGCGCAGTTCATCCGACGGAAATTCCACCGGCTCCTTGCCGTGCCGGCGGCGCAGATACGGGTGGACCATGTCGCCCTGTATCGGGCCCGGGCGAACGATGGCCACCTCGATGACCAGGTCGTAGAAGCAGCGCGGCCGCATGCGCGGAAGAAAGTTCATCTGCGCCCGGCTCTCCACCTGAAACACGCCTACGGCGTCGGCGCGGCAGAGCATGTCGTACACCTCGGGATCCTCGGCCGGTATGGACGCCAGCGTCGAAGGCCGGCCATGGTGCCGCGCGAGCAGGTCCAGGCACTTCCTGAGACAGGTGAGCATGCCCAGGGCCAGCACGTCCACCTTGAGCATGCCCAGGTCGTCGAGATCGTTCTTGTCCCACTCGATCATGGTTCGATCGGCCATCGCGGCGTTGGCTATGGGCACTGCCTCGTCCAGCCGCCCGCTGGTCATGATCATTCCGCCGGGGTGCTGCGACAGATGCCGCGGAAACCCGACCAGCTCCGCGGCCAGGGCCAGGGACGCCTTCAGCCGCGGGTGTTCCGGGTCCAGGCCCAGGGCCCTCAAGCGCGCCTCGTCCGGCCAGCCGCCCGCGCCCCAGATCCGTCCGGCCAGCGCGTCCAGCGTCGAATGCGGCAATCCCAGCGCCTTGCCGGTCTCGCGCAGCGCACTCCGCGGCCGATAGTGGATGACCGTGGCCGTCATTCCCGCACGCTCGCGGCCGTAGCGCCGGTACACGTATTGAATGACCTCCTCGCGCCGCTCGTGCTCGAAGTCCACGTCGATGTCCGGCGGCTCGCCGCGGTCGCTGGAAATAAAACGCTCGAACAGAAGGTCGACCTTCTCGGGGTCCACCGCGGTGATGCCCAGGCAGAAGCACACGGCGGAATTGGCCGCGCTGCCCCTTCCCTGGCAGAGGATGCCCTCACTTCGGGCATGCCGGACCAGGTCGTAAATGGTCAGGAAATACGGAGCGTATTCCAGCTCGGCGATCAGCTTCAGTTCGCGAGAAACCATCTCCCGTACCCGTTGCGGAACTCCTTCCGGGTAGCGCTCGGCCGCCGACTCCCAGGTCAGGCGCTCCAGCCATTCCTGGCGCGAATGGCCATCGGGGACCTGCTCTTCGGGGTACTCGTAGCGCAGTTCGTCCAAACCGAAGGACAGGCTTTTTGCGATCTCAAGACTGCGAGCCACGGCGTGTTCATGGCCCTCGTACAGGCCCAGCATTTCCTCCGCGCCGCGCAAATGGCGTTCGGCGTTGGCGTCGAGCCGGAACCCCGCGGTATCGACGGTCATGCCCTCGCGCACGCAAACCAGCACGTCGGCCAGCCGTTTGCGGTCCGGCACATGCATCCACGCGTCCGCCACGGCGACCAGCGGAATGGACCATTGCCCGGCGATTTCCTCAAGTTGTTTGAGCCGGCCCGCGTCCTGGCCGTCGAAGCAGAGGGGCGCGGCCAGGCCCACCCGTTCGGCGCCCGCGTTGGTCAGGCGGGACAGGCCGGGAATGTCTTCCGGATTGCGCGGCGGCACCAGCAGCAGGGTCTGGCCGGCGGCATGCGCGCACAGTTCGGTGAGACTGAAATCGCATTCGCCCTTCGCCGTGCGGCGCTTGCCGAGTGTAAGCAGCCGGCACAGCCGTCCCCAGGCTGCTCGGTCGCCGGGATAACACAGGATGTCCGGACCGTCGCGGGGCTGAAGGCGCGCCCCGGGCAGGAAGCGGATACCCGCTTCGCGGGCCGCAATGTGCGCCCGCACCACGCCCGCAACGCTGTTGCAGTCCGCCAGCCCGATCGCCGCAAGGCCCAGTTCCGCGGCCCGGGCGACCATTTCAGCCGGGTGGGAAGCGCCGCGGAGAAAGGAGTAGTTGCTTGCCGCCGCCAGTTCGGCGTAAGACGGCCTCATGGGTTCAGGCGGCCAGTGCCTGGACGTACCAGCGGGGAGATTCATCGCCGGGCGGCTGTTTGCGATACAGACACAGGGAGCGACCCTGCTCGTCCTCCACCAGCCAGTATTCCCGGCCGCCGCGTTCCTCGCTGCGCCACCATTCCGGCAGCACGCGCCTGGGGCCTTGCGCACGCCGCAGCGACAGCCGCTCGCGGCGCCAGCGTATCCCGGCCGGCGGGCCGCCGCCCGCCGCGGCGGAAGCCTCCACGGGTTCGGCCCGCTCCAGCAACAGCAGCGGGGCGCGCATGGCCTTACCGGGCGTCTCGAACCGATTCTCCGTTTCACGACGATCCAGCGCAGGAACGAACCGCCACCGCCGCTCGGGCAGGTAACTGGCTTCCGGCGTCGGAATGCGCACGGCCTCGGCCCCCAGGCGGCTGCAAAGCCGGTCCACCAGGCGCGCGAAATCGCCCTTGAGGTTGCCTGCGGAGGCGCCGGAAAGCCAATCCGCCTGTTCGGCCGTCACGTCTTCGGTGTCGCGGGCAACCAGGCTGACCGCATCGTAGCCCACCCCGCGCTCCCTGCCCGGAGCGCTGCCCTGCAGCTTTTCGTCCAGAAGTTCGGCCAGCTGCGGCGACGGCTGAATGAGCCGGGCAGTGCGCAGGCCGTGCGTCACGCATTTGCCGTCCGAGCGGTGCAGGCGCAATTCGAAACGCCTTGAACCCATGCCCGCGGCGGCCAGTTGATCGCACAGCCGAACGGCCAGTTCGGCAACGGCCGCGGCAATGGCCTGCCGCAGCACCACGGGGCTTTCAAAGTCCATCCGCGCCTTGAATTTCCGCGGCGGCGGCAGGTAATCCAGGGGCTCGGGAGCCTGGCCCGCGGCCTGCTTCAGGCGCAAGGCCGTTCCGGCGCCGAACCTGGCCTGCAGGGACTCGGGGGGGATGCCGCCGAGAGCGCCGATCGTGTCAAGACCCAACTCCCGCAACAAGCCGCAATCCTCGGGGTCCAGCCGCAGCGCTTCAACCGGCCATGCGTTCATGGGCTCGAGAACGCTGCCCGGCGAAAGTAGGGTCACGGGCTCCGAAGCGGCCCGGGTCCCGGCCCAGGCAGCGCCGGGCGTGTCCGCCAGGCAGACTCGCGCCGGTTCGCCCTGCCGCTCGAATTCGGCCAGAATTTCGCCGATCAGCCTGGATTCCCCGCCGAAAAGGCCGAGGGAACCCGAAACATCCAGGAAGAAGCTGTCCGGGGGAGCCAGCGCGATTTTGGGCGTAAACCGCCAGCATGCGTGCGCCAGGCGCTCGAGGCGCTCCGCTCGCAGCCGCTCCGCCGATTCAGCCGGCGGCGCGCACTGCGCCTGGTTCAGCAGGCGATGCAGCCATATGCAGGCGATTCTCATGCTCGCTCCATTCAATATTCCACGATGCGGGGGTCCAGCCGGGGGCGCGCAGCAGGTTCACCCGCCAGTTTCGCGCACCGGGCAGTTCAAACCCCCGCCAGGCAAGTTCCAGGGGCGCGCTGGGCGCCGGTTCCACCCGCCAGCGGGTCTGCGCCGAGGTGGCCTCGCGGATTCGGGCTCCGCGCGCCAGAAAAACCCTCGACCCGTTGCGCAGCGCCCGCAGCGACAGGCGACGCGAAGCGGTAAAGCCGTAACGCCGCTCCGCTCCGGGAAGGCAGCCCACTACCGCCAGCAGGCCGGAGCAATCCAGCGCCTGCTCCAGCGCCCAGAGCAACTCGCGTTCGTCCTCCGGCTCCACGAAAAGCAGGTTGCCGGGGTTCAGGCCGATGGCTTCCAGGCCCTCGCCGCATGGCTGCCCCCAGCGGCGCGAGGCAGCGCGGGTCTGCACCCACACCAGGCGCCTTTCGGCGGCGCCCGGCAGGGACGCGGCGGCGCACAAAAGCAGCGACAGCGCCGGTGCCCGATCCGCACCCCGCTCTCCCAGAAACTCGTGAACGCCGGGCCGCTCCAGCGCCGCCAGCGGCCATCCGCTCTTATAGCGCAGGCTCTGCTCTACCATCTTCGCATTCGTTCAATCGGACCGCCAAGTTTAGCGCCCCGCACAGATGCTGCCACCGTAGCCGTTATGTGCTGCCTTCGCCTTTTTCCTCCCCGTCCTATCGGGGAGACGCCATCCTGGCTCGATTCTCGCTGTCCCTGCTCCAACGCTCCCCGATAGGACGGGGAGGAAAAAGGCTTTACCGGCTGCTAGGGGCCGTTTAGGCGGAGTTCTTTGGCGGCGGACAGCAGGTAGTTGCGCGCCTGCGGGTTCTCCAGGTCCCGGGCCATGCCCTCAAGCGCCCTGGCCTTGCGCTCGGCGTGGCGCATCTCCTGAGGCTCGATCAGCATCAACTGGTCCGCGAGATAGGCCGCCCAGCGGTAGTCCCTCAGCAGCAGCGCGTTGTCCAGCGACTCGTCCAGCGAGACGCCGCCGGAAGCCAGCTCGTGCAATCGCCAGGCCAGCGTGCGCGGGGCGAGCGGCACCAGGCTGCCGGGTTTGCCGTCGAACCAGCCGATATGGCGCGCATAGACGGAACGCACGGCCCAGCCCAGCGTGCCGTGCGACTGCGACAGGACCGGGCTGGAGGCCAGATTCGGCGGCAGGCGGATCGCAGCGGCCAGTTCCCCGGGACCCAGGCCCGCGTCGATTCCCCGCAGGGTCTCGTCCAGGACGAAACGAAGCGCCGCGGCATAGTCGGCCAGCGCCCGGTCGATCGCGGCTGCGCCGAACAGGGGCTCAAGGTGACCGGCAATCAGCACCTCGGCCTTCTCCGCCCGCATCCGGTCCAGGCTGCGCGCCCACTGCTCCAAATCGACCGCCCGGTCGCCGATTCCGTCCAGGTCGCCGGGGAAGGCCTGGTAGAAGTTGCCTCCGGCAATCAGCACCTTGCGTTCGGGCAGCCAGACGTAGAGCTGATCCCGGGTCTCGCCCGGGGCCGCGACCAGCTCCACCATCACGCCCGAAATCCGCAGCCGGTAGCGGTCTCCGTAAAACAGGCTGTCGGGAGGCAGGTAGCGATCTCCCGTATCCTCTTCCGCCGGCAGCGGGTCGATCACGGCAACGGCGCGCTGCTCCTGTCCGAGAAGCAGGCCCTTCTGCCGCTGCCGCCGCTTTCGCGCCTCCACGCCGGTCACGCTGCGCCTGAGCCTGAAGTTGGAGCGCGCGTACACATTGGGCGCGAAGTAACTTCCGGTGAAGGCCGCCGCGCCGGCCACGTGAGACCGGTCGCCGTGCGTGTAGATCACGGCGGCAAAGGGCAGTTCCACGCTTTGCCGGTAGGCGGAGGCGGCCCTTTCGGCCGCGGCGCCGGAGTGATGCGCGTCGACCAGGATGGCCGCGTCCTCGCCGGCGATCAAGGTGGAGTTCGACGGGCCGAAGCCGGTTGCCAGGTAAACGCCATCGGCGACCTCGATCACATCCCCGGTCCGGGCGTCCGGAGCGGCAAGGAGCGTCAGCGCCGCAAGCATGGCGGCAAGTCCCGGAAGGCGGGCCCGCCTGAGGGGTACAGTCATTCGGGGTTTTCGAGCACGCGCGATACGGAAAGCCAGGAGCCCACCGGAATGATCATCGATTGCAGCCTTTTTTCGGTTGCGATGCGCTGATTGAAGACCTGGATCCCGTAGGCCGGATGATCGGGCTCCAGTTCCTCGTTCCCCTGGCCGAAACAGTCGGTGTTGTCGCCCAGGATCAGGCCGCCCGGCCGCGTGTGCTCGAGGGCGAAATCGAGCGCGTCGCAGTAAATCTCCTTGCCCGTGTCGATGAATACCAGGTCGTAGGGTCCGTACTCGGCCAGTTCGGGCTGCACGTCCAGCGCGCTGCCCAGCACGATGCGGACCCTCTCCTCCACGCCGGCGCGGCGAAAGTTCTCCCCTGCGATTTCGGCGTGCAGCGGTTCGAACTCGTTGGTGACCAGCAGGCCGCCCGGGGGCAGCGCTCGCGCCAGCCAGATTCCCGAATAGCCGGCCAGCGTGCCGAACTCCAGGATCCTGCGCGCCCCGATCAGCCGCGCCAGGAGGTTCAGCGCCTGCCCCGTTTCGGCGTTCACCGAGATGTCGGGCATGCCGCGCGCCACCGCCGCGGGCATGATCCCGGCAAGCAGCTCGTCCTCGCGGTCGAACAGGCTGCGGCGGTAGGTTTCGAGGTCGGGATAGGCAGTCATTGGCTGGCAACTTCGTGGGCACGGCGTAGTATATCGGCCAGCCGAAAAAGGAGGACCGAATGGCCACAGCCGCAGAGAAAAAGCGCATCGTTGAGGATTTTCTCAAGCGCTGCAACGACTATTCCGACAACAAGCTTCGGAACTACCGCGCGGCCCTGACAGGGGCGGACGACGAACAGGACCTCGCGATAAAGGACAGGATCAGCCACTGGGTGGCGTATCGCGCGTTCAATGAACACGCGATCATGGAACTGAAAGGCTCGGAGCTCGACGACTGGTTCGACGATGACTGAAAGCCTGGACACCGGCGCGTTCCGCCGGCACGCCCACGAGGTAGCGGACTGGATTGCCGACTATTTCGAGGAGGTGGAAGGATTCCCGGTGCGCTCGCGGGCGCAACCCGGCGACCTGCTTGCCGCCCTGCCCTCCAGCGCGCCCGAACGGCCCGAGCCGATGGAGCGCATCCTGGCGGACTTCCGGCAGTTGATTCCGCCGGGCATGACGCACTGGCAGCACCCGTCCTTCTTCGCGTTTTTCCCCGCCAACTCCAGCCCGCCATCGGTGCTGGCGGAGATGCTCACCGCCGGCATGGCGGCCCAGTGCATGCTGTGGGAAACCTCTCCAGCCGCCAACGAACTGGAAGCCCGCATGATGGAGTGGCTGCAGGAGTTGCTCGGTCTGCCGCACGAATGGCGAGGCGTGATCCAGGACTCGGCTTCCGGAGCAACGCTTTGCGCGATGCTCGCGGCGCGCGAGCGGGAGAGAGAGAACACGGTGGTCGACAGGCTTGCGTTCTATACCTCCGACGAAGCCAATTCCTCGGTCCACAAGGGCGCTCGGATCGCCGGATTCCCGCTGGACTGCATCCGCAGCATCGACACGGACCGGCACCAGGCAATGAAGCCCGATGCGCTCGCGCAGGCGATCGAGGCCGACCGGGCGGCGGGACTGACCCCGGCCTGCGTCGTAATCACCCTGGGAACGACCGGCACCGGCGCGATGGATCCGCTGGCGGAGATCGGCGAGATATGCCGGCGCGAAAACATCTACCTGCATGTGGACGCAGCCTGGGCCGGCAGCGCCCTGATACTGCCGGAATACCGCCACCTGCTGAACGGCATCGAGCACGCCGATTCCTTCGTGTTCAATCCGCACAAGTGGATGTTCACCAACTTCGACTGCTCGGCGCACTTTCTCAAGGACCCCGAATCGCTGCAGCGTTCGCTGTCGATCAACCCCGTCTATCTGCAGAACACCAGCGACGAGCAGATCACCGAGTACCGCGATTTCGGCATCTCGCTCGGCCGCAGGTTCCGCGCGTTGAAGCTGTGGTTCGTGATTCGCGCCTTCGGCGCCGAGGGCCTGCGCGAGAAGATCCGCTCGCACATCGACTGGACCCGGGAGCTCGCCGGGGAGATCGAGGCCGCTGACGATTTCGAACTGGTTACCGGCCCCAACCTCGCGCTGATCACATGGCGCTATGCCCCCGGGGGCGTAAGCGGCGCGGCGCTGGACGAACTCAACGAGCGCTTGCTGCAGGCCATCAACGACGACGGCCGCCTGTACCTGACGCGGGGTTCCGTGAACGGCCGCATGGTCATCCGCTTTTCCATCGGCCAGACCCGCACCGAAGCCGAGCACGTGCGCTCAGCCTGGAAAACAATTCAGGAAATCGCGCTATCTATATGATAATGCTATCTAACTATATGAAAAGATAGCTAGTGCTGTTCGGCGGGCTTGCCGATATCGGCGGCGGGACGCTTGCGTTTTTTGCGCGCGGCCCTTTTCTTCTTCTTGCCCGTCTTGCCCCAACCCGGCGGCGGGGTGGGTTCCTCGCCGTCCATGATCTCGCCGATCTGGAGCTGCTCGATCGTCTCGTATTTGAGCAGCGCGTCGGCCATGGCGTGCAGGAACTCAATGTTGTCGACAAGAATGGTCCTCGCCCGCTCGTAGGCGGTGTCGATGATTTCGCGCACCTCCTTGTCGATCGCGTGCACCGTGGCGTCGGACACCTGCTTGTGCTGGGTGACCGTGCGGCCCAGGAACACCTCGCCGTCCTCCTCGCTGTAGGTCAGCGGGCCCAGCCGGCTGGACAGGCCCCACTTGGTGACCATGTTGCGCGCTATCGCGGTGGCGCGCTCGATATCGTTGGAGGCCCCGGTGGTCACAGCGTCCTTCCCGAAGATCAGCTCCTCGGCCACTCGTCCGCCGAACAGGCTGGTGATCTGGCTGGTCAGGCGCTGCTTCGAATGGCTGTGGCGGTCGACTTCCGGCAGAAACATCGTGACGCCCAGCGCGCGGCCGCGCGGAATGATCGTGACCTTGTGCACCGGGTCGTGCTCGGGCACGTTCAGGCCCACGATGGCATGCCCGGATTCGTGATAGGCGGTGAGCTTGCGCTCCTCGGGGCTCATCACCATGGACTTGCGTTCGGTGCCCATCAGGATCTTGTCCTTGGCCTTCTCGAACTCCTCCATGGTCACGGACTTGTTCCCGACCCGGCCGGCCAGCAGGGCCGCCTCGTTGACCAGGTTGGCGAGGTCGGCGCCGGAAAAACCGGGCGTTCCGCGCGCCAGCGTGCTGGCGGAAACGCTGTCGTGGATCGGGACCTTGCGCATGTGGACCTTGAGAATCAGCTCGCGGCCGCGAATGTCCGGCAGGGGCACCACCACCTGGCGGTCGAAGCGGCCGGGGCGCAGCAGCGCCGGATCCAGCACGTCGGGCCGGTTGGTGGCGGCGATGACGATGATGCCCTCGCTGCCCGCGAACCCGTCCATCTCCACAAGGAGCTGGTTCAGCGTCTGCTCGCGCTCGTCGTGTCCGCCGCCCAGGCCGGCGCCCCGGTGGCGGCCGACCGCGTCGATCTCGTCGATGAAGATGATGCACGGCGCCTGTTTCTTGGCCTGCTCGAACATGTCGCGCACTCTCGATGCGCCAACGCCCACGAACATCTCGACGAAATCCGAGCCGGAAATGGTGAAGAAGGGAGCTTCGGCCTCGCCGGCGATCGCGCGCGCCAGCAGGGTCTTGCCGGTGCCGGGCGGGCCCACCATGAGCACGCCCTTGGGGATCTTGCCGCCGAGCCGCTGAAACTTCGAGGGGTCCTTCAGGAACTCGACCACCTCGGCAACCTCCTCCTTGGCTTCCTCGATGCCCGCGACGTCCTCGAATGTCACGGGGGTCTGGTCCGGGTTGAGCAGACGGGCGCGGCTGCGGCCGAAGGACATGGCCCCGCCACGGCCGCCCACACCGCCCTGCATCTGGCGCATGAAATACAGCCAGATGCCGATCAGCAGCAGGAACGGCAGCAGGTTGAGCAGGAAGGAGACCCAGGCACTCTCCGACTTCGGTTTGGGCGAATGCACCTCCGCGCCGCTCGCGGTGAGTTCTCGAACCAGTTCGGAATTGTCCGTGGAGGGCGGGCTGTAGGTTACGAATTTCTGTCCGCCGACCTGTTCGCCGCGAATCGTGCGGTCTTCCAGTATTTCGACTTCCTTGATCCCGCCGTTGCCCACCAGTTCGAGGAACTGCGAGAAATTGATCTCCTCGGCCTGAGTGCCCCGGTTGTTCAGTGGCTGCAGCAACATCATCAGGGCCAGCGCTATGACCAGCCACAGGAAGATATTCTTGGTGAACTTGTTCATTCGGGCTGCGGCACGATCCTCAGATACGGCTTGGGCGATTCCCACCCGTTCGGGAACTTCTCTTTGGCCTGCTCGTTCGAGACCGCGGGCACGATGATGACGTCCTCGCCCCATTTCCAGTTCACCGGGGTCGCGACCTGGTGCGACGCCGTGAGCTGGCACGAATCCAGCAGCCGAAGCACCTCGTCGAAGTTGCGACCGGTGCTCATGGGATAGGTCAGCATGGCCTTGATCCGCTTGTCCGGGCCGATGACGAACACCGAGCGCACCGTGAGGTTGTCCACCGCGGTGCGGCCTTCGGAGGTGTCGCCGGCGCCGGCCGGCAACATGTCGTACAGCTTGGCGATCTCAAGGTTGGAATCGCCGATCAGCGGATAGGTCACGGCGTGTCCCTGCGTTTCCTCGATGTCCTTGACCCACTCGTTGTGATCGCTGACCGGGTCGACGCTCAGTCCGATGACCTTGGCATCGCGCTTCGAAAACTCCGGCATGAGCCCCGCCATGTAGCCCAGCTCGGTGGTACACACCGGCGTGAAATCCTTGGGGTGAGAAAAGAGAATGGCCCAGCCGTCGCCGATCCATTCATGGAAACGAATTGCGCCTTCGGTCGTCTCGACCGTGAAATCCGGCGCCACATCGTTGATTCTCAGGCTCATCGCGTGCCTCCTTGATGTTTACGGCCCCCTGCTTTGAGGTCCGTATTAGCCGACCGATTGTAGCAAACAGGTGTTCTCGCCATGGACAAAACGTGGATATGTACGGGGGATTTTTCTTCCACAAGGATTTGAGGGCGCCAAAGCGCTTCTTCAAGTAGCGTTCAGGTGCGGCCAACGAGGTAGGTTTCGCGACTGGCCTTCCTTGAAGCGGCGGGCGTGCGAAGCCGCGCCTTGCGCAGGCTGGCGCGGGCCTTCGCGACGAATTCCTCGAAACCGGCGCCCTGGAAGAGCTTGGTCACGAACACGCCCCCCGGCCGCAAGAGCCCGAGAGCCGCCTCAAGGGCCATGTCGGCCAGTTCCATGGATGCCGCCTGGTCCCGGTCCCGGTTGCCGCTCAGCTTCGGAGCCAGGTCCGAAAGGACCGCGTCCGCCGGCCCGTCCAGGGCCCGCCGCAGATCGGCGATGACCGCGGGGTCGGCAATATCCGCCTGCAGGACCTCAACGCCCTTGAGCGGCTCCATCGGCTCGATGTCCACCGCCACGACCCGTCCGCCCGGCGCCACCTTGCGCGCCGCGTACTGGCTCCATCCGCCGGGCGCCGCGCCCAGATCGACGATCCTGCCGCCACGGTGGAAGAGGCGGTCGCGGCGATCGAGTTCCCGCAGCTTGTATACGGCCCGGGACCGCCAGCCTTTCGCCCGCGCGCGCCGGGTCCAGTGATCCGCCCAGGCGCCCGTCGTCATCCTGACCTTATTCGTAGTTCACGGCCAGGATCTCGAAGCTTCGAAGACCTCCCGGCGTGCCGAGTGAAATCTCGTCGCCTTCGTACTTGCCGATCAACGAACGGGCCATCGGCGAAACGAATGAAATCGCGTCGTCGCGCACCCTTGCCTCGTCCTCGCCCACGATCTGGTAACTGACCTGCCCGCCTCCGTCGAGACTCTTCAGATCCACGGTAACGCCGAAGACCACCCGCCCGTCGTGCGGAATGCGATCCAGGTCAATCACCCGTGCGTGGGCCAGGCGGCCTTCGATATCGCGGATGCGGGCCTCGACCAGCCCCTGCTGTTCCTTGGCCGCGTGGTACTCGGCGTTCTCGCGCAGGTCGCCGTGCTCGCGGGCCT
>JAPPHC010000013.1 GCA_028821145.1 Gammaproteobacteria bacterium | reverse complement strand
GCTTTTCGCCCACGATGGGCAGGTTGTTCTCCGCCTGGCAGGCCACCACGCAGGCCTCGCAGCCGGTACAGCGGTCCAGGTCCACGGCCATGGTCCAGTGGTATTCGAATTCCGTGTAGTAGCCGGCGGTGCGGTACTCGCGCAGTTTGTCCCTTATCGTGCTCATCGTCCTAGTGCTCGTCTTCCGGTCCGAGAATCTGTCTGCCCAGCGTGCGGCTGACGCCGCTGGTCTTCGTCATACGTACGCGCTCACCCGTCTTCCGCAACGCCACGCGGGTGGCGGCCCAGGCCAGCGCCCCGGTCTTCCCGTCGCGTTCGGCCGCGAGCAGCGAGGCCGGGTTCACCCCGCGGCCCTGCGCGTAACGGCCATTGGCCTGGTGCCCCTGCCCCAGCGGCATGGCAATCACATCCGGACGCACGCCCGGATACCGGAGCACCGGCGCGGACACCGTTCCGGCCGGCGAACTTACTTCCACGACGTCGCCGTCCCTGAGGTTCAGCTCATCCGCCGTAGCCGGGCTCACTTCGACCCAGCTTCCGTAGGCAACGCTGGTCTGCGGGTCCGGCAGTTCCTGTATCCAGGGCAGCCTGGCGCCCTTGCCTTCACGCAATCCCGGCGTCTGGAAGGGGTGAAGCACGAAGGGATACTCGGATGCATCTCCCGCAAACTGCGCTTCGGACGGCGCCGCGGGCACCGTTACCTCGGCCGAGAACTCATCGGCCATCCCTTCCACCAGATCGGCGACCCAGACGCCTTGCTGCTGCACTTGCCGGAAACCGGCGTCGAAATCGTCCTGAATACCAAGGTTGGTCCATGCAGTCGCCCACTCGGAGCGGGTATAGGCTTCGGCATCCTCATACGGGAGAGCCTCGGCCAGTGCCCCGCCGGACCGCTGCGCAAGCCGAAGAACGATATCGGTGACGGACAGCGTGTCGTACAGGCGTCTTTGCACCGGCTGCTGCAACGTGACCGACAACTTCCCGTTTCCGGGAAGCGAAATGTCGTCGTCCCAGGTCTCGAAAAAAGTGTCCGTAGCGAGGATCCAGTCTGCCGCACTGGCCGTATCGCTGGGAAAGCTGTCCAGCGCAACAACCAGTTCGGCCCTTTCCAGCGCACCACGCAACCCGAGGGAGTCGGGCAGATCGTGCAGCGGGTCCACGCCCGCCACGATCACCAGCGACACTTCGCCGTTGGCCGCCTCGGCAACGAATTTCTCGATGTCGCTCAGCGCCGCAAAGCGGGGCGCGTGAGCCAGGTTGGGCCTGACGGTCGTCCCGGCGGCGCCAAGGATCCGGTTCAGCGCCGCCACGCAGGTCAGCGCTTCGGTCGCGTTCGCTCCGGCGCCCACTGCTCCGCCACCCAGGACCAGGGGTGTCTTCGCGGCCGCCAACCGATCGGCCAGCGCGCGCAATCGTTCGGCGGGGAGGTCCGCCAGCGCCGCGGCCTCGTCAAGGCTCAAGGCACCGGGCAGGCCTTCCCAGCCCGCCGGTTCGTCATCCGGACCGGCCCGGCCAAGCAATTCCGCGCCCAGCGCCAGTGCCAGCGCGCCTTCGGTCCCCGGCCGCGCGGGCAGCCACTCGTCCGCATTGGCTCCGGTCAGCGACATGCGCGGTTCAACCTGAACGAGGTATCCGCGATGGCCGTCGCCGCCCTGGCGAAACTCGCCATAGGCCTTGGAATAGCCCACCGGCGAGCGCCAGGCGCCGAGGAAGTCGGCGCCAAAGGAAACGACCAGGTCGGCTGATCCGATGTCGTAGTGCGGAAGGCCGCTGAAGCCGTACATCGCCTTCGCGGCCGCCAGCTCGGTTGCCGGGGTATCCAGGCCGAGACGCAGGACGTTCGCGCCCAACGCTTCGCGGAACTTGTCCAGCGCCTCCTCGCCGGAACTGAGAAAGCCGCCGGTGAGGATCCAGGTGCGGCCGCCCATTCCCGCGGACTGCAACGCCCCCAGGCGCGGCGCAATGGCCTCGAAGGCCTCCTTCCAGGAAGACTCCACAAAGCCGCCTTCCCCGTCGGAGCGCATGGGCGAGCGTAGCCGGTCGGGGTTGTACAGGGCGTTGAGGCTGGCCTGACCCAGCGCGCAGGTGCCGCCCCGGCTGACTGGATGATTGGGGTTGCCCTCGATCTTCTTGGCCCGGCCTTCGCGCACCCGCACCGAAATGCCGCAGCCGGCCGGGCACATTCGGCACAGGGTGTTGTACCAGGTGTCCATGCCCGGGGAGAAATCCTCGGGCGGAATATGCGTGGACAGCAGCGTTTCCAGCGGCCGCTGGTTCACCTCGCCCAGCAGAAGGCCGGTCCCGACGCCGACGCCGCCGCCGGCCAGGTACTTGA
>JAPPHC010000075.1 GCA_028821145.1 Gammaproteobacteria bacterium | reverse complement strand
CCAGCTCGATCAACGCGATCCTCAACCGGCGGGGGCTCGCCCGTTCCAGCAAGACTCCGGGCCGCACCCAGATGCTGCAGTTCTTTGCCGTCGGAGAGCAGCGGCGGATCGTGGACCTGCCCGGCTACGGCTATGCTGCAGCGCCGCTTAGGGTCCGCAGGCAGTGGGAAGGCATGATGAGCGATTACTTCCACCGGCGCGGGTCGCTGCGCGGCGTGTTCGTGGTGGTGGACGCGCGCCGCGGGGTGGGCGAGCTCGACCTGCGCATGCTCGACGTCTGCGCGGCGTCTGAAGCGCCCGTGCATCTGCTGCTGAACAAGTGCGACCGCCTCAAGCGCGGCGCCCTGATCGAGACCCTGCGGGATGCCGAGCGGCTGCTCGCCGGGAACGGCACGGTCCAGGAGTTCTCCGCATTGCGGTCCGTGGGCGTGGAAAAAGCTCGCGGCGTGCTCGAGTCCTGGCTGGACGCGTGAGGGCCGGCGGCGACGACAAACACGTTCGGCGCGCGCTGATCGCGGCGGTCCGGGGCCGCGTTTCCAAAGGTGGGAATATTCGCCCGGTGCCGGAAGACTTGCGGATCGACGGGAAGGTCTGCCTGATCACGGGGGCCAACGCCGGGCTGGGCAAGGCCGTGGCGGTCGACCTGGCAAGGCGTGGCGCCCGCGTGCTGATGGCCTGCCGCAGCGGTCATCCGCAGGCCGGCGAGGAGGTCAGGCGACTGTCCGGTTCGGGCCAGGTGGAAATGCTCAGGGTCGATCTCGCCGATCTGGATTCCGTCGCGAGGCTGTGCGACGACCTGAAGAGCAGCGCGCACCGGATCGATGTCGCCGTTCTGAACGCGGGGCTGATACCGCGACGGGCGCGCCGGACGCCGCAGGGTTACGAGGTGATGTTCGCCGTGCATTTTCTGGCCAACCGGATGTTGGTCGCCCGGTTGCTGGCCGACGGCCTGATCCGGCCGCGCCTTCGGGGGGAAGAAGCTCCGCGGATCGTCTTCGTCGGCTCGGAGGCCCACCGGTCCGCCGGCCCGATCGACTTCGACCGGTTCGGGGCCTTTGTCGACTATGGACTGCGCGACAGCCTCCAGCACTACGGGCTGAGCAAACTGCACCTGTGCACATACGCGCAGGAACTGAGCCGCCGAATGAACCCGGCCGGAGATACTCGAGTCGCGGTCCATTCGCTGTGCCCCGGTCCGGTCGCCACCAGCATCGCACGGGAGGCGCCGGCCTTGCTGAGACCGTTGATTTACCCGCTCATGCGGCTGTTCTGTCTGAGCCCGCGAAGGGCGGCCAGACCCGTGGTCTACCTCTGCTGCGCGGGGGAGACGGGCCGGCGCAGCGGCGCATACCTGCACGTCATGCGCGAGACGCGTCCGTCGCCGCTGGCGATGGACGAAGAGGCAGGAGCACGGCTTTGGCTGGCGAGCGCGGAACTCCTCCAGCGGCACTCTTCCGGGGGAGTCAGTGTGCAGCGTCCCAGTTCGGGCCTTGGCCGAGGTCCACCTTGAGCGGAACTTCCAGTGACGCCGCGCCCGCCATCATCGCCGTGACTTCGCCGGCCAGTTCCTCGGCGAAGTCCCGCTCGCACTCGAACACCAGCTCGTCATGCACCTGCATGATCAGCCGCGCCCTGTCTCTCCGGGGCTGAAGCCACTCGTCGATGCGGATCATGGCGCGCTTGATGATGTCCGCGGCCGTGCCCTGCATCGGCGCGTTGATCGCGCTTCGCTCGGCGTAGCTGCGCCGGCGAAAGTCCCGGGCCCGGATGTCCGGCAGATACAGGCGCCGCCCGAACAGCGTTTCCACCCAGCCCTGCTCATGGGCCTGCTTGCGCGTCCTCTCCATGTACTGCTGCACGCCGGGGTAGCGGGCGAAGTAGTGGTTGACGTATTCCTGCGCTTCCCCGCGGGTCACGCCGAGTTGCCGGGCGAGACCGAACGGCGACATGCCGTAGATGAGCCCGAAATTGATCGCCTTGGCGGCCCGACGCTGATCGGCGCTGACCGAATCGGGTGGCGTATCGAACACCTCGGCGGCGGTCGCGCGGTGCACGTCCATGTCTTCGGAGAACGCCCTGCGCAATCCTTCGTCCCCGGAGAGCTGGGCCATGATGCGCAGTTCGATCTGCGAATAATCGGCGGACATCAGCACCCGCCCGTCCGGCGCGACGAAGGCCTGGCGTATGCGCCGCCCCTCCCCGGTGCGCGCCGGGATGTTCTGCAGGTTCGGGTGGATGGAGGACAAGCGTCCGGTAGCGGCCACGGCCTGCTGGTACGAGGTATGCACCCGCCCCGTGTGCGGATCGATGGAGCCCGGAAGGGCGTCGGTGTAGCCAGTCTTGAGCTTGGCCAGGTTGCGATATTTCAGAATGGTTTCGGGCAGGGGGTGCACGGCGGCCAGTTCGTGCAGCACCGATTCCGAAGTCGAAGGCTGACCGGTCGATGTGCGGCGCACGGGTTCCAGTCCCAGCCGATTGAACAGCACGTCGCCGAGTTGCTTCGGCGAGCCCAGGTTGAACTCGCTGCCGGCCTGCTCGAAGGCCTGGTCCTGCAATTCCCGCAACTGTTCCGCCAGTTCCTGCGACTGATCCGCCAGCACTTTCGCATCGACCAGCACTCCGGCCCGTTCCATTCGGGCCAATACCGGCGAAAGCGGCATTTCCATTCGCGAAAGCACCTCCTTGAGAGTCGGTTCCTGGTCGAGTTTCCCGGTCAGGCGCTGGTGCAGTCTGAGCGTGTAGTCCGCTTTCTGCGCAGCGTAGGGAGTGACCTGTTCCAGCGGCGCCTGCGCCGGGGAAAGTTTGCCCCGGCCCTTGCCGAACACATCTTCCGGCGCAATGCAGTCCAGGTCGAGGTAGTGCTTTACCGCCTTCGCGAAATCGTGGGTGATCGCAGTGGAGTTGAAAACGTATGAGTCCAGCATCGTGTCGCCGGCTGCGCCTTCCAGTCCGATGCCGTGATTCGCCAGCGCGTGGCTGATGAACTTGAGGTTGTGGCCGACCTTGATCGCGTCAGCGTCCTCCAGCCAGGCTTTCAGCCCGGCAAGCAAGTCCCTGCCGTCGGATCGTTCCACCGCCTCCGCCGTCAGGTCGCGGGGCGCCAGCGGCACGTAGGCGCCTTCGCCCTCTCCGGTGGATACGGCCAGGCCCGCGAGCCGGAGTTCCATGGGGTTCTCGCCCGACACTTCTACGCTCAGGCTTGCGGCGGGAGCCGCCCGCAGTCGTGCGGTCCATTCTTCCAATTGTTCCGAATTCAGGACCGCCTGGTAATCCATTCGTTTGGGTGCGACCGGGGCGGACTCCTGAAGGCTGCGAAGAAAGCTGTTGAGTTCGAACGTCTTGCAGAGTTTCTCGAGCGTTTCCATGTCGGGTGGCTTGAGAGTGAGGTTCCGGGGCGTCACGCCGAGCGCAACGTCCTCGCGTATGGTGGCCAGCTCAAGCGAAAGGTCCACGTCGGCGAAGCTGGCCCGCAAGGTTTCACCGGCCTTGCCGCGAATATCGCCGGCGTTCTCCTTGACGCCGTCCAGGCTCCCATAGGCCTGAAGCCACTTGGCGGCAGTCTTGGGCCCCACCCCGCGCACACCGGGGATGTTGTCGGAGGTGTCGCCGGCCAGGGCGAGGTAGTCGCGGATGCGCTCCGGCGGGACGCCGAATTTTTCCTCGACCCCCGCGCTGTCCATCACGCGGTTGTTGATCCAGTTGACCAGTCTGACGCGAGGACCCACGAGCTGGGCGAAGTCCTTGTCGTTGGTGGAGATCAGTGTGTCCAACCCTTCATCCCGGGCCTGCGCGGCAAGCGTGCCGATCACGTCATCGGCTTCCACGCCGGGCACGCGCAGCAGCGGCACGCCCATCGCCTCGACCACGTTCACCACCGGTTCGATCTGTTCGCGCAGGTCTTCGGGCATCACGTCGCGGTTGGCCTTGTACTCCGGATAGATCTCGTCGCGGAACGTGGGTCCGGGCGCATCCATCACGAACGCCAGCAGGTCCGGGGGTTCTTCGCGAAGCAGCCGCTGGATCATGCTCACCACGCCGTGCAGCGCGCCGGTGGGCCGGCCGTCCGCTGTTGTGAATGCGGGAAGCGCGTAGTAGGCGCGAAACAGGTAGGCCGTTCCGTCGACCAGCAGCAGCCTGTTCATGTGCCTGTTTCGGTTGCCGGGCCTTCGTCCTGCGGCACGGGCGGTTCTTCGGCGGGGGGCGGCGGGTTTTCTTCGGGGAGATAGAGTGCGCCGCTGAAGCCGCAGCCGGAAAGCGCCAGCCCCAGCGACAGCGCAGCTCCGGTCAAGAAGCGCCGGGACGCGGGCATGCGGGGAGAAGATGCGTTGCCGGTGGAGGGACGGGAGCGGAGATGCGCCAACACGCCGGCAAGTGTACCCTTACGGCACCGTGTTGCCTGAGATTGGGCGGGCTTCGTGAGCGACAAACTCGAGATCATCGCCTATCCGCTGATAGAGCGGCCGATGAAGCTGCGCCGCGCCGCGCGCGCCAGGGAGTGGATGGACGCGACGGTCGATCACTTCGCCAACCGCTGCCTGCCGCTGCTGATCGCCAACCAGACCGGCTGGGACGTGCTTTGTCCGGTCGAATTCAGGGCGCGCTGGAACGGCAAGCCGGCCAAGGAGGGCGTGGAGATACGCTTTCGCGGCGAAAAATCCGAACTGGTCAGCGCCCATTTCGGAAGCGGCGTGCTCACCTTCACGCTCGGTTACCTGTTTCGCACCAGCCAGGGCCACAACCTTTGGTGCAAGGGCCTGGCCAACACGGCCAAGGACGCCATCGCGCCGCTGGAAGGCATTATCGAGACCGATTGGGCGCCCTATACCTTCACGATGAACTGGCGCTTCACCCGCAAGCGGACCTGGGTGACCTTCGAGAAGGACGAACCGGTGTGCCGGCTGGTTCCCATTCCGCGGCACTACGCCGAAACGTTCGACGCGGTCGTGCGGCCGCTGTCGGACGATCCGGAACTGGCGAAAGAGCACATTCAGTGGAGCCGGTCGCGGGGCAATTTCAACAAGGAGCTGGAGGTGGACCGGTTCCGCCGCCCCGCGGAGAAGTGGCAAGGGCACTACATGCGCGGCGCGCACCTGGACGGCCGCCGCTTCAGCGATCACCGGATCAAGGTGCTGATGTCCGAATTCCTTAAACCCGGGGATGATGACTGAGCGCTTGGAGCCTGCGCTATCGGGAAACAAGACTCAATCAGGGGAAAGATATGAAACGCAGACAAGTTCTTGCCGGACTCGGCGCCGGCGCCGTGGCGCTGGCCGGTTGCGGCCGGGAACAGCCGGCCGCCGTAGACGCATCGCCCGCCAAGCCGGCCGAAACATTCAACTGGAAGATGGTCACGACCTGGCCGCCGAACTTTCCGGGCACCGGCACCTCCGCCACCCTGCTGGCGGAGACCATTAACCGGGCTTCCGGCGGCAGGATCAAGGTGCATGTCTATGCGGCCGGCGAACTGGTTCCGCCGTTCGAGGTGTTCAATGCCGTGTCCGCGGGCGCCGCGGAAATCGGGCACGGCGTTTCGTACTACTGGAAGGCGCAGGTGGAGGCGGCCCAGTTCTTCGGCGCCATACCGTTCGGCATGACCCCCGCGGAATCGTCCGCCTGGCTGCACTTCGGCGGCGGCATGGAGCTGTGGCGCGAACTCTACGACCCGTTCGGCGTCACGGTGTTCACCGGCGGCAACACCGGCACCCAGATGGGCGGCTGGTTCAACCGCGAAATCAACTCGCCCGACGACCTCAGGGGCCTTAAGATGCGGATCCCGGGACTGGGCGGGGAAGTGCTGCAGCGCGCCGGCGGCACGCCGGTAATGTTGCCGGGCGGCGAAATCTATACCGCCATGCAGACCGGCAGCGTGGACGCCACCGAGTGGGTGGGGCCGTACAACGACGTCGGTTTCGGACTGCACGAAGTGGCGCAGTACTACTACTATCCGGGCTGGCATGAACCGGGCGCGATCCTGGAGGTGTCGATCAACCAGGAGGCCTGGGACGCGCTGCCGGAGGACCTTCAGGACATCGTGAGGTCCGCGTGCGGCCATATGGACAGCCTGTTGGGCGCCGAGTACAGCGCCCGCAACGCCCAGTTCCTTCAGCAGCTTCGCAATGAAGGCAAGGTCGAGATCCGTCCCTTCCCCGACTCGGTGATAGCGGAGTTGCGCCTGCGCTCGCAGGAGGTCATCGACGAGCTCGTTGCCCGCGACGAAAACGCCGCGCGTATCTACGCTTCGTACACCGCCTTCCAGCAGCAGGTGAACGAGTGGCTGGACATCGGCGAGCGCGCCGCCGTGGCCGCCCGCGGCTGACCGGCGGCAGGCAGCGGCGACCTGGCGGCAGCATGTCCGAACGGAGACCGAAAGACCTCGAACCTGTAGCCGGTAACGGCCTGTTGCACCGGCGCCTCTTTCTGAAGGGAGGCGCCGCGGTGCTGGGCGCCGGTTCGCTGGGGCTGATGACGGCGGCGCCGGCGAAGGACCTGCCGCCGTGGATGGGGGCGCCGGGCCGGCCGCTGAGCGGTTACGGCAGCCGCTCGCCCTACGAAGATCACGTCCGGCGCCGGCTCCTGGCCGCTACCGGCGCCGACGGCGCGGGCGGTTCCTGGACGCCGCTGGAAGCGCTGGAGGGAATGATCACGCCCAATCCCCTGCACTTCGAGCGCCACCATAGCGGGATACCGGACATCGACCCCGACCGTCATCGGCTGCTCATCCACGGGATGGTCGATCGCGCCCTGTTCTTCGACATGGACGCGCTGTCGCGCTACCCGATGGTGTCGCGCATACAGTTCATCGAGTGTTCGGGCAACAGCTACCTGGCCGGGCTTCCCCGCCAGCCCATCAACGACACCTGCGGCGTGCTGCACGGGCTGGTGTCGTGCAGCGAGTGGACCGGCGTGCCGCTCTCCATCCTGCTGGATGAGGCCGGCGTGGACCCGGACGCCGGCTGGATCATGGCCGAGGGCGCCGATGCCGCGGCGATGAACCGCAGCGTCCCGCTGGCCAAGGCCATGGACGATGCGTTGCTCGCGGTGTACCAGAACGGGGAGCGCCTGCGGCCGGAGCAGGGCTATCCCTTGCGGCTGTTCCTGCCGGGATACGAGGGCAACATGAGCATCAAGTGGCTGCGCAGGATCAAGGTGACCGCCGCGCCGTCGATGACCCGCGAAGAGACCTCCAAGTACACCGACCTTCTGCCCGACGGGCGGTCACTGATCTTCACCTACCCCATGGATGTCAAATCCGTGATCACTTCGCCGTCGCCGGGACTGGTGCTGAAGGGCCCCGGGCTGTATCAGATCTCCGGCATGGCCTGGTCGGGCCGGGGCCGGATCGCCCGGGTCGAGGTCTCCGCGGACGGCGGCGCCACCTGGGGCGAGGCGGCCTTGTGCGAACCGGTGCTGGACAAGGCCGTGACGCGATTCCGCATGGCTTGGCGCTGGAACGGGGCCGAAACCGCGATCCTGAGCCGCGCCGTGGACGAAACCGGCGCCGTGCAGCCCACGCGCGAAGCGATCATCGCGGCCAAGGGCAGGAAGTTCGCGTACCACTACAACGGTATTCAGGCGTGGGGGATCGACAGCGAAGGGCAGGTGGCCAATGTTTATGCGTAGCCTGACGGCGGTCGCCGCCGCCGCCCTGGCTGCCGTCGTCCTGGCCCAGGAGGGTCCGGAACTGGGTGTCGAGGCCACCCCGGAGCAAGTCTCCGAATGGGAAATCAGCATCGAGCCGGACGGCGAGGGGCTCCCGCCCGGATCGGGCACGGCGCTTGAAGGAGAGCCGGTCTATACGCTTTACTGTTTTTCCTGCCATGGCACTGAGGGCCAGGGCCTGTTGAACGATGTGCTGGTGGGCGGTCACGGCACGCTTGACGGCCCGGCGCCGCTGAAGACCGTGGGCAGCTTCTGGCCGTACGCGACCACGGTGTTCGACTACATCCGCCGCACCATGCCGTACCAGGAGCCGCAGTCGCTCAGCGACGACCAGGTCTACGCGTTGACGGCGTATCTGCTGTTCCTGAACGGAATCGTCGGGGAGGACGAAGCAATGAACGCTCGGACACTGCCCGAAGTGCGCATGCCCAACCGCGACAACTTCATCCTCGCCTGGCCGCCCCCGGAGAAACAATCGGGCGAGTAGCTCCGGGATTTTCGACGTCCGGCGCGTAGGTACAATCGCCGCTGCTGCACGTTGAGCGCCATACGGCGGATGACGGGGGTTGGAATGAAACCGGGTTTGCGGAGCCGTGCTCGCGCGCAACGCGTATGGCTGCTCCTGCTCCTCTACACGGTCCTGGCCGGGCACGCGCATGGCGCCGTTTCGGCGAGCCTGAGCGGCATCGTGCGTGATCCGGCGGGCGCCGCGGTGGCGAACGCTCGGGTCTCGATCGTGCATCGGCCGTCGGGCACGGCAGCGCAGGCGCTGACGCTGCAGAACGGTGCGTTTTTCCAAAGCGGCCTGCGGGTGGGCGGACCGTTCGACGTCCGCGTGCGCGCTGCGGGTTTCCGTGATGCGCTGGTCACGGGCGTGACTCTGCGTCCCGGTACGCAAATCCCCCTGATCATCGACCTCGAGCATGCCGCGGTCGAGGAAATCGTGGTTACGGCGCCGGCTCGTGCGGTACACGAGTTGAACGCCGGCGTAGGGTCCGCCTACACGTTGGATGATATCGCCAGGCAGCCCTCAATCCACCGGGACGCGATCCGTACACTGCTTACGGATCCACTGGCGCAGTCCGACGGCGTGGGCCATCTGGCGGTTGCCGGCGCCAATCCGCGGTTCAACGGCCTGGCCATCGATGGGGTCCTGCAGCAGGACGATTTCGGTCTGGGCACCAACACCTACGCCACCGAACGTTCGCCGATCAATCTCGACGCCGTGGAGTCGGTCTCGCTGGTGGCTTCGGACTACTCGGTGACCGCCGGCGGGTTCACCGGCGGACTCGTGCAGATCACGACCCGTTCGGGAGGCAACTAGTGGGAAGGCGCGGTCTTTTACTACCTCCACCACGACGGCCTGGTCGGCCGGCGCTACGATGGTGGCGAATTCGCTCCGGCGCCGTTCACGGAAACCGAAACCGGCGTGTCGCTGGGCGGCCCGCTCGTCAGGGATCGCCTGTTCGTGTTCCTGTCCCATGACGAGTTCGAGTCCGCCTCGCCGGTGGACTTCACCGCGTTCGATGCCGCCCGCGGCATTCGTCCCGGCCTGTTCGACGCGCTCGGCCGGATCGTGCAGGAGACCTATGGCTACGATCCGCTGGGGCGGTCCGCCGCGGACACGCCGACCCGGTCAAGACGGTCGCTGGCAAAGGTGGACTGGAACCTGGCGGCAGCGCACCGGCTGTCCCTGAGCTGGCAGCGCAGTGAGGAAAGCGATACCCGCTGGCAGGGCGATCGGTTCGAGTCGGCCTGGTACGACGTGCCCACCGAGCTGGACGCAGTGTCGCTGCAGCTCTATTCCGACTGGACGGAGCGCCTCTCAAGCGGTTTGCGGCTCAGCCGCAAGACGTTCACCCGCGGCCAGCTCTGCCGGGCGGGGGCGGACGTTGGCGCGCTGGAGTTTGACCTCGCGCCCGCGCAGGCTGCGGGCACCGAGCTTGAAGGATTGTTCACGGAACCGGTGACGCTCACGGCCGGCTGTGACCGTTTCCGCCACGCCAACGAGTACGAAGACGAGCGTGTGCAGGTCTATGCCGACATCGACTACCTGTTCGGCGATCACCTGCTCAAGGCAGGCCTGGAGGTGGGCCGCTTCGATTTGTACAACCTGTTCGTGCCGGGCTCCCGGGGCCGGTTCGTTTTCGATGGCCTTCAGGCGGTTCTCGGCAGGGTCGCGTGGGTCGACTACATCAACGCGGTCTCCAACGATCCGAGTGACGCGGCCGCGGACTGGGGTTATGACAGGCGCGCGTTGTTCGTGCAGGATGTGTGGACGGTCTCGCCCGAGCTGGAGCTGACTGCGGGATTGCGCTACGAACGCATCGCGCAGGGGGACGCCCCGGCCTACAGCGATGCCGTCTACGCGGCCTACGGCGTGCGCACCGATGCGAATCTGGACGGCGCCGACGTGTGGATGCCCCGATTGGGGCTGCGTTATACAGGCCTTGAGCGCACGGTGATATCCGGCGGTGTGGGTCTTTTCGCCGGCGGCGAACCGCAGGTGTGGATCTCCAACGCGTTTCAGCCGCCGGTCGTGTTTGCGCGACTCGCCGGGGCCGGCGGCGTCACGCCGTTCTCGGTGCCGGAGGCGCTGCTGCGGCGGGTGGCCGCCGGCGCCGCCGTGCCCGTGGACGCGATCGCCGAGGATTTCGATATGCCCGCGGACTGGAAGGCCTCGGTTCGGGTGCAGCGCGAATTCGACCTCCCGGTCCTGGGGCGGGACTTCCTCGGCACGGTTCAGTACCTGCACACAAGCGCGCACCGGAGCTTCATCTGGCGAAACCTCGCCCACACCCATCTGGCGGGCGCGCAGCCCACGGGCGAGGCGCCGGACGGAAGAAGGATCTATGCCGACCTCGACGCGCTCGGCCATCTCAATCTGACCGCGCTGGGCAATCACGGAGGCGGCCGTGCGCATGTCTGGTCCCTTGCCGTTTCGAAAAGCTACGACTTCGGCGTGGATTTTTCGGCAAGCTACGCCCGGCAGGACGTGGAAGCCGTTGCGGAGGGCACGTCGGCCAGGGGCATCTCCAACTGGCGTGCGCTCACCGTGGCCGACCGCAACGATCCCGAGGCCCGTCGCTCGCCCCATGAGACCACGCATTCGTGGAAGCTGCGCCTCGGCTACGAACGCGCGATCGGGCCGTTCAATACCCGGTTGGACGTATTCGGGCGGGTCTTCTCCGGCCGTTTATTTACCTATACCTTCGATGTCGACCGCGGCAACGCGCTGTTCGGCCGGGCCGGCGCCGGGGAAAGCCCCTTCGACGCGGATCCGCTGTACATCCCCGCGGCGGACGATCCCGCCGTGGTTTACGCGTCCACGTTCGATCGCCGCCGTTTCACGAGCTACGTCGAGGGGGTGCCGGGCGGCATCCACGCACCGTACTCCGAAGTCAGCGGCTGGAACCGGATCTGGGATCTGCGCATTCAGATCGAATTGCCCGGAGCGGCGCGACTGGCCCGGTTCGTCGGCGAGAACCGGGTACGGCTGGTGCTCGACGTGGAGAATTTTCCCAACCTACTGAACCGCAAATGGGGACGCTTCGACTTCGGTCCGAGCAACGGTCAGGCCGCGGTCGTGCGCGCCGACCTCGTGCGCGCCGCGGACGTTGCGGCCCTGGGAGTAGACGCGGCGCCCGCCCTGACCGGCGACGTTCCGCGAACGGATTGCCGGAACCGCACCGACTGCGTATACCGTTTCAACTCTTTCGATGCCGAACCCAGGACGATCGCGAGCCGCTCCCGGTCCGTGTACCGGATACGCCTGGGGATACGGTTCGAGTATTGACCGCCTTGACGCTTACCCGCCGTAAAGCGCCCCGGGCAGCCAGGTTGCGATCTCCGGCCAGAGCGCGAGGAGCGCCAGCGCCGCGAGCTGGATCGCGATAAAGGGCGCAACCCCCCGGTAAATGGCCGTCGTGGGCACTTCGGGCGGCGCCACGCCGCGCAGGTAGAACAGCGCGAAGCCGAACGGCGGGGTCAGGAAAGACGTCTGCAGGTTGATCGCGATCATCACGCCCAGCCAGACCGGGTCCAGGCCCATGGACAGGAGCACGGGGCCGACGATCGGCACCACCACGAAGGTGATCTCGATAAAGTCCAGCACGAAACCGAGCAGGAACATCACCAGCATGACCAGCAGTACCGCCCCGAAGACGCCGCCGGGAAGCGACATCAGGAACTCGCGCACAATCTCGTCGCCGCCGTAGCCCCGAAACACCAGCGAGAACACCGACGCCCCGATCAGTATCAGAAACACCATGCTGCTGACGCGCGCCGTGGCGCGGCCGATATCGCGAATGCGGGCCAGGCTCAACTTGCCCCGGAGAGCGGCCAGCAGCATCGCGCCGACCGCGCCTACCCCGGCCGCCTCCGTTGGCGTGGCGACACCGAAGATGATGGAACCGAGCACGGCGGCAATCAAAACCAGCGGCGGCAAAAAGGCCCCGACAAAGCGCAGCAGGCTGACGGGCCCGGCGTCCGCATCGGCGCCCCGGCGCGCGGGGGCGGCAGCCGGGCGAAAAAGGGCTATGGCCAACATCCAGGCCGCGTACAGTGCGACCAGCATCAGGCCCGGTACCAGCGCGCCCATGAACAGGTCGCCGACCGAGACCGTGCGCGGGGCGAAAATGCCCTGGGCCAGTTGCGCCTCCTGGTAGGCGGAAGAAAGTACGTCGCCCAGAAGCACCAGCACGATGGACGGAGGAATGATCTGCCCCAGCGTTCCCGAGGCGCTGATGACCCCCGTGGCCACCGCGGGGTCGTAGCCACGTTTCAGCATGGTTGGGAGGGCCAGCAGCCCCATGGTGATGACGGTGGCGCCGACGATCCCGGTGCTGGCCGCCAGCAGCATCCCCACGATGATGACCGCGATCCCGAGCCCGCCGCGAAGACCTCCGAACATCCGGCTCAACGCATCCAGCAGGTTTTCGGCGATCCGTGCCCGTTCCAGCGTTATGCCCATGAAGACGAACAGCGGTACCGCCACCAGCGTTTCGTTGCTCATGATCCCGAACAGGCGGTTGGGCATGGTGCCGAGAAACGAAATGTCGAAAACGCCGGCCAGTGCTCCACCGAGAGCGAACAGGAGCGCGGTGCCGCCCAGCGTGAAAGCCACCGGAAAGCCGGCAAGCAGGAGCAGCACGACGGATGCGAAGAGCGCCAAGGCCGGCCAGTACATCGCTAGGCCCCGCCGCCGGAGGGATCTTCCCCGCGAACGTCAAGCAGCTCGGCCACGCTGCGCGCGCAGATCACGAGCGCCTGCAGGGACATGATTCCGCCGGTAACGGGCAGCAGCGTCTTGAGCAGCGAAGGGAAGGGATAGATCAGGCCGCCCGCCTCGCGGGAGGACTCCTGGATCAGCCACGAGGTCTGCACGTACTCCATGCTTCCCAGCAGCAGTCCCACGGACAGGGGCAGCAGGAACAGCGCGCATCCCGACAGGTTCACAACCGCCTGGCGTTTCGGGCTCATGTCGCGGTAGAAGATGTCCACGCGCACATGGTCGTCGCGCGCCAGCGTGTAGCCGGCGGCCAGCAGGAATACGGCGGCGTGCATCCAGGTGATGGTTTCCTGGAGCCAGATCCAGCCCAGGGACAGGCCGTAGCGGAGCACCGCGACCAGGCAGGTCACGACGGTCATGAAGAACGTGAGCCAGGCAACCGCCTCGCCGGTGCGGACAATCGCGCGCTCCACCGCGCCGGCGACCTTGAGCACGAAACTCATGGGCGCCAGAAGGTCGGCGAGAGAAGCACCAGGAAGGTAAAGATCTCGAGGCGGCCCAGCAGCATGGCCACGATGCAGGCCCACTTGGCCGTCACGCCGATGCCGCCGTAGCCGGTCGCGACGTCTCCCAGGCCCGGACCCAGGTTATTGAGCGTCGCCGCCACGGCCGAGAACGCCGTGAAGGAGTCGAGGCCGGCCGCCTGCAGGATGATCAGAATGACGATAAACACGGCCACGTAGACGGCGAAATACCCCCACACCGAATCGACCACGCGGGTGGATATCGGCGTGGCGCCGAGCGTAACGGGGATTTCGGCGCTCGGATGCACCAGGCGGCGCACCTCGCGGATGCCCTGCTTGACAAGCAGCAGCACCCGCACGCACTTCATTCCGCCGGCGGTGGAACCGGCGCATCCGCCCATGAAGGCGGACAGTATGAGCAGCATCGGAAGGATGCCCGGCCAGAGCGAAAAGTTGGCAGTGGTAAAGCCGGTGGTGGTCATGATGGACACCGACTGGAACAGGCCGTCGATCAGCGCCATGGAGGGATCTTCCTTCCAGCCGTAGAACAGCAGGCCGCCCACGATCAGCGCGCACAGCACCACCAGCGCAACGGCATAGGCGCGGAATTCCGCGTCGCGGAAATACCCGGCAAGCGACCGCCGGTTGAAGGCGATGAAGTGCAACGCAAAATTGATCCCGGCCAGAAACATGAAGGCCACGGCAATCAAGCGGATGCTCGTCTGCGGGAAATGGGCGAAGCTTGCGTCGTGGGTCGAAAAGCCGCCGATCGCGACGGTCGAGAAAGCGTGCGATATGGCGTCGAAGATCGACATTCCGGCCAGGTAATAGGCCACCCCGCAGGCGACCGTGAGCGCACAGTAGATGTACCAAAGCGCCTTGGCGGTCTCCTTGATGCGCGGGGTGAGGCGGGTGTCCTTCATCGGACCCGGCGTTTCGGCGCGATACAACTGCATGCCGCCCACGCCCAGCATGGGCAGCACGGCCACCGCCAGGACCACGATCCCCAGTCCTCCAAGCCATTGCAGTTGTTGCCGGTAAAAGAGAATGGCCCGCGGCATCTCGTCCAGCCCGGTCAGCACGGTGGCTCCGGTGGTGGTGAGCCCCGAGATCGCCTCGAACATGGCGTCGGTGAAGGAAAGCTCCGGCACCAGCGCGAAATGCAACGGCAGCGCTCCGAAGCTGCCCAGCACCACCCAGAAGGAAGCCACGATCAGGAAACCGTCGCGCAGCTTGAGCTCGCCCACGGTGCGCCGGGCCGGCAGCCAGATGACGAAACCCGCCGCAAGGGCCGCAACGAAGCTGAGCGCAAACACCGGCCAACTGCCGCCGCCGTAGTACAGGTCAACGGGCAGCGGCGTCAGCATGGTGACGCTGAACAGCATGAGCAGGCGGCCCAGCACGCTGCCGACTAGCGCAATTTGCATGGGAGCGCCCTTGTCAGGCTCCGTCTTCGAAGAGCCGTTCGATCTGCGCCTTGGCCCGCGGGTTGGTCATGAAGAGAATGACGTGATCGTCGTCGCGCACCGTCGTATCGTCGTCAAGAGGAAGCACCACGCCGTCGCGCACGATCGCGCTGATTGAGGTGCCGTGAGGCAGATTGATTTCCACGACCGCGCGGCCCACCAGCGATTGCTGTCCATCGCCGCTGTGCGCTACGCCCTCGATCGCCTCGGCGCGTCCGAAGCGCAGCGAATGCACCTTGGCGACGTCGCCCTGGCGGATGTGCCGCAGGAGTTCGCTGATCGTGATCTGGGCAGGCGAAATCGACACGTCGATACCCATCTGCCCGGCCAGCGCGGCATAGGCCTGGCGGTTGGCCAGCGCCATGACCCGCTTGCAGCCCGCCCGCTTGGCCAGACCGGCAGCCAGCAGGTTGGCCTCGTCGGCGTTCATCAGCGCCACGAAGGCATCCATGCGCTCGATGTTCTCCTCGATCAGGAGTTCCTCGTGGGTGGCGTCGCCGTGCAGCACGATGACTCGGCCGAGCCGTTCGGCCACCTGCCGCGCGCGTGTGGCCGACCGCTCGATCAGCTTCACCTGGAAGTGGTTCTGCAGCGACTCGGCCACTCTCGCGCCGATGTTGCCGCCCCCCGCAATCATGATATTGCGCACGTCCTGAGGCTCGGGCCGCAGCGCCGAGAGCAGGGGCCGGACCTCGTCCGAGCCGGCGATAAAGTACACATCGTCGCCGTTCTCGATGACGGTCCGGCCATTGACGGTCTGAGCGTGACCGGAGCGGTAAACGGCGGCGATCCGGCCCTTGATGCTGCGCTCGCCCAGTTCGGCGGGAGTCCTGCCCACCAGCCAGGAGCCGGCCCTGGCCTCGGCGCCCAGCAACAGCGCCCGGCCATCGGAAAACTCCAGTACCTGCGAGGCGCCGGGGAAGCGGATGAGTTGCTCCACGTAACGCGTAATCAGGTCTTCCGGGGCGATGGCAACGTCCACCGGCAATCCATCAGGGCCGAACAGCGCGGCGATCCCGCTGTATTCGGTGTAACGCAGGCGCGCAATCTTGGTGCGCCGCCTCGCGCCGTCCTCGAACTCGCGGTAGCGCGAATGCACGACCTGGCAGGCCACCATGTTCACTTCGTCGTTGCCGGTAACCGCGATGACCAGGTCCGCGCCGCCGGCCCCGGCGTGGTCCAGGACCCCGGGCCGCGAGGCGTGGCCGGCAACGGTGCGCACGTCCATGCGTTCGTGTATGGACCGCAGGATGTCGGCGTCGAGATCCACGATGGTGATCTCGTTTTCGGGTTCGCGGGAAAGACGCTCGGCGATCGTGGAGCCCACGACGCCGGCCCCGAGGATCAGTATCTTCATTTGTTCAAGCGCATGGGCTTAGAGCGCAAAGGCTCGACGGAACTATATCAATTCCAGGCGCGCATAGGCCACGACCAGCCATTTTGATCCGTGCCGCTCGAAATTGACCTGCACCCGCGCATGGTCGCCCGCGCCTTCGCGGTTGAGCACCACCCCGTCGCCGAACTTCGGATGCGAGACCCGCTGGCCAAGCGCCGGTCCCGCCCCCGTGTCGGGTCCGTCCGTTCCAGGGGCCGCTCCACCCATGCGCACCGGCAGCGATACGTTGGGCTGGGGGCGCACTTCCTCGAGCAGTTCCGCCGGAATCTCCGAAAGAAAGCGCGAAGGGCGGTTGCGGTGCTCCTGGCCGCGCAGCCGGCGAACGTCGGCATAGCTCAGGTTGAGTTCCTTCATCGCCCGGGTAATGCCCACGTAGCACAGCCTGCGCTCCTCCTCCAGTTCCGCCTCGCTTTGCATCGAACGGCTGTGCGGGAACAGGCCCTCTTCCATGCCCGTCAGGAACACGACCGGAAACTCCAGGCCCTTGGCGGCGTGCATGGTCATCAGCTGCACCGCGTCGTCGTCTTCCGCGCCGTCCTCGCCGCTTTCCAGGGCCGCGTGGGCGAGGAAGGCGTTGAGCGGAGACGCCGGCTGGTCCTGCATGGATTCCTCGATCATCTGCGCAGCGTTCACCAGTTCGTCAAGGTTTTCGACCCGCATGCGGTCGGTTTCGCTGCCCGTGGCCGTCAGCCTTTCGACCAGTCCGCTGCCGCGCACGACCCGGCTTACCTGTTCGCCGAGTTCCAGGTTCTCGGTGTCTTCGTCCAGCGAGTCGATCAGGGCCAGAAAACCCCTGAGCGCGCCGGCCGCCCGGGAGTTGAGGAACTGTTCGGACCGCCCGGCGGCTTCCCAGAGCGTCAGGGCGTGGCGCCTGGCGTAACCGCGAACCGCGCGCATGGTGGCTTCGCCGATCCTGCGCGGCGGGTTGTTCACTACCCGCTCGAACGAAGGGTCGTCGCCCCGGTTGGCCACCAGGCGCAGATAGGCGAGGGCGTCCTTGATCTCGGCCCGCTCGAAGAACCGCAGTCCCCCGTAGACGCGGTAGGGAATGCCCGCGCCCACCAGCGCTTCCTCGAATACCCGCGACTGGGCGTTGGAGCGGTACAGCACGGCCAGGTCGCGCAGCGATCCCGTGTCGTGTTCGCGCGCGCGGCTTACGACCTGGTTGGCTTCGTCCCATTCGTTGTAGGCGGCAAAGAGGCGCACCGGGGCGCCCCCGTCCCCACGGGTCCACAGTTTCTTGCCGAACCGTGAGGCGTTGTTCGCGATGACCGCGTTTGCCGCCTTGAGGATGGTTGCCGTGGAGCGGTAGTTGCGCTCGAGCCGCACCATCCGCACGTCGCGGAAGTCGCGGGTGTAATGCCGGATGTTCTCGACCTGCGCCCCGCGCCAGCGGTAGATGGACTGATCGTCGTCACCCACCGCGAAAGGCACGCCGCTGGTTCCGCACAACAGCTTCAGCCAGTCGTACTGGATGCCGTTGGTGTCCTGGAACTCGTCCACCAGCAACCAGCGAAAGCGTTCGCGGTAGCGGGCAAGCAGTTCGGAAGATTCCTGCAGGAGTTCCAGGGAGCGCATCAGCAGTTCCCCGAAATCCACCAGCCCGTAGGATTCGCAGCGCTTCTGGTAAAGGGCGTAAAGCTGCTTCTTATCTTCGCCGTAGGGCGCGGACCCGGCGGGCGCCTGCTGCGGGCGCAGGCCCGCCTCCTTGGCGCCGGATATGAAGTACTGAAGCGACTGGGGAGTGATCATCCGTTCGTCGACGCGCTCGTCGTTCAGCAGTCGCTTGATCAGGCGAAGCTGATCGGAGGCGTCGAGAATCTGGAAGTCCTGCCGCAGGCCCGCTTCGCCGTAGTGCCGCCTGAGGAGCCGGTGCGCCAGACCGTGAAAAGTGCCGATCCAAAGCTGGCGGGTGGGCGTCTCGAGCAGCGTTTCGATGCGTGAGCGCATCTCGTTGGCGGCCTTGTTGGTGAAGGTGACGGCGTACAGGTTCCACGGCGACGCGCCGTGGGCGGCTACCAGCCAGGCGGCGCGATGCACGAGCACGCGCGTCTTGCCGCTGCCCGCCCCGGCCAGCACCAGAACCGGCTGCTCGCCGGCCGTGACCGCGTCGCGCTGGGCGGTGTTCAGCGGTTCCAGGATATGGGTAACGTCCATGCGGGGACCCCGCCGCGTCAGCCGATTTTCGACAGCCTCAGCAGGTGCTTGGCGTCGCGGAACAGGCCGTCGGGATCAAGGCCGGGCGGGTAGCTCAGAATCAGGTTGCCGAGCGGATCCACCAGCAGCACTTCGCCAGGCTGGCGGAATCCGATGCGCTCGATCAACTCGCTGCGCCCGGGCGTGCCGGCGGGCAGGACCACCATGCCCGGGAAGGCTTGGGTTGCCAGGTCATAATCCGGGTCCCTGACCACGGGCAGGTATACGCGCTGCACGCGGCTCGCGTCCTTGCCCAGCGCCAGCCGGACCTGGCGCATGCGGATCAGCGCTTCCTCGCAGGCGGTTCCGCACTCGTCCCGCTCAAGGTAAAGGAAAGTCCAGCGTCCGGTCAGGCGGCCCTCGGCGCCGGCGTCGCCGCCCGGCGGAAGCTCGATGTCGCCGAGTTCGACCGGCGGGTCGGCCAGCATGCCATGAGCGTCCGGACCTGGATCAAGTCCGGCCCGGCCCGAGTACAGGAACCAGGCGACGACCACCGGAACCAGGAACAGTGCGGCTATCGCAATGATCTGGAACTGCTTTGTATTAATTCGCATCCCGCGTTCTCCTGCGTCTCAAGGTTATCGCCAGCCAGATGCCGGCCGCCGCCGCAGCCAGGCCGTACCACTGCACGGCATAGGCCAGATGCCGCTCCGGCGCCATGCCGTAGGGACGCCAGGCCCGCACGTATCCGTCCGACTCCTCGCCGTCCAGCAGGACCTGGTAGCCGGGCAGCGGCGAATCGAACAGGCCGCGCAACTGATCGGCGGTTGGATAGACCATCCGTCGCGGCCAGGAGACCTCCGCGGCCTCTTCCTCCAGGCGAAGGCCCCGCCGGAAGAACGGGACCGCAATTCCGACCACCTCGCGGTCGCCGCCGCTTACCGCCAGGTCGGGCAGTTCCGAACGGTCCGGCCCGCCGGCCACAAAACCGCGATTCACCATCACCAGGCTGTCGGCCGTTTCGAGCGGCGTCAGAACGTGGTAGCCCCGCATGCCCTCGTGGGTCATGTTGTCGAGCAGCACCTGCCGGTCCGCCAGGTAGCGTCCAATCAGGCGCACCCGCGTGTTGTCTCCGCCGGCCGGCACCGACGCCAGACCGCCGACCGGAAGCGACGCCTCGGCGCTTTCGAACGCGTCCAGCACCGCCCGCCTTTCCGCGGAGCGGTTCAATTGCCAGGTCCCCAGCGAGCCGAACACCGCCAGGCCCAGGAACATGAGCAGGAGGTTGCGGACGCCGGAGCGCCGGTGGGAAGGCGGAGTTATCATGCGGTTTCGCGCCGGAACAGGAAGATGATTCGAGCACTCATCGTCGTGCTGCTGCTGGCTATTATCGCCAGCCTGGGGTCGGGTTTGTACCACATGGTGGCCGCAAAGGGCGATTCGGGCCGAATGGTGCGCTCGCTCGCGTGGCGCGTGGCGCTTTCCGCGGCTCTCTTCCTGCTGATCATCCTGTTCTGGTGGCTCGGCCTGATCGAGCCCGGCGGCATCTATCGGCGCTAGACGCGAACGGCGCCGAGCATCGAACGGGTTGCCGTCGCTCGCATTCAGGAAAAACCGCTTCCGCGCAGCGCGAGCGCTTCCGCAATGTGGGGCTCGGCCACGCGGCTGGCCGATTCCAGGTCGGCGATCGTGCGCGCCACCTTGAGGATCCGTGCACATGCGCGCGGCGAGAGCGCAAGTTTCCGGGCGGCGTGCTCAAGCAGTACGAGTCCGGCCCGCCGCGGCCGGCAGTTGACGTGCACTTCGGCGTCCTCCAGTTCGGCATTGCATTTCGCGCTTCGGTCCATCTGTATTTCCCGGGCTTCCACCACCCGCGTACGGACCTGGGCGCTTGAGATTCCATCGCGGGGAACGTCGGCAATCACGGTGCGCGCCGGCCGGCAGACCTGCACCCTCAAGTCCACGCGGTCGAGGAACGGTCCGGATATCCGTCCCTGGTAGCGGCGAACCGCCTCCGGAGTGCAACGGCACTCGCGCTGCAGATCGCCGACGAACCCGCAGGGACAGGGATTCATCGCCGCCAGCAACTGGAAACGCGCCGGAAACGTAACCGTGTAGCGGGCCCTGGACACCACGATGTTGCGGGTTTCCAGCGGTTCCCGAAGGGATTCCAGAGCGTCGCGACGGAACTGCGGCAACTCGTCGAGGAACAGCACCCCGTTGTGGGCGAGGGAGATTTCGCCCGGCGTGGGCCGTGCGCCGCCGCCGACGAGCGCGGCGACCGAGCAGGTGTGATGGGGGTTGCGGAAGGGACGCCGCCGCCAGTTCTCCTCCAGCGCGATGCCCTTGAGCGAATGCAGGCTCGCGGTTTCCAGCGCTTCCTCCTCGCTCATGGGCGGAAGGAGGCCGGGAAAGCGCTTGGCCAGCATGCTCTTGCCCGCGCCCGGCGGTCCGCTCAACAGCAGGTTATGCCCCCCGGCGGCGGCAATCTCCATGGCCCGCTTGGCCTGCGCCATTTCGATCACGTCGTTCAGGTCGGGGTATGCGGCCGCCCGCACGCGATCGCCGCTATAGGCGACGTGTTCAGGATCGCCGTGCGCGTACAGCTTGGCTACAAGCTGCCTGAGATCGGTTGCCGCTACGGCGCGCGCCGCCTTCACCAGCCCTGCTTCGGCGGAGTTGGCCTCGGGTAGAAACAGCGTCCTGCCGCGCCGGGAGGCGGCGAGCAACGAAGGCAGCACGCCCGGGACGGGCCGCAGCGCTCCGGTCAGCGCCAACTCGCCCAGAAACTCGGCCCCCGCCAGTACGCTCGGGTCGATCTGCCTGTCCGCCACCAGGATCCCCAGGGCAATGGGGATGTCGTAGCGCCCGCCGCTCTTGGGCAATTCCACGGGCGCCAGGTTTACCGTGATGCTGCTGGGCGGCATCTTGAAGCCGGAACTACGCAACGCGTGGCGTACCCGCGAGGCGCTTTCCCGCACTTCCTTTTTTGCCAGGCCCACGATGGTGATGCCCGGCAGTCCGTTGGTGATGCCCACTTCCACGGTGACGCTGGGGGCGTCGACGCCGTTGAGCGCGCTCGTGTGGATCGTCGATGGATTCAATGCCTTCCCTGGCCTGCCGTCTCCGTCAGTCTCGTTGCGGCTCGATTTCCGCCAGGGCCTGCTCCAGCGCCTCGACCTTCCTGCGCGTGCGCTCGAGCACGCGCTTTTGCGCCTCGAATTCCTCGAAGGTCACGTAGTCGCCCCGGCCCAGTGCGGACTGGAGCAGAGCCCGGAAATTGGTTTCCAGGTCCCTGGCCGCTCCCTCGGCCGAGGGCGGAACCAGCTTGCGCAGGCGCCGGGCCAGATCGGAAATGAATTCGTCGTTCATGGTCCGCAAGGTTGCGTTATCGGCAACCGGTTTGTCCAGTATCGAATTGTCCGCATAGCCGGAGAATTAGCGCACTGAATTGATAGACTAGCCGGATTGCACCGGAGGACCGTATGGCGGGAGCAAAATCCAATCCCCCCGGCAAGGCGGCGAAGCCGAAAGCCGGCGCCGCGAAAAAGGCCGCTTCGGCCGGCGGCCCTCCCCCGAAGGCCGATTCGCCGAAGACCGAAAAAGCGGCCCCCCGCAGGCGCCTGTGGTGGTTGTGGCTGATTCCGCTGATCGTGTTCGCGGCTGGCTTCTGGCTCTGGTATGACTACCTGGCCGGTCTTCCGTCTCGCGTTGCGGGACTCGAGCGGGAAGTGGTCGAAATCGGGCAACTCGAGGCAAGGCTGGAAGAGCTTGAGAGCCGCCGCGACGCGGACGCGGCTCAGCAGGCGGCCGATGCCGAGGCCGCGCGGCGGGCGTCCGAGCGGGTGCGCGACGCGCTGGAAGTGCGACTGGCCGCGTCCGAGCGGGCGCTGGAGGCGTTGGGAAGCCGTCCCGCGGGCCAGCAGGTGCGCTGGCGCCTCGACGCGGCCGACAATCTGCTGGCCCTGGCCGATCGCCAGAACCGGTTTGCGCGAGACTATGAAGGCGCCGCGCTGGCCATCCGCGAAGCGCTGGATTTGCTGGCCCAGGTGGGCGATCCCCGCTACGGCGCCGTGCGGGCGGAACTGCAGGAGCAGGCGCGGGCGCTGGAAAGGATGCCGGCTCGCGACGTTCAGGGCGTGGTGGTTCGCCTGGGCGCCCTTCTTGCCAGGGTCGAGGGCCTTGAACCGGACCTGAGGCCCTCGGCCGGAGAAATGCCGGCCGCGCAAGAACTTCCCGACGAGGGCTGGGAGCGGGCGCTCGCCAGCACTCGGCGTGCATTGCGATCGCTGATCACGATCCGGCGCACCGAGGGAAGCGTCGACACGCTCCTGACCGATACCGATACGGAAATGCTGCAGCGTTTGCTGACGGCGGAACTGCACCTGGCCCGCCTGGCCTACATCCAGGGGGATCTGCAGGCCTATTCCGCGGCCCTGGTTGCGGCCCGCGGGCGACTGGCGCGCCTCTACGCGGGGGACGACCCGGACGTGTCCGATACGCTGGCCGACATCGACGAGTTGCTCGAGCTCGCGCAGGGGCGGGAAGCGCCCGATATCGCGTCTTCGCTGCAGCGACTGCGGAACATCCGCGCCGATTGACATGCGCGCCGGGCTGATCGTGGTCCTGGTGCTGCTGCTGGTGGCGGTCGCAGCGCAGTTCCTTGCCGGGGACGCCGGCTACGTCCTCGTATCGTTCCAGGGTTGGGCGGTGGAGATGACCGTTCCCATACTCATCGTCCTGCTCGCCCTGCTGCTGTTCGTGGCCGGGCTGTTGCGCAGGATCCGTCAGGCGCCGCGGCTGGTGGCCGAGCGCGCGGCGAAGGCGAGCGCGAGGCGCACCGGCCGGCGTGTCGCCCGCGGCCTTGCAGCGCTGGCCGCCGGCCGGGTCGCCCGCGCGGAGCGGTTGCTGGCCAGGTCAGCGGAAAGAAGCCAGGCGCCGGTGCTGCAATATCTGGCAGCCGCCCGCCTTGCGCATGGTTCCGGCGACGCCGAACGCCGCGATCATTGGTTTTCGCTTGCCGAGAAGGCCCAGCCCGAGGCGCGCGACGCGATCGCATTGGAGCGGGCGGAACTTCACCTCGGCGCCGGGGAGCAGGCCGCAGCCATGAGCCATCTCGCAGGGATACTCGAACGAGAGCCGCGGCACCTGCAGGCGCTGCGCCTGTACATTCCGCTGCAATTGCAGCGGGAGGAGTGGGCGGAGGCGTCCAGGCGCCTCAAGGCGCTGCGCAAGCACGGGCAGACGGCCGCCGGCGACGCGGCCCTCTGGACCGTCAAGGCCTATACCGGCTTGCTGGGCGACGCGGATGATGCACGCCGCGTGCAGCGCCTGTGGGGAGAGATCCCGCGCGACTTGCGCAGCAACGAGAAGCTGGCCCTCGCCCATGCCCGCGCGCTGATGCGGAACGATGGCCACGAGCTTGCCGAGCAGGGCCTGCGGCGCCGTCTCGGCGCGCAATGGAGTTCGGAACTGGCCGGCGCCTACGGCGAACTCGAGCTGCGCGACGTCCCGGGGGCCATCCGCCATGCCGAAAGCTGGCTGGCGGAGAACCCGCAAGACGCCGCGCTGCTGCTGGCGCTCGGGCGCCTGTGCCGCAAGGCGAAGCTATGGGGCAAGGCACGCTCCTATATCGAGACCTCGCTCGGCCTCGAGGAGTCACGCGGCGGCTGGCTGGAACTGGCCGAGATGCTCGAGGAGCTGGATGACGGGGAGGCGGCGGGCGAGGCCTACCGCAAGGGCTTGCGCCTCGGCTAGCGTAATGGTGCGGGGAGTAAGGGCGGCAATCGCCGCCGCCTGCGTTCTCGGCGGGGCTTCCGCGCCTGCCCAGGTTCCAGTCGACGGGCCGGACGCGGTTATCGAAGAAGTGGTGGTGACGGGCTCGCGCATTCGCCGCGATCCGATCAATGATGCTGCCGGAATCCTCCGGATCGGCAGCGAGCAGTTGGAGAATACCGGGCTGACGAACCTGGGCGATGCGCTGCAGAACCTGCCCATCGCCGGCTCCGCTCTGAACTCGCAGTTCAATGTGCCGGGCAATCTGGGCTTTCCCCAGGACGGTTCCGGGATCGGCGCGGGGTCGGTGCAGATCTCTCTTCGCAACATCGGCGCCAAGCGCACCCTGGTGCTGGTGGACGGCCGCCGCTGGATCGCGGGCGCTTCGGCCTCGGGCGTGCCGGGAACGGTGGACCTCAACACCCTTCCCGACAACGCGATACGGCGCGTCGAGATCCTGCAGGACGGCGCATCGGCGGTGTACGGATCCGATGCGATTGGCGGCGTGGTCAACATCATTACCGACCGGGACTTCGACGGCTTCCGCCTGGACGTGCAGTCCGGGGGCCACCTCAGCGAGAAGGACGGTGAATCCACGGCGCTGGACCTCAAGTGGGGCGCAGGCGAACGCACTCGTTTTTTCGTCAGCGCGAGCTGGCGGAGCGAGGGCGGCGTGAACACGGCCAGCCGCGCTCGCTCGGCGTTTCCCAACCCCGACGCCACAAGCTGCGATGTCGCCCAAACGCTTTGCTCGTCCTTCACGCCCCAGGGCCGCTTCTTCTTCGGGCCCAATTTCGCGTCGGGCGCCAGCATCACGCTGAACGACGGCGTGCTGAACGACGGTGGCGCGAACATTCCGCGCTTCGATCCCGCCAACCCGGCCTCGGGCGATTTCCATGACTTCACGGGCGCGGACCGCTTCAACTACAACGGCTCCGACTACAACTACCTGCGCACGCCCAAC
>JAPPHC010000010.1 GCA_028821145.1 Gammaproteobacteria bacterium | reverse complement strand
TGTGCGTGTCGGCGGACGGCGAGCATGTGCTCGGCGGCAATTTCTTTACCGGCGAGGTCGTACGGATGAGCCTGGAGTCTGGCGAGATCACGGCCAGCGCAAACGTGGGCGTCGAGCGCTCGCTGGCCGGAATCGCCGAGTTCGCCGGCGCCTGACCATCGCCGCGCCGCTCGCCTCGGAGTAGGTCATGAGCATGATGGACCGGCATGTCGCGGTTGCCGGCGGCGGAGCGGGGATCGGCGAGGCGCTGTGCCGGTCGTTCATCCGCCAGGGCGCGCAAGTGCTCGTGGTCGACAAGCTGGACGCCAAAAGCCTGGAGTTCGGCTACGCGCCTCTGGAAGACGCGGACGCCGGGCAGTTGCGTTACCGGCAGTGCGACATCACCCGCGGCGAACAGGTCCGGGAACTGGCCGGGGAAGTGCAGGACTTCTTCGGCGGAAAAATCGACGTGTTCATCAACTGCGTGGGCATCAGCATGCAACAGTCGCTGCTCAAGCTGGACGAAGAAGACTGGGACCGGGTCATGGACACCAACGTGAAGGGCGCCTTCCTGCTGGCTTCGGCGGTCGCGCCGATGATGAAATCCGGCGGCGCGATGGTGTTTCTGTCCAGCGCCACCGCTCTGCAGCCCGGCAGGGTCGATGCCGCCTATGCCCTGAGCAAGATGACGCTGAACCGCCTGACCACGCTGCTGGCCGCGGAGGTCGCCGAGCGCGGGATCCGGCTGAACGCCGTCTGCCCGGGCCCCATCATGTCCGACCGGGTGATGGACGAGCGTCTGATCGATCCCATCACTTCCGAGCATCGCACCGCCGATGAGGTCAGCGAAGAAATCCTGAGCGAAATGCCGCTGGCGCGCTTCCACAAGACCATTCCGCCGGTCGAGTCCGTCGTGGATGCCGTCAACTTCCTGATCAGCGACGAGGCACGCTTCATCACCGGCGCCGTCCTGCCCGTGGACGGAGGCAAATCGCTGTCGGGAATCTGAGGCGCCGGGCGGGCGTCAGAAAGCCCAGGAGAGCTGCGCCGTTACGAAGTTGTAGCTTTCTCCACTTCCGCCTTTTTCTGCGGCGTAGTCCCTGTCGCGCCCCCACTCAACCGCGAAACTCAACGGTTCCGCGACTTGCACGGACAGGACGGCAAGCAGGCGCCGCGCTGGCAGTTCCAGCGCAAGTGCTTCCCGGGTCGCCTGGTAGCCGAGCGCCGCAGTGGCGTTCCTGCCCAGAACATCAAATTCGTAGGCCGCTTCCAGCAGCCAGCTTGCCGGTTGGGCTCCGCGCCCGGCGAACTCGATCTCCCGGACTGCGTAGCTATCGAGCGCGCCCACGTATTCCGCGATCAGCGTGGCGGCGCCGTATCGCGCGGCGGCATGCGCCGACAAACCGGCGATCCGGTCGACGGGTCCTTCATGTGCGGTCGTATCCGCAAGCAGGCTCAGCATGTTCGCGGCATAGCCGAAATCGCTGGTGAGCGCCAGGTTGAAGGCCAGGCCGGATTTCTCGCGCTCGGACGAAAAGGAGACGGCGGCCCCGTAGCCCCCGACGCCGTTGGCCGATTCGAGTCCGTCGTTCTTGGCGAAACCGAACAGGGTCGTCCCCAGCCCGCCCGCACTCCACCCGAGGCTTACGGAAATCTCGTTGGTCTCGGCGACTTCAAGCGTCAGCGGATCCGAAATCATGCGCGTGTCGAAAACGCCGAACGGCAGAAACTGCCGGCCCGCGGCAATAGACCACGGCCCTTCGGGGGGACCGAAGCGGAAGGTTGCGGTCTCCAGGAAGGCCGCTTCACTGCCGAAAACATCCTGCTTCTCGCCCAGGTCCGTGTGCTCGTAGAGGAAACCGGCCTCGACCGCAGCCCAGTCCGTGATCGCCGCCGCCAGGCTCAAACCGACCTCCGATACGCCGAGTTCGGCATGTCCGTCCTCGTTTTCCGGGCGCGTGTGTATCCAGTCCAGGTCGGCATGGCCCCCGATCGCCAGCCATTCCCCGCCGGCCCGTTCGTCTTCATGGCCGGATGTCTCGCCGGAAGTGTCCGCGCCCTGCGCAGCGCCGTGGCACAACAGCAAACCAAGACAGGCCAGGACAGGGTGTTTCAACTTCGTCGCCTCCGCGTCACGAACCCGCTCGCGTGCAGGCGTGCAGATCAATCAGACCTCTCAGTCGCTGCAGCCCCGGCTTGTCAGGAGCTGGAGGAGGGACTCTTGGCGCGCGTGGGCCTGCATTCGCTCTCTGTGGTACTTGCCCCACCAGCGCGGAGGACCGCCATCACTGGGAGGCAATAAATTTACGTAACTGAAATCTCCTCCCAAATCAACAGTCTCGTACTGCGCGCCTCCGCCGGCCACTACGCGGCTGCGCCTGCGCTTGTCTTGCGCATACTCTTCCATTACCAGCCGGGACTCGGAGAGCTCCCCGCGCAGGGCGGCGCAACCGTAGCCGGCGTATTCGTCGAGAAAGCCGGCTTGGTATTCGGCGTGAGCGCAGCCGCCAAGCACAAGAGCGGCGAACACGGTCAGATACTTCTTCATCCTTACCTCGGTGTGGCGAAAGAGCAGTGGCTGGATCGTTCAGGTGCCTCTTCCGCTGACGAAAAATGCTAGCACACCGAGGGTTGTGGACTGACGGTTTTGCGGTGGCTCCCAACCGGTCGGCGGCACCGGCGGGGCAGGGGATAAAATTCGCGCTCCGATTGGAAGCTTGCCGGGAGAAAGGCGGATGGCGATACGCATGCGGGACGTGGAATACAGC
>JAPPHC010000045.1 GCA_028821145.1 Gammaproteobacteria bacterium | reverse complement strand
AACGGCAGGCCGGACCCGGACGAATGCTCGAAGCCTACGGGAAGCACACCGCCCGTGTCCACCAGATCTACGACCGGGTCTTCCATTCGGCGATGTGACGGTACGATCGCCCGGCCAATCCGAATAAATCCTACCAGAACGTCAGCGTCGCCGGTGCTTATGGGTGAATGCCTATGAGCGAATCCAATCTATCTTCACTGGTCGTCCGTGCCCAGACCGGCGACCGCGCAGCCTACGACGACATCGTCCTCCGGTTCCAGGACATGGCGGTGGGCTACGCCTCCGCCCTGCTGGGCGATTTCCACCTGGCCGAAGACGCCGCGCAGGAGGCCTTTGTCGGCGCCTGGACCGAACTGCCGCGCCTGCACGAACCGGCGGCATTCCCGGGATGGTTGAAGCGGATCGTGTTCATGCGCTGCAGCCGCGTATTGCGCAAGCGGCAACCCGTGGCCATCGAGCACACGGCGGTGGAAACGCTGGCGACGGCGGGCCCTGGACTGGCGACAGCGAGCCCTGGACTGGTGACGGCCGGGTCGCTGGTGACGGCCGACCCGGTAGAGGAACTGGAATCGCGTGATGAGAAAACACGGGTCATGGCCGCGATAGGCCGGCTGCCCGACGAAGAGCGCATGGCGGTCCTGCTGTTTTACATTTCGACGTATTCGCACAGGGAAGTCGGATCGTTCCTGGGCCTGACGCCGTCGACAGTCAACAACCGGCTGCGCTCGGCCCGCAAACGTCTACGAAGGGAGATGCTTAAAATGGCTAAACGAGCATTGCCGGGACAGGCGCCCTCGCGCGACGATCGCTTCGCGCAACGAATCGCACATTTGCTCCAGCCCGATGACATGAAGACCGAACGCTACCAGTATGGGATCGAAACCGTGGACGGGCACCAGGCCTGGGCGTTGTTTTGCGCCAGCGGCGCCGGCGACCTGGCGCGGGTCAACGCGATGCTGGACCGCGACCCCGGGCTGGTCAACGCCCAGTACTGGTACCAGTTTCCCATCCACATGGCGGTGCGCGAGGGCCATGCCGAGGTGGTCCAGCTATTGTTGGAGGCCGGTGCCGACCCGGGCCAGTCGCGATACACGTACAATTCGTGGGACAAGCTGCTGAACATCTCGCAGGAGCGCGGCTTCAACAACGTACAGGTGCTGCTCGAGGCGGCGATGCGGGAGCGCTTCGGGTACGATCCCGCCTTTACTCGATTGGCCGAGGCGATCAAGTCCCGCGACCAGGGTCGCGTGGAGTCGGTGTTGGCCGACCGACCCGATTTGATCCAGGCTTCCGATGCGCTGGGCAACGGGCCCCTGCACTGGGCGGTGATCACGCGGCAGAACGACCTGGTGGATATCTTCGTTGCTCGGGACGCCGGCCTGGAAGCCCGCCGCGCCGACGGCCAGACCCCATTGCTGGTCTCACTCAACGGGGACTACTGGTTCCGATCTCGCGATTTGCCGTCGGAAGCGCCGCAAGACCCCTGGATCGTCACCCGCCACTTACTCGCATGCGGCGTGGAATACACCCTGAGCGTCGCCTGCTCGGCCGGCGATGAAGAACGGGTCGAGGCAGTACTGGTATCCGATCCGGTCCAGGCCCGCACGCTCGATGCCGGCAGGCGCAGTCCGCTTGCATATGCCGCGCGCAAAGGCCACACTCGCATCGTCGAAAGACTGCTGGACCTGGGCGCCGACCCCAACCAGCCGGAAGAAAACGCGCCGCGCGGCGGGGCACTATTCGGCGCTTGCTCGGGCAACCACCTTGAGACGGCCAAGCTGCTGCTCGAACGAGGCGCCGATCCCAATGCCGAGGTGGACTCATCCGGTTCCTGTTTGACTACTGTCGAGTACAATCATGGCACAGACGGCCAGCGGATGCAGACCATGTTGCACGAGTACGGGGCCGTGACGCCGCCCTTTGCCATGGCGGACGACGCGGAACTGGAACGGGCCGTACGCGAGGGAGGAGCCGTAGTTTCGCATCCTCAGTTCCTGCATGAACTGATGGGACGGAACAACAACGAACTCATCACCGCCTTCCTGGAGTCCACGCCGGACGTGGGCGATCTTTTCCGCCTGACGGACATCTGGGGCGGCAACTACCCTTCGGATCCCGATACGATCCGGGCCCTGGCCAGCCACGGAGTCGACATGTGCCGCGCCAACTGGATCGGCCGTACCTTCCTGCACGGCTGTGCCGAGAAGGGCGATATCGAAGCCGCCCGCGTTTTCCTGGAATTGGGGGCCGATATTGATGCGATCGAGCTCGAATACGGGGGTACGCCCCTTGCGGCGGCCGCGCGGAGCGGGAAGGCCGAGATGGTGCGGTTTCTGCTGGACCAGGGCGCCGACCCGACCTTACCGGCCGGGTCGGTTTGGGCGCAGCCGCTCTACGCTGCAGAGAAGGAAGGGCACGGGGACGTGGCGGCGCTGCTGTGCCCGCTTACGCCCAGGCCCGCTTGACGCTCGACGTGACCCAGTTGGTCAGGTCTTCGAAGATGGTGTAGACCGTCGGCAGCAGGATGAGCGTCAGGATGCCGGAGGTGGTCAGGCCGCCCACCAGGGCCAGGCTCACCGGGCCCCACTGGTTGGCGCCGCGGTCTTCCACGGGACCGAAGAACTCGGGGAAGAACAGCGGGGCCACCATCGGCAGCAGGCCGAATATGGTCGTCATCGACGTCATCAGGATCGGCCGCAGCCGGTGCCGGCCGCCCAGGAGCAGGGCCTCCGTACGGGTCATCCCCTCCCTGCGCAAGTGGTTCACGTGGTCGATGAGCACAATGGCATTGTTCACCGCCAGTCCGGATAGCA
>JAPPHC010000056.1 GCA_028821145.1 Gammaproteobacteria bacterium | reverse complement strand
CCGCCTACCGGGCGCGCAACAGGATTCCGGACGTGCACTGGGACCTCTACCGTCCGGTCTACGACCGCTATGTGCCCAAGTTCGGGCCGAACCTGTTCTCGGAGTATCTGCCGACGGACCTGGACGACGCGGGCGTCTACCTGTCCGACAAGTCCCGCTGGAAATAACCGTGGATCAGTCGAGTTCGAGGTAGTCGCGCAACTGGCTCGCGAGGCTGTCGCAGGCCTTCTCGCGGGTGCGCGCAATGATCGGAACGGGGATGACCAGCGCGGGTATGACGGACGTGCCGCGCACGTTCGCCTTCATCGCACCCATGTCGCTGAGTTCGTCCATGTCCCAGACCGACGCGGTGTATTCGGAGTTGTTCTGCCACCAGGCCACCCCGAAGCAGCCCGCGCCGCCGGGACCCGCCGCGCAGGACAGGCTGCCGCCGCTGCCCTCGCGCAGGGTCTGCCCGCTCAGCCAGACCATGTAGCGCACGCCCTTTCGGCGGATCGCCTCGCCGACACCCGGCCGTCCCATGAATTCGCTCAGGTCGGCGCTTTCGCGCGGCATCGTGCGCGGCTCCAGCCACGGATAAAGTTCATCGACGAATTCACGCTCGGGATGGACATTCGGACGTTTCCCGCCCGAGCGGAGCTTCTTCGAGACGCAACTGACGAACGCCTCCTCGGTACGGTTTCCCGCCAGGTAACTCGTACGGAGCAGTACCAGCGACTGCGCTTCCTCTTCGGCCGGCGCCAGGGATGGCGCCACCCCCGCCGCCAGGCCCAGCAGCACCGCCGGAGCGATCGATCGCATCCAACGCACGGCTTTATCCACGCAAATCATGATCGGCTCCCGATAAGCGCAAGGATAGCAGCGTCCTGGCCCAGTTCCTGCGTCAGCGTCGCTCCGGCGTCGCGCAGCGCGTATTCGGCCGCTTCGCTGAGGTTTCTGCCCAACCCTCCGCCCCCGTGCGAGCCCTCGCCGTAACCGGGAATCTTCAGACGGGTCAGGGGGGCGCCGTCGGCGCCCATGATGCGGATGTCGAATTCCACCCAGGCGGCCGGAATGTCCACCTTGGAACGCCCCGGCACGCCCAACTCGAAGCGGATGATCTCCGGTTCGATGATCAGGTCGGGGCCAGGTCCGGCGCCGCCCGCCGGGAGGAGCGTCAGGCAGGAGCCGAGGACGCTGTCGAGCATGCGCATGCTGGGGCCGCCGAGCGCGATGGTCCAGCGGGTGGTGTCGAGCGCTTCTTCCATGTGCGAGAACTCGCGAAGGCTTTCCGGGTATTGAACCTGCGCCGTGAGCGGCAGGCGCTTGGTCATGGGCGCCGGAAAGTTGGCGCTCAGGTTGACGGTTCCGCCGCATCCGGCAAGGGCTACGGCCACTGTGCCCAATGCCGTCACGGACCGCATTCGGAGCCTCGGGAAGCCTTTTTCCGCCACGCGCTTGAGTATACTCCCCGAACCCAAGTGTGCTGTCCCACGAGTTCCTTGCCTTTCAGCGTGTCTCCTGTGGCGTGTGGCAAGGCGCGTTCCGCCGGGAATGGTGTTTCCCATTGCCAAGGGACGCAACGCGGCCACGGGCCACAGGAGACACGCCCTACGGGAGCGGGCCTGAAGCGCCACTGCGGCGTTGCCGTCCTGGGCAATACGGACGTATTCCCTGCGGACGGCGCCTTGCATTGACGCTTCAGGCCCGCTCTGAAAGGCAAGGAACTCGTGGGACAGCACACTAGAGCAAGCGTTGCCGGCAGCAATATGAACGTCGAAAATTTTCTCCAAAAGGCCAGCGAGGCGGGCGTGCCGCCGATGAGCGGCGGGCGCCTGGTGGCGCGGCGGCTGGGTTCGACGCATGAGATGTGCGACCTGCTGCTTGGACTCGTGCTTTCGGAGCAGAAGACCTGCACCTATTCGCTGGTCGAGCTTCTCAAGGAAGAGGGCGGGCTTCTCGAGCCCGGCGACCGGATCGTGTTCCTGGACGCCGACATGCACCCGCGCTGCGTCGTCGAACTGGACGACTGCGAGCAATTGGCTTTCGACGAGGTGAACGAGCGGCACACGGCTGGCGAGGGTCCGGCGGCGCGCGACGTGAAGGTGTGGCGCGAGATTCACGCCGCCTACTGGGGCAAGTGGCTCAAGTCCCGGGGGCAGGAGTTCCACGAGGAAGTGCCTGTCATGTGGCAATCATTCCGCCTGCTATACCCGCGACCGGATTCGTCGAAAGAGGCATGAGCCCGGACGAAATCCGGGCCGCCGCGGAGGGCTGGCTCGCCCAGTACCCGGCTGCTGCTGCGGCGCTGGCCGTTCTGGCACTGGCGCTGGCGGCGTTGATCGCGGACTGGCTGGCGCGCCGCGTGATTGCCGCGGCGGTTCGCCGCAGGCTCCAGTCCTCCGCCTCCGGCCCGTTCGCCACGGCGCTGCTGGAATCGCGGGTGCTGCTGCGTTTCGCGCGCCTGGCGCCGGCGCTGGTCCTGTTCTTCGGCGTTCGCGTCCTCGATCCGTACCAAGAGGTCGGCTGGACCCGCGCGCTCGGCGTATTGGCCTTTGCCTGGGTGGTGCTGGCGGCGATCGCGGGCGGCGTTGCGGTGCTCAAGGCCGCCGGCCTGTACCTGCAGAGCACGCCCGGCAGCCACGCGCGCCTGCCGCTCAAGGGCTACGCCCAGGCCGTGTCGCTGGTGCTCTACATCGTCGCCGGCCTCGTGATCGTGGCCCACGCGGGCGGGGTGTCGGTCTGGCTCCTGCTGAGCAGCCTGGGAGCGCTCACGGCGGTGTTGCTGCTGGTATTCCGCGACACGCTGCTGTCGGTGCTGGCCAGCATCCAGATCTCGGTCAACGACGTGGTGCGGATCGGGGACTGGGTGGAAATGCCCTCGCACAACGTTGACGGCGACGTGGTCGACATCGCGCTGCACACCGTCACCGTGCGCAACTGGGACAAGACCCTGAGCACGATCCCAACGCAGGACTTCATCACCGGATCGTTCCGGAACTGGCGCGGGATGAGCGAGGACGGCGCGCGCCGGATCAAGCGTTCCGTCTACATCGACATGGCCTCGGTGCGCTTTCTCGAGGAGGAGGAAATCGAGCGCTTTTCGAAGTTCAAGCTGCTCGAGGACTACATTCCCGACAAACACCGCGAACTCAACGAGTACAACACCCGCATCGGCGCCGAGTCGCCGGCCGTCAACCTCAGGCGCCTGACCAACGTGGGCACGTTCAGGGCCTACCTTTTCAACTACATCACGAACCATCCCAAGGTGCATTCCGGGCGCACCACGCTGGTTCGGCAACTGCAGTCCGGTCCGGACGGGCTGCCGATCGAGATCTATTGCTTTGCCGCGACCACCGACTGGCAGGCCTACGAGGACCTGCAGTCCGATCTTTTCGATCACATTCTGGCCGTGGCGCCCGAGTTCGGGCTCAACGTATTTCAGCGTGCGTCGGGACGCGACCTGCGCGAGACCGCTCGGCCCGTCGTCACGTAATATCGGGAATCCAGCTATTGGGAGTGGACCATGTTCAATTATTCGATACTTGAGAGCGTCATCAGCCGGCGCGGCCTGATGGGCGGAGCGCTGGGCGGACTGGCCGCGGCGGGCCTCACCGCCTGTGGCGCGCCAAGCGGCAGCGAGGAAGAACCCGCAGCCGGCGCGGCTCCGGACACTGGCGGGGGCCTGGACCTCACAAAACCCGAGGACAATCTCTACGCCTTCGGCAAGATCTGGGGCACCTACGCCGACAAGCCGGTCTACAGCGGCTACCAGGGCGTTCAGTTCGCACGCATCGGCGTGAACAAGCTGACGCCGCTGTTCGGCTACGTGGGCTGCGGGAACATGCAATGCAAGATCGACGAGAACGGACACCTCCGGATCCGGGGCACCGAGGCGGGCTATTTCACCGACCTGGCCAGCGGCGAAATCATCGACTACTGGGACAACCCCTACAGCGGCGAGCGCGTCGAAGTGGTTCCCTTCTTCAACTACGGCCTCCGCGGGCGCCTGACCGAGGAGATGCCGCGCTTCTCAATGGGCGGCGCGCCGGACGACAACACGCTGATGAACGCGGCCGACGCCCGCATGAACGAAGAGGGGGTCATCCCGTTCATCATGCCGTTCGAGAAGGTCCACGATCAGTACCTGCTCGCCTGGGAATACGCGCACGAGTACACCAACCCGGTTACCCCCGAGGGCTGGCCCAAGGCATCCACCGGGCCCAAGATCAATCCCTCGGAACACTTCGTCTTCTATATTCCGGCGGCGGAGCTTGAAGACCGGAGCAATCCCTCGGCCCGCTTCCACGCCGGTTTCATGCGCACGTCGCCCTGGTGGCCGTGGATGCGCATGGGTCAGACGGAGGTGCGCGACGGCGCCCTGTTCGGCCGCATGCACAGCTTCAAGATCTCGGGCGAGCTCGACAATATTCCCCGTGTGGTGCTGGAGCGCCTGGAACGGGACAAGCCGGAGTTGCTCGAGCCGCAAACCGGCTGGGAAGCCGGCATCGAGCCGCGCGGCACCTGGGAGTTGTTTTCCGAGGAGGTCCCTCGGGAGGTGTAGGGGTCGACCATGTTCATGAATTCCGTTCTTGAGGGCGTCGTCAGCCGGCGCGCACTGATGGGAGGGGCGCTGGGCGGATTGGCCACGGCGGGCCTCGCCGCCTGTGGCGCGCCGAACGGAGGCCGCGAGGAACCAACGGGCGCCGCGGGCGCGGGAGCGGGCGTGGCGCTGGATTTCAGCAAGCCCGCCGACAATCTCTACGCCTTCGGCAAGATCTGGGGCACCTACGCCGACAAGCCGGTCTACATGGGCTTCCAGGGCGTTCAGTTCGCGCGCATCGGCGTGAACAAGCTGGTCCCGTTGTTCGGATACGTCGGCTGCGGCAACAACCAGTCCATGATCGACGAAAACGGGCACCTTTGGGTCCGCGGGACCGAGGCGGGCTACTTCACCGACCTGGCTTCCGGCGAAATCATCGATTACTGGGACAACCCCTACAGCGGTGAGCGGGTGGAGGTGTTCCCGTTCCTGAACGACCGGTTCCGCGGCCGGATCACCGGGGAAATGCCGCGCTATGCCATGGGCGGCGCGTCCGACGATACGCCGTTGAACCCCGCCGACGCAGTTGAGGAAGAAGACGGCATGATTCCGTTTCTCCTGCCGTTCCAGCGCGTCCACGACCAGTATCTGCTGGTCCTGGAATACATGCACGAGTACGCCAACCCGGTCACGCCCGAGGGCTGGCCCAGGGCCTCCACCGGACCCAGGATCAACCCCTCCGAGCACTTCGTTTTCTATATCCCGGCAGCGGACCTGGAGGATCGAAGCAATCCCTCGGCCCGCTTCCATGCCGGGTTCATGCGCACGTCCCCGTGGTGGCCGTGGATGCGGATGGGCCGGACCGACGTGAAGGATGCCGCCCTGTTCGGCCGCATGCACAGCTTCAAGATCTCGGGCGATCTCGACAATATCCCGCGCGTGGTGCTGGAGCGCCTGGAGCGCGACAGGCCCGACATGCTGGAGCCGCAGACCGACTGGGCGGCCCTGGAGCCGATAGGCACCTGGGAGGCGTTCGCCGAGGAGGTCCCGCCCGAGGTCTAGGCGGCGGGGTCAGGCTTTACCGGGTTCGCGAGGGCCGGAACGGTAGCCCTCCGGATCGGGGTGCAAGAGCAGTTCGCAGCCGGGAAACTCGGCCTGGATGCGAATCTCCACCTCGTCGAGAATCTCGTGGGCTTCGGCCAGGCTCAGGCCGGCGTCCAGCAATACGTGGAATTGCACGATGTAGTTCGAGCCGCCATGGCGGGTCTTCAGATCGTGAATATCCAGCACCCTGGGATGGCTTTCGGCCAGGCGGATCATGGTTTCGCGATCCTGGTCCGGAATTTCGCGGTCCATGAGGATGTCCAGCGCGTGTTTGGCGATCTTCCACACGCCGAACAACAGGTACGCAATTACCGCTGCCGCCACCAGGGGATCCGCGAACCACCCGCCTGGCCAGGCCCCCGCCGCGATGGCCGCCGCAACGCCCAGGTTGATCACCAGGTCGGTCCTGTAGTGCATGGCGTCCGCCTCGATCGCGGCGGAGCCCGTAAGGCGGCGAACATAGCGTTGAATCCCGAGCAGCGCCAGGGTCATCGCTATGGAAATACCCATGACCGCGATGCCGGTCGGGGCGTTCTGCACGACGGCGGGCGCCAGGATCCGCTCCACCGACTCCTTCAGCACGAATACTGCCGATGCGGCGATGATCAGGGACTGCGCCAGCGCCGCCAGTCCCTCCGCCTTTCCGTGGCCGAAACGGTGCTCCTTGTCGGCCGGCTTGAGCGATACGGTAACCGCGAAAAAAGTAATCAGGGATCCCAGCACGTCCAGCGTCGAATCCACCAGCGAGCTGAGCAGCGACACGGAGTCCGTCGCCTGCCACGCCCAGATCTTGATCGCCACCAGGATTGCGGCGGTGCTCACCGACGCGTAGGTGGCCAGGCGCAACAGGCGGCGGCGCAAACGCCCCGTCGCCATGGGGCCTCCCGCTCCCGCGGCGATGTGGAGCAGGCGTCTTAAACGGGTGCGAAGAGGGCGGGTGGCGGGAGCGGTCATGACGGTGGCTTGCTGTTCGATCTTGCCGGGATTCTGTTGAGTGTCGGTGGTGTGGGCGGAAGCTGCAAGGCAGTACCATAGCCCATCTGCTTCAAGGAGCTTGGTATTATCCGTGAAGGAGACTCTACAGCGTCCATAGCGTGCGGAGGCAAAACGATGACCAGGAACACCACGCTTCACCAGGTCTATGAGCCCACCCACGATGAACATGCCCGGCAGGCGTTTGTCGGCGCCCTGAAAGCCCAGGTGAACGGCCCCGTCGAGGATGAGTTGGCCTGGCTTTACGAAAATCGCATCGGACCCGATTACAAGGCCAAGCACGGTCGCGAACCCGATCACCGGGATGACGTCATCCCCGCCTTTGAGAAGGAATATCTTTATCAAAGTTGGGGCTCGATGGTGTACACATCGCAGGATTTGTTGTGGGAGACCGTGGGAGACACCGTCGACCGACTTCGACCCGCCTTCGAAGCGCGGGCACGGGAGATTCTCGAATCGGACAAGCGCCTGGGGAGTCTGGAACTCGACCCGGACCTCGACATTCCCAAGCCCATAGCGGACGTGGAGATACACAGACAACCCGGCGGGTACTTCTTCGAAAACGGCGAAGACGATCTGACCATGGGTTTGCTCTACATGGGCACCGTGGAGCTGTATCGCACGGCAAAGGGCCTGGGCACCGGATCCAGGCCGGGCGAGCCGGGGAAGGGCCGCAAGATTGTCGAGTTCATCGACAAGCACTTCCCCGGCCTGAAGCCGGACAGGATCCTCGACATGGGCTGTGGCATCGGCACCGAAACAGCGGCCTACAAGCAAAGATGGCCCCACGCTGAAGTTCACGGCATCGATCTGTCCGCCCCGTTCATGCGCTTCGCCCACATCTGGGCGGAAGACCAGGGCCTGCCCCTGCATTTCCACCAGATGGATGCGGCGAAGACGTCATTTCCCGACGGTCATTTCGACCTCATCGTTTCCCACATCATGTTCCACGAGACATGGTTCGATATTCAGGACCGGATCATGGCCGAGGCCCACCGCCTGCTGTCCCCGAGCGGCCACTTCGTCAATGCGGACGTGCCTTATCAGCCCTCTGTCATTCCCATGGTCAAGCAGGTGACAAACGCGTGGCAGGTCAAGAACAACGGCGAACCCTACTGGACGGGATTCGCGGATCGCGACATGCGCACCGACCTCGGCAACGCCGGCTTTGCGCACGATCGGACGTTTGCCGAATACGAGGCCCTGGGTCCGGGCGTTTACTACTACTTCGGCGCGTCGAAAGCGGCCTGACCGGCACAACGGGAATGCCGAAATCCAGGACCGCGTTAACGGGCACGGACGCCATCGTCGATGCCTTGATGTCGGATCCCGCCCGGGAGCGGTTCAAATTCATCGAGCAGGTGGACATGGATCGCGTGGTGGCCGCGATCCTGCGCCTGACCATGGAAGTATCGGTGTTGCGGGACCGCATCGACACCCATGAGTCCCTTGCCGAAAAGCACGGGGGCTACTCTTCGGCGGACGTGGAGTCCTATCGGCCCACGCCCGGGGAGGAGCAACGGCGCGCGGAACGACGAAGCACCCTGGTTTCCCGTATCGTCAGAGACCTGACATAAACTAATTCCCGTCAGCCTGCTTCCGGGCAGGTACGGGACAGGAAAAGTCAGGGGACGCAAAATGAATACGCGCGCGGATCATTCCGAAGACAGCAGCCAACAGCGTCGCAGGCCCGTAGCCAAGGAGTTCTGGTGCGAAGGCGACGATGGACTGTTCAGTCAAAGCTGGTATCCCATCTGCCTTTCGTCGGAAGCCAAACAGGGTGAAATAGTCGGACGTCCGTTCCTGGACGGCGAAGTGATCGTGTTTCGGGGCCCCGATGGCCAGGCCCACGTTTTCAGCGCCTTTTGCGTGCACATGGGGGCCAACCTCAAGGAGGGAGACGTGGTGGATAACCGAATCCGCTGCCCCTATCACCATTGGCAATACGATGGCACCGGCACCTGCGTCAAAACCGGCGCGGGGGATCCGCCACCCCCATCGGCCCGCCTTTTCGAGTATCCCAGCCAGGAACGTTGGGGCCTCATTTTTGCCTTCAACGGCGAAGAGCCGTTGTGGGACCTGCCCGACTTCCGCAACGTCGATGAAACCAGGCGTTACGAGGACAGCGAGTTATGCACCGCGGCCATCAAGCTGGATTACTTTCCGGAGGATCCGGCCCGCTCCGCACTTCCCCTCGATCCCTGGATGGTGATCACCAATCCCCTGGACTTCCAGCACTTCGTGACCGTGCACGAGATGACATTCAGAGACGCCAACCCGGAAAGCGGCATCGTTTGGTCCGACCACTTCGCCGAGTTTCGGATCCTGTCCACCAACCGGTACGGAACGCCCTACAACAATCACCAGGGCATTTACGGGAACAACTGCCTCTATCTGAGCGGCGATCTTGACGGCAAGTGGTTCGGTTTTTTTGCCGCCCAGACCATTCCAAAGCCGGGTTACTCGGAAATCTACTTTGTCGCGGCCGCCGACAGGGGCGACGGTTCGCCCGAAGCGGAAGAAGAGGCGGCCAAATGGGCCGATTTCGTGATCAAGATGGAAGTCGACTTCTTCATGCAGGACATCCCCATCCTTCGCTCCCTCCATTTCAAGCCGGGTCTCCTGACCCGAATCGACAAGGCCCTGTCTCGCCATATCGACTATTTGCAAAGCCAACCGCGGGCGCATCCGGGAGCGGAGTTCATACGGTAATCCGGGGAGACTTCTCCAAAGGACACAGTCGTCCGGAACACATCCATGGGCTTTCGCGTCGGCATCGATTCCGGTGGAACGTTTACCGATGTCCAGGCCCTCGGGGATGACGGCAGTGTTGTCGTTCTGAAGGTCCCGTCGACGCCGCGAAATCCCGACGTCGGTTTTCGCAATGCGATGGATGCCTTGTTGACCCGCACCGGCGGCGATGCGGAACGGATCGATCATGTTGTCCATGGCACCACCGTGGCGGTGAATGCCGTGCTGCAACATGAATTTCCGCCTATCGGGCTCCTGGTTACCAGGGGCTTTCGCCACATTCTCGAACTCGCGCGGCAGACCGTCCCCGGCGAACGGGGATCCATTTACGTATGGGTCAAGCCGCCCCGGCTGGTATCCCTCGCAAACGTTCGGGAAGTGACGGAACGGGTAAACGCCAGGGGTGAGGTGATCCATTCGTTCGATGAGGTGGAGTGTCGGGAGGCCGCCCGATGGTTTCGCGAACAGGGCATAGCGACCGTCGCCATATGCTTTATCAACTCCTATGCCAACGGCGACCATGAGCGGCGCGCGGCCGGGATATTCAAGGACGAACATCCCGACTGCCTTACGTCTCTGTCCTGCGAAACACTGCCCGAGTTTCGCGAGTACGAACGTGCCGTGACCACGTGCATGAATTCCCTGCTCATGCCGATCCTCGGGAAGTATGTGGAGGATTTGCAGGGACACCTGGGTGAATTGGGCGTGGACGCCCCGCTCTACATCATGAAGTCGGGAGGAGGGGCGAGCCGCGCCGATGTTGCCGTTGGTCAGCCTGTTTACACGGCCCTGTCGGGACCCGCCGCTTCGGTGGTCGGTTCGGTCTGGATCGGCAGGAACGCGGGATTCGAAAACCTGATCACCTTCGACATGGGAGGCACCTCAACGGACGTCAGTCTCGTTGAAGGCGGGGTTCCCAACCTGGTGAGCGAAACCGAGCTGGACGTTTACCCGCTGCGCACGCCGAGCATCGACGTCGTCTCGGTCGGCGCCGGTGGCGGCTCCATTGCCTGGATCGCGCCCGGGGACCGGCTCGCCGTCGGCCCGCAAAGCGCCGGAGCGGATCCCGGTCCGGCCTGCTATGGCCGCGGCGGGGAGGAGGCCACGATAACCGATGCCAACCTCTACCTGGGGCGGCTTCCCGATACCCTGGCCGGAGGAGCCGTGTCGCTGGATCGTAGCCTGGCCGAAAAGGCCCTTGATCGCCTCGGAAAACGGATCGGGTTGTCGGCGGAAGCTCTGGCCTACGGCATTGTTCAAATCGGCGAACTCAACATGGCCGATGCCATACGCCAGGTGTCCGTCCGGAAGGGACGGGACCCGCGGCTCCTGACGTTGGTGGCCTCGGGCGGCGCCGGCCCCGTTCACGCCTGTAGCCTGGGTGAAATCCTGAAAGTACCGCGCGTGCTTATTCCACCGTCCCCGGGGATCGGATGTTCGCTCGGGGCGCTGGTGTCAAACGTGCGCGAAGACTTTGTCATTACCGATATCCAGCACGAGGCAGACCCCGACTTCGAGCGCATCCGGGCGATTTATCGCGAGTTGGAGGAAAAAGCCGGGGAAGTGCTCAGGCGGCAGGGGTTTGACGGGAATCAGCGCCGGATTGAGCGCAGCGCCGACCTGCGTTACCGCGGAATGCGTACCGAGCTGACCGTGTCCGTCGGTTCGGGGGACATGGGCAACAGCGCGATCAAGGAGATTTTTGACAGCCTCCATGCCGCCCACGAAGATGCCTATGGCTATTCCTACTCCGGGCAGCAACAGGTTGAGTTGGTCAACATCCGCGTGGCCGGCGTCGGGCTGATGCCCGACGTGCCGGGCGTTCAGGCAACGGAGGATACAACCGTATCCAGGTCCCGTTTCACCCGTCGTGACATGGTTTGTTTCGGCCGGGACACCTGGATCGATACGCCGTTCTATGAGCGTGATGGTCTGGGGCCCGGCAGCGCCATTACGGGTCCGGCCGTTGTCCTGCAATATGACAGCACCACCGTGATCCATCCCGGCCAATCCGCCAACGTCGATGGGTCGGGAAATCTCGTTGTCCTTACCGCTTATGCTCAGGCTCACGACAACGTGCCGGAGGCGGCAACCGCATGAGCCTTACGCAGTCACGGACTGAAGCTCCGGATTTCGACCCCATAACCCTGGAGTTGGTCGCCGGCACCATTGAGTCCGCCCGGCGGGAGATGGAGTTGCAGATCGAGCGCACGGCCCGTTCCGTGGTGATCCGCGAAGGGCGCGACTACAGAGCCGGAATCTTTGACCGGCAGGGCCGCAACGTTTCCTCCGCCTCCGGCGCCGCCCATGTTGATCCGATCCTGCAGAACTACGAACTGGATCAAATCCATGACGGCGACGTATTTATCTGGAACGATCCGTTCAAGTCCGCCGGCGGACTGACTCACCTGCCCGATTTGTGCATCACGCAGCCCATCTTCTGGCAAGGCGAGCTTGTCGGTTACGCCCAGGCCTTTGGGCATATGACCGACGTCGGCGGGCTCCAGCCGGGCAGCGTCATGATCGGCGCCACCGACATCCACCAGGAAGGGATCATCATTCCCCCCGTAAGGCTGTACAGCCGCGGCGAGGTGGTGGAACCGCTGTACCGCACCATTCTCAACAACAGCCGCTATCCCGAAGACGTCCGTGGAGATCTGGACGCGGAGGTGATGGCGTGCCGCATCGGTGTTGCGCGCGTCCGCGAGATGTTCGATCGCTTCGGCGGCGACGTAGTGGACGCCTGTTTCGAGGAAATGCTCGAACGATGCGCCCGCGCGCTGCGGGAGATCGCCTTTCCCCGGATTCCCGACGGAGAATATCCGTTTGAGGATTTTGTCGAACTCGTGGGCGCCGTGCCGGAGGAAACGCGGGAGTTCATCCGGCTCAAGGTGACCATGATCAAGAAGGACGACCACGTTACCTTTGACTTCACCGGTACGGACTCCCAGTCCGCCGCGTCCATCAACATCGCCGGCGATGAGAGGTTCTACACGAAGTACGTCGTTTCCATCTTCAGGAACCTGGTCCCGGACACCATCTTCAACGCCGGGGCCACACGTGCCATTGGCTGCCGCTTACCCAGGCGAAGCGTGCTGTCCGCCGAGTATCCCGCTTCCGCCTCCTGCCGCGCCTTTACCCTGTTTCGTCTTCCCGAACTTTGCCTTGGCGCCCTGGGACGGGCGCTGCCCGACGCCGTCCCGGGCTCGTCCGATACGCGATCCGTCTGGGGGATCGCGACCAGGAACGAGCATGGCCAGCCCGCCTTCTTCCGCGATGTCCTCGGCGGCGGCGGCGGGGGACGCCGGGACGTGGATGGCTCGGATGCGCTGAACGGCAATGTGGCCGGGCGCAGCGTTCCCACGGAATTTATTGAAGCGTTTTACCCCATGATCGTGGAACGGGATGCCTTGCCCGTGGACAGTGGCGGCGCCGGGACCCATCGCGGCGGGCTTGGCTGTGAAAGGCTGGTGCGGTTTCTTGAACCTGGGGTTCTGCACGTCATCGACGACCGCATGCAGACCCAGCCATGGGGCATCGCGGGCGGCCGCGCGGGGGCCGGCACCCGATACGTGCTCAATCCCGCAACCGATCGGGAACAGGTCTTCGAGCGCAAGATCGATGCTTTGCCCGTTGGGCCCGGAACTCGCCTGCTCGCCATTACGCCGGGCGGCGGCGGTTGGGGAGATCCGCTGGAACGGGACCCCCAGACCGTGGCTGAAGACGTGCGGTTGGGTCTGGTGAGTTCCGGGGCCGCGAAAACCGACTATGGGGTCGCCCTGGCTGAAGACGGACAAGCCGATGCGAAGGCAACGGAAGCGCTGCGCCGGAAGCTGCGGAAAAAACGTGACGGTCTCCCGTTGTTTGACCGGGGCCAGAGGGTCAGTGATCTTGTTGCGGCCGAACGACTGACACTTTCCGTAGGCGCAAGAGGCGATCATGGGCCGGACAAATAGTTTGGTAACCTTATCCTTGCCGCAATACATCGAGGGGAAACCATGATGACATATCACAGAGTTGTCTATGGTGCCCTTGCAGCCTGCCTGTTATGGGTATTCTCCTCCACGCCTGTCTTCGCACAGGCCCAAACGGCGGCCGGGGCATCGGATCGCCTTGCCATTGACGAGATCATCGTCACCGCCCGTAAACGGGAAGAAACCCTGATCGACGTTCCCATGTCCATTACGGCGATATCGGACGTGGCCATCCAGGCGGCCGGACTCAGGACCCTGCAAGACATTTCTTATGTGGCTCCGGGTCTGGACTTCCAGAATCAGGGCTCCTTTTTTGCCGGCCGGTCCCTGAGCCAGATCAGTTTCCGCGGCATGAACCTTGAGCGGGTCACCCTGAGTAACCAACTCGGCGCCTTGTTTATCGACGGCATCTATGTGCTTGGCGGCGCCCAGTCCGTCCCCCTGACCGGCATTGAGCGGGTCGAAGTCATCAAGGGCCCCCAGAACGCCTACTTCGGACGCAATACCTTTGCCGGCGCCATCAACTACATCACCAGGCGGCCGGGTGACGAGTGGGAGGGGACCGTAAGTGCCGAATTTGCCGAATTCGGGTCGCACAACAACTCCGTCGGACTGATGGGGCCGATCACGGACAGTATCGCGATCAAACTGGACGCCAGTTCCCGGTTGCGCGGCAGTCAGTACACGGCCACCGACGGCGGCGAGTTGGGGGAAGAGCAAACGGAACTCGTCGGCGCGACCCTGTTCTTCAACCCCACGGACCGCACCTCCCTGAAACTGGGATATTCCTTCATGAGGGACCGTGACACGTCCGGCGCTTCGACCTTCATTTCGGCCTACGACAACGCCAACTGCACGCAAACCGTCACGTTTCCGAGCCGGGCGGGACAAATCTCCGCCGTTCCCGATTTCATTTGCGGCGCTATTCCCACGGCGGACGATTTCAAAGTTTCCCACAATACCAGCCTGCTGCCGGACCTTCTGTCCAATCCCAACCCGGCGAATATCGGACTGCTGTTCCCCGGGCCGCTGCAGGCCTTTCCCCTCAAGGACGCGGCGCGCATCCTGCTGACGGGAAATCCCTTCAACGACCCCGTTATCGACGCAGCGCCCAAATTGGATGCGATGGGCCTTGTCCGCGACATCGATCGCATCAGCTTCAGTGCCGAACATGAGTTCGCCAATGGCATGTCGGTCCAGGTAAACGCGGGATACAACGAATTGAAGGGCCAATACACCAACGATCTTGACCGAACGGACATGGAAGGAAACATGGGCCTGTTCCCGATTGGCCTGGAGGATTACACCATCGAGGGCGTGTTGCGGTCCGATCAGGACCGGCGCCTGTCATGGTTGGTCGGCGCCAGTTACTACGAACAAACGGTCTTGGCCGACTACACCACCGGATACTTCATTAATCCGGCGGCCTTCATCGGCCAGGGCGGCTTCGGGCTGCCCTTCGACCTGCTGAGCGTGTTTGTGTCACCTCCCCTGAACAACGATGCGGACAAGGGCAAGGTGTTTGGCGTTTTTGGCGCTGTCCGCTACGACATTACCGAAGATTTTGCCATCGATCTTGAAGCCCGATTCCAAAGCGATGAAGTCAAGCGCTTCGGAATACGCAGTCAGGACGACGTGACTACCGCAAAATACGAGGACTTTCTGCCCCGCGTCATCGCAACCTATAAGCCGAACGAGAACTCCACCGTTTACGCAAGCTATTCCAAGGGCGCGCTGCCGGGGGACATCAACTTCATCTTTATCGGTCAAAGCCAGGAAGGCGTCGCCATACTGCAGGGAATCGAGCCCACGGCCACGGAAGTCCTCGAATCCGAAGAGCTTGACAGTTTCGAGGTGGGTTTCAAGCAAAGCGCGATGAATGGGCGACTGAGCTATTCCATTGCAGGCTACTTCATGAAGTGGAAAAACCTGAAGGCTTTCACCACCGGGCTCATTTCGCCCCAGCAGCAAGTCGTTCTCGGCACCAATAACCCGATCATATCGTTGACAGTCCCTGCCGACGCCGAGCTGCAAGGCGTCGAATTCGAGGGATCCTGGGTGGTGTCCGATAACCTGGACCTCGGATTCTCGTTCAACTGGGCCGATTCCGAGTACACGGATTACGTTCTGGGGGGTTATTCCCTCATTCTTACCGGCCGATCGGGTATCGGCATTCAATTCGAGGGGAAAACAATTCCTCGTTTCCCGAAGACCAGCGGCAGCTTGTCGGCAACCTTCCATCAACCCATCCGGGACGATTGGGAGGGATACGTGCGCGCAGACCTGTTCTATCGCGGCAAGACATTCACCGACCCCGGCAATCTGTCCTGGATTGCCGCCCATCAGCGCATAAACCTCAAGGTCGGCGCCGAGCGGGGTGACTTCAGGCTGGAGCTGTTCGTCGACAACCTGTTCGATGACGACCACTTCCGCACCGCCAGGCGCCTGAACGACTCCGTGTTCCGCCCGCAGAACCTGGGCACCAGCGGCACCGGCCCCAAGCCCGCGCCGATCGCGTTCGGGCCCGTGTACGGAGCTGTGGGTGTGGATCAGGGCCTGGTACTTGAGGCGCCCGATAAACAGACCTTCGGAATGCGGGTCTCATACGGTTTCTGATCGCCCCAGGCACTGATCTCTGAGGGTTTGACCCACAAACCATGGCGTTTGCCCATACGGTAGCCCGGCTGCCCGTCTTTTACGGATGGGTCATCGTCGGATGCATGTTCCTGCTGTTGTGGACGGCCCATGGCCTGACGCTGGCCGGAATTCCCGTATTTGACGAACTGATACTCGAAGAACTGGGCATATCGCGCGGAACGCTCAAGTTTCGCGACTTCATTACCGTGATGTGCGCCGGGCTTTCCGGACCGTTGGTTGGCTACTTTGCCGACCGCTACGGCACACGCCCCGTTATTTTTGCCGGACTTCTGTTCCTCGGCGCCGCGCTGTTTCTGTATTCGACCATTTCCAGCCCGGCGCATATCTATTTGATCCACGTCCTCATGGGCCTGTGCTTCTCCGCAACCAACATAGTCGTCATCGTCGTCCTGTTGTCGAACTGGTTCGTAACCCGGCGCGGCATCGCGCTGGGACTGGCTCTGGCCGGAACCAGTCTCGGCAGCGCTTTTCTCCCCCAGCTCAGTGCGTGGCTTATCGGTCAGATGCACTGGCGCGACGCCGTTCAGGTCCTGGGCTTCCTGCCCGTCGCGCTCATACCCGTTCTCTACCTTCTGGTCCGTGAAAGACCTGCCGATCTGGGCGTGCAGCCGCTCGGTGGCGAGACGGCGCCCCGAACCGCCCATGCGAAATCGCACGATGTCGATATGAGCGAGGTGTGGGCCCAGATCAGAACCTTCAATTTTGTTCTGCTGGGCGTGATTGCCGCCCTCATCTTCTATACCGCCAATGCATTTATCCAGCACACCTTCCTTTATCTGCGCGATCAGGGTTTCGAACCGGGCACCGCGGCAACGGGTTTTACCATCATCTTTATTTCCGGTCTTGTCGGCAAAATCGCCTCCGGGTTTCTGGTGGAGAAATGGGGCGTCAAGCCGATCTGGATCGGGTTTCAGGCTCTCATGTGGGCCGGCGCTATCGTCATGATCGTCCAGGGCGCGGAAGGCGCGTGGATCGGACTGTCCTGTATCGGTTTTGGCTGGGGCGGCGCCTATGCATTGACCCAACTGACCATTTCCAACACCTTTCCGCCCCACGTCCTGGGCCGGCTGATGGGGCTGTTTGTAGTCATAGAGGCTGTCGGCGCCGGATCGGGAAGCTGGCTCACCGGCGTGTTGTTCGATACCCGGGGTTCGTATGACCTGGCGTTTCTCCTGACCGTGGGCTTCATGCTGGCCGCCATCATCGGCACGCGTTTTCTCCGGACACGTCCGCCGTGATCGAGGCGCCCGCTCTTCCATAAACGCGCCGATCGGCAACCGCCAAAGCGGTACAATAGCCAATCTACGGGGGCGACATGGCTTCGACGTGGGCCGTGAGACCCTTGGTGTGCATGCCGAGGCGCAGGGTTCCTCGTTAATCCGCCTGCAAACCCAATAGTTGCCAACGACGACAACTACGCTCTAGCGGCTTGACCGCTAGCGTTCCTGCCAGGATTTCCTGTGGCCAGGCCGGAGCGTCGCTTGCACAGGATCGCTCGTAGAACCGATCGGCGATTACGAGTTAAGAGCTAGCTGATCACAGCGGTAGTTCATTCCTGCCCGTCGGAGAATGACCGTTAATTCAGACGCGGCTAAGCATGTAGAGCGCCTCGGGCAGTAGCGCTTGCGGACGCGGGTTCGATTCCCGCCGCCTCCACCAGTTCTTTCTTATGTCTAACATAAGATAATTCACATATATTATTGATTTATAGTTATTAAATCATACATGGATACGCGCTGGTCGTTACTGCTTCCCGCATTGATCCTGATGCCATTCGTGGCCTTGGCGCAAGCGCAGGACGGCTTTTATTTCGGACTGGAAATCGGGGCGGCGTCCGCGCCCGGGGTGGATACGTCGATGACCGACAACGACGTGTCAACCCGCTGCGACGGCTTTATCAACAGCGACGCCTACCTCGAGGACCCGGCAGGCCCCGGATGCGCGAATCCCGCGCCCGGGCTCTGGTTTTTCGAGCATGACGGCGGCAGCGGCATTCTCGCCGGGGCGTCGGTGGGATACCGCCGGGGAAATTTCCGGCTTGAGGGCGAATACTTCTACAGCGGCATCAACTACGATTCGAAGGACGACTCCGTAACGATCGCCGACGAGGATGCGATACAGCGTCTGAAGCGCGAGCAGGAACTGGCTGTCGTGGAGGCTGTGCTGGGCGATGCCGTATCGCACAGCCTGTTCGCCAATCTGCACTACGACTTCCGTTCGGCATCGCGGTTGACGCCCTACGTTGGTGTGGGCGCCGGTTTTTCCAGGGTTTCGCTCGATTACTTCAATCGCTGGGCGCGGCGGATCGATCCCGCCAGCATCAGCACTTTCGGCAGCGAACCGCAGGGCCTCAGGCTGAACGAGAAGCTGGCGGGAACCACCACCATCGCCAAGGCCGGGCATTCCGACACGGTGTTCGGCTACCAGTTGGTTGCGGGTGTGGATTACCAGCTTCGCGAGGCCTTGAGCCTGGGGCTCAAGCTCCGTTGGGCCGACTTCGGCGAATTCGATCACGAGCGCGAATGGGACCAGCTTCGCAGCCATGACTCCGCCCGCAGGCCGGGGGGCGAACGGGTGCGCTATAAACTGATGACCGACGACCTCAGGTTCCTCAGCCTCGGCCTCAACCTGAAGTACCACTTCTAGCCCACCCACGGTGACAACCATGAGACACCTTGCTTTCGTCATAGCATTGCTCGCCATGCCCTTCGCGACCGCAGCGCAAGAACCTTCGCAGATCAGCCTGGAAGATCTTCGCAAGAAATACGCCGACGGCGGTTCGCGGTTCGTGACCATCGACGGGGCCGACATTCACTACCGCGATGAGGGGCGGGGGCCGGTCGTCGTTCTGCTGCACGCCTCGTACTTCAATCTGCTGGCCTGGGATCAACTGACGGAAGAGCTGGTAAACGACTACCGGGTCATACGATTCGATTTTCCGAACGTGGGACTGAGCGGGCCGGAGACCAAGGAACCGCCGGGCGGCAAGTTCAACCTGATCGAGCGCAACGTGGAGGTCTTCAGCGGCCTTGTCGAGGAACTCGGCCTTGACCAATTCGACCTGGTCGCGACGTCCAGCGGGGGCAGCGTCGGATTCCGTTACGCGTCACGGTTCCCGGAACGCGTCACGCGACTGGTGCTGATCAATTCCGCCGGCATGCCCAGGACGGCGCGCACCGACCCGAACCGGGCGCGTCCGGAACTCGCTCAATGGGACGACATGCCGGTCAAGCCCCGCGAGTATTGGGAGTTTACGGTCAACGGGAATTTTCCGTCGGACGCGGATGCGCCTTCCTGGTTTGTCGATCTTGCCTACGACGTCAACCGCCGCTCGGAAACCACACCGGTTTCAAAGTACTTTTTCGAGACCGGCGATACCCAGGCCATCCTCGCGGGAATAAAGGCGCCGACTCTGATCCTGTGGGGAAAGGCGAACCCGGTGGTCATGCACCTGGAGGGGGACGTATTTCAACACTGGATGACCTCCGCTCCGACTTTCCTCAAGAAATACGAGGGACTGGGGCACTATCCCTACGTTGAAGCCCCCGAGCGGGTCATCCCGGACATTGCGGCGTTTCTCGGCGGCTCATGGGACGACAGGCTGAGGCAAACGCAACGGGTCAAGGTGACACCTTAGGGGGTTGACCCACCCAATCGGTGGTGCCGATGGACCGCTCCGCCAAGCCTCTCGGGCTGATCGGCGCGCTGATACTCGTTTGCGCGCCGCACGCGGCCGGCGCAGCGGAACCGGTCGAGCTGGTCGTCAACCAGGTCGCGCCGCCGAATCACTTCTACCACAAGGACGTGCTCGTGCCCTGGGCAGGGGAGGTCGCGCGGGTCACGCAAGGGCGGGTCAGGCTGAGGTTCAGCGTGGCGCCGCTGGGCAGCTACCGCCGCAACTTCGACATGGCCTGGGCCGGACTGGTCGATATCGCCGGAGGAAACCAGAGCTCGACGCCGGGCCGCTTTGTGGTCACGCAGGTCAATGAAACGCCGTTTCTGGCCAGCAGCGACGTGGAGGCACTCTCGGTCGCGTTGTGGCGCACGCACGAGCGCTTTCTCCACCGGGCCGAGGAATTCGCCGGCACGCGCTTGCTGGCGCTGCACGCCAGCGGCACCCAGCACTGGTTCACGGTGGAGAAGCCGATCAAGCGGCTTGACGACATACGCGGGCTCAAGATGGCGGCGCCCAGCGACGTGGGCGCCCGCTTGCTGTCCGCCGTCGGCGCGATTCCCGTGTTCCTGACCGCGCCGGAAATCCACGATGCGCTGTCGCGAGGGATCCTCGACGGCGTGAGCATGCCCTACAGCGGCGTTACCCGCCTGGGCCTGCAGCCGTATCTTCGCTATCAGACGCGCCTGGCCGGCGGCGTGGGGCTGAGCTTCGGGGGGTTTTTCCTGACCGCCAATGCCGGGAGCTGGTCGCGCATATCGGCCGCCGATCAGGCGGCGATACTCGGGATTTCGGGCGAGGCGTACGCCCGCCGGGCGGCGAAAGTCTTCAACAGGGAAGGGGCGGCGTCGGCGCGGGAAATGCAGGCGGCCGGCATCGTCGATGTCGAGACGGCCCCCGGGTTCGACGACGATCTGCGTGAGGCCAGCGCGTTTCTGGACGCCGAATGGATGGCGAAGGCCGATGCCGCGGGGGTGGACGCCGAGGCCGCGCTTCAGTACTTCCGCGAGGAGGTGAGGCGCGAAAGCGAGCGGCTCGGGGGACCGCGCCCGGCAGGCAAAGCCCGCGGGGACGAAGGGGAGACCGCGCGGTGAAGCGTTTCCTGCTGCTCTCCAGGCGGGTCCTCCAGTGGCTCACGGGGGGCCTGCTGATCGTGCTGATGCTGCTGACTTTCGTCGATGTGATCGGCCGCTACTTCCTGGGGCAGCCCGTGCCCGGCGGTCACGTGCTCGTTCAGTGCCTGGTCTGCCTGCTCGTGTTTACCGGGTTGCCCCTGGTGGTGCTCGACGACGAGCACCTGCGCGTGCGCCTGCTTGACCGGCAAATGACGCAAGGGCAAAGGAAATGGCGGGACTTCGCCGTCAAACTCGTCATTGTCGGCGCCCTGGCGGTCCTGGCCGGCCAGATGTTCTGGCAGACGGCGTATTTTTCCGGCAACGGCGAGTATTTCGAGTCGATCCGCATCCCGGTGAGCTGGATGGCGGGCTACGCCGCGGTCACGACCGGCATCGCCGTCCTTTTCGCGGTCGGCAATCTGTTCACCGGGCCGGGCCCCGAAGAGGAGCAGGCGTGACCCTGTTCGTCGCGGCCGTCGTCCTGCTGCTGTTGCTGCTGCTGGCGGGCCTGCCGATCGCGTTCAGCCTGGCCCTGGTCGGCGTGGCCGGATTTACGCTCGTGCGCGGTCCCGACGCCGCCTTCATCATGATCGGCCAGGTCGGCCTGGACGCGGCCACGAACTACAACTTCTCGGTGCTGCCGCTGTTCATACTGATGGGCAACATCATCGGGCGCACCGGGCTTGCGCGGGACCTGTACGCTTGCGCCTACGCGTTTCTCGGCCACCGCCGCGGCGGCCTGGCCATGGCCACGATCGGCGCCAGCGGGGGCTTTGCCGCGATATCGGGCTCGAGCTATGCCTGCGCCGCGACGATGACGGGGATCTCGGTGCCGGAAATGCGCGATTACCGTTACGAGCCCGGTTTCGCCGCCGCGTCCGTGGCCGTGGGCGGCACGCTGGGCGTTCTGATTCCGCCCAGCGTCGGCATGGTCTTCTATTCGCTCATTACCGGCGTGTCGCTGGCCAAGATGATGATTGCCGGAATCCTCCCCGGCCTGCTGACGATCGCGCTGTACATGCTCACGATCGCCGCCGTCACCCGCTGGCGGCCCGCCTACGGTCCCGCCGGGGAAAGGAGCGGCTGGCGCGTGCGCCTGCGTTCGCTGACCGGAGTCTGGCCGATCCTGGCGCTGTTCACGCTCATCATCGGCGGCATATACATTGGTGTCTTCACCGCGATGGAGGCGGCCGGCGTCGGCGCGGCGGGCGCTTTGGCGATTTCGCTGATCCGGCGGCAACTCACCGTCGCGGCCCTGATGAAGGCCCTGGTCAGCACCGTCAAGACGTCGGTCAGCCTCTTTCTCGTGTTCCTGGGCGCGCTCCTGTTCGCCAACCTCGTGACCATTACCGGCGTGCCGGTCATCCTGCTGGAACTGATCTCGGATTCGGGTTTTTCGGCGATGACGATACTCGGAATCACGGTCCTCGTGTTCCTCGTGCTCGGCTGCATCCTCGAGAGCAGTTCGTTGCTGCTGCTTACTCTGCCGATCTTCTTCCCGGTGCTCGTCGGGGTGGGTTTCGACCCGGTCTGGTTCGGCATATTCGTGATCATCGTAGCGGAAATCGGACTCATCACGCCGCCTGTGGGGATGAACGTCTTCGTGGTCGGCTCGATGTTGCCGGACGTGCCCGTGCAGAAGATATTCCGCGGACTGGGCCCGTTCCTGCTGGCGGATTTCCTGCGGCTCGCGCTGCTGATCCTGCTGCCGGCCATCGCGCTGCTGCTGCCCGGCCTGATGTCCTGAGCGGCCCCGGAGCACCCGATTGACGGCCCAAAAGGTTTAGTTGTAAAGTGTTTGCCTTGTGATCCATGGAGCCTGCGGCGCCCCGGGGCCCGCCAGGCGTTGCCCACAAGGGGGACCCAATGACCAAAAGGACCATTTTTTCACTTTTGCCGCTCCTGGCGCTGAGCGTGCCGGCGTCACTGCCCGCGCAGGAAGACGGCGCGCAGGCGCTCGAAGAGATTATCGTGACCGCGCAGCGCCGCGAGCAGACCCTGCAGGACGTGCCGATCAGCATTACGGCGTTTTCCGCGGAGCAGATCGAACGCAGTAATTTCAAGGGCGCCAGGGACTTCCTGGAGATGACGCCCAACGTTGCGTTCACGGCCAACGATCAGCAGGGCAACAAGAACGGCGACATTTCGATTCGCGGACTGGGCGACCTGACCAACGGCGGCAACGAGCGACTGATCCAGTCGCGTCCGACCATCGGCTATTTCGTCGATGATTTCAGCACCGCCTTCGTGGCCAGCGGCAGCGCCAATCCGCCCCTGGACGACATCGAGCGCATCGAGGTCCTTCGCGGGCCCCAGGGCACCTACTTCGGGCGCAACGCGACCGGCGGCGCCATCAACGTCATCTCCAAGAAGCCAGACGAGAACGGCATGGCCAAGGTCCGGCTGGCGGTCGGCAATCACGGCGGTTATGAATACGGCGTGATCGGCAACGTGCCCGTCAACGACGAGCTGTTCGCGCGCGGCGGTGCGGCGTTCACCTCCAGCGACGGCTACGTGGAAAACCTGCATCCCACCGGCAACGACACGGGCTTTGACAATCTCAACATGCGCGCCGCCGTCCGCTGGAAGCCGGGCGACTGGACCATCGACCTGGCGGGCCAGTACATCGAGGAAGAGGACCACCAGCAGGCGCGCATTCCGAGCATGTCCGGCCCGGCCGGTTTCCTGTTCAACGCCTCCGGCGGACCCGTTGCGAATGCGCCGACATGCGGCCTGGGCGATTCGATATTCGCCGAGAACGGCAACAGCGACAAGATGTGCGAAGACCAGCCCGGATACACCGACGTCGAGAACCTGGTCCTGACCGCGAAACTCGAGTACCTGGGCTCGCGTTTCGGCGTTACCGCGATAACCGGAATGATCGACAGCGACATGTATCAGTACGAGGACATCGACAACAGCGGCATGAATTTCTTCAACCGGATTTCGGACTACGAGAGCGAGTCCATAAGCCAGGAAGTGCGCCTTTTCTCGACCGAACCCCTGATGATGGGCGCGACGCCCGTGCAATGGATGGTGGGCGCCATCGCGTACGACGATGAAGCCCAGGTGAACAACACGATCATCTCCGGCGCCGACGTGATCGAGGCCGGCCGGTTCCCGGGCGGAGGGCCGCTGGGCGCCACGACCCCGGGCGACCATCCCAACGAGAACGAAATTACCGTGCAGCGGGACGGCTTCGCGGCCTTCTTCGACCTCGGGTTCGAGGTCACGGACGCGGTGACGGTATCGGTGAGCGGCCGGTATTCTTCCGACGACGACCGTCAGTTCTGGCAGAACACCTACGCGTCCTTCGCCTGCGGCCGCCGCGCGGTGGTCGACGGCGTGCCGGCCCCGTTCCGTGAGAATTGCGCGCTGCAACCGGAACAGGACGTGCTGATCTACACCGGCCCCAACGGCGCTCAGTTCACGAGCGGCGGCCGGTTCAACCAGACGACGGACAACCCTTATCTGGACGTGACAAACGACGGCAGCAACTTCTCGCCCCGCGTCGCGCTCAACTGGAACTACAGCGACGATGCGTCGGTCTACGCGACGGTGTCCACCGGCTACCGGGCGCCGGGGGCCCGGACCGCGCCCGATGGCGTGTCCCGCACCGGCGGTCCGAGCTACGACCCGCGCTCGCGGTTCGACGAGGAAACCGTCACCAATTACGAGGTCGGCTGGAAGGCGTTCCTGAACAATCGCCGCACCCAGGTGGAGGCCGCCGTCTTCCGCATGGACTGGGAGGACATGCAGGTCCGCCTGGCGCAGACGCGCTGTCTGCCCGGGCAGGAAATCAGGCCCTCGCCGGCGGACTGCCCGCCCAACGGGACCGGCTTTGCCCCGCTTAACGTCGTGGCGAACGCCGATTCCGCCAGCAGCCAGGGCCTCGAGATCAGCGCCCAGACCCTGGTCGGCGATTCGATCACGCTGATGGCCGCGATCGGATTCATGGACGCCAAGTTCGACAGTTTCGCCAACGCGCCCCAAGGCGACGTGAGCGGCGAAGAGCTGCCCAGCGCACCGGAAACGACAGCGTCCGTCTCCGGGCAGTATGACTGGGAAGCGAACGGCTTCAGCGGCTATGTGCGGCTGACGGCAAACTACCGCTCGGAAATGGTGGCGCGTTTCTCGGACGTTCCGGCCTCGGTGTTCCCCCGGGTTTCGCCCTCCGCGACGATCGTGAACCTTCAGGCGGGACTGGACTGGAGCAATCACAGCCTGACGCTCAATATGTCGAACCTGCTGGACGAGGACTATTACTCGGGCGTGGACAGCTTCTCGCATTCGGGCGCCGTGACCACGCCCGGCGGCCAGTTCGTCAACCTTGCCTGGACAATGACCGCGGACTTCTAAGAGGACTCTTGCCGGCACGCCACGCACGCGCCCGCCTGCGCGGAATTGCGGCGGTTCTGCTGCTGGCGGCGGGCTGCTCGGGCCCGGACACGCCGGTGCCGGGCAATCCCGCCGAGGCACCCAATATCGTCGTAATCCTCGCCGACGATCTCGGTTACGGGGACATCGGCGCGTACGGCGCCAAAAGGATCAGTACGCCGAACATCGACCGCCTGGCGGCGGGCGGATTGCAGTTTACGCAAGGGTATGCCAGCGCCAACGTCTGCTCCCCTTCGCGGGCTGGGCTGATGACCGGCCGCTATGCGATCCGTTCGGGCCTGGCGTTCAAGGTGGTCGACGCGGAGTCGACGCATGGCCTGCCGGAGGCGGAGGAAACGCTGGGCGATCTGGTGAAGCGGCGTGGCTACGAGACGCTCTACGTGGGCAAATGGCATCTCGGCAATTTCCCCGAACATCTCCCGCTGAAACATGGCTTCGACGGGTTCTTCGGCGCTCCGGCAAGCAACGACATGCCGAATTTCGCGCTCTACGAAGGCGACGTGCTGGTCGAGCAGCCGGTGGACCAGAGCTCGCTGACCCGCAGGTATACGGACCGGGCCGTGCGTTTCATCGCGGAGAATTCGGCCGCGCCCTTCATGCTGTTCCTCGCGCATACCTTTCCGCACATCCCCCTTTATGCTTCCGACGAGTTTCTCGGGAAATCCGGCGCGGGTCTGTACGGCGATACGGTTGAAGAGCTGGACTGGAGCACCGGGCAGGTGCTCGCGGCGCTCGAAGAGCATGGCGTTTCGGAGAACACGCTGGTCATATTCACCAGCGACAACGGCCCGTTCTTCGAAGGCGGGACCGGCGGACTCAGGGGCGGCAAGGGGACTTCATGGGACGGCGGCTACCGGGTGCCCCTGATTGCGAGCTGGCCCGGTGTCATCGCTGCCGGCCGGGTGACCGGCGCCATGGCGATGAACATCGACCTGCTGCCGACGATCGCCGACGTACTCGACCTTGAGCCCGCTGCGAGCGCGGTGGACGGCCGCAGCCTGCTGCCCGTCTTCAGGGGCGCGGACGAGTCGCCGCATGACTTCCTCTATTACTTCAACAACGAGCGCGTGGTGGGCGTGCGTTCGCAGGACTGGAAATACGTGACCCATGCCTACTATCTCGGCAGCCTCGGCGCGTTCGAGAAGTTCGACCAGCTTCCCGGTTTTGCCGCGCCCTACGAGATGCTGCTGGACGCCAACGGCATCGACGGCGAGGCCTACAGCTACGCCGACCGCTTTCCGGGCATACTGAACGAACACAAGGAAGCGCTGATGAGCGCCCGGCGGCATTTCGACGCGCTGCGAACGCGTGACCTTGAAGAAACGTATCCCCGGTAACGGGGCCCTGGGGGGAACAATGAACTGGAAACGGCTACTGCGAAGAGTGCTGGCCGGCGCGGTGCTTGTCTGCCTGGGGCCGGCGCTCGCGGCCGAAACGGAAACCGGCCGGCAGCAGCCGGGCGCGCTGGTCATTCACGCCGGAACGGTGATTGCCGTGCCGGGCAGCGAAGTGCTTAAGGACAAGACCATCGTTGTGAGCGATGGAAGGATTGCCGCGGTCCGGGACGGCTTCCTCGACCCGTCGGCCGCGGCGGACAGCGCCGGCGCAAGCGTCGAGCTTCTGGATCTGCGGGATGCCGTGGTGCTGCCCGGCCTGATGGACATGCACGTGCACCTGTCCATGGAGTTCGGCGTCGAGGGCCAGCGCAGTTACGGGGTATCCGATCAGTATGCGGTTCAGCACCGCGCCGCGAAGGACGATGCCTATTTCCTGGTCAACGCGATCGTCAATGCCAGGAAAACGCTTGAGGCCGGGTTTACGACCGTCCGGAACGTCGGCGCCGACGGTTGGCATATCTTCGCGCTGCGCGACGGGATTCGCGACGGCGCCCTGACCGGCCCCCGCATCATCACCGCGGGGCACCTGATCCGGATGGGCGCCGACGAAGGGCCGGGCGCCTGCTGGAGCGTGGAGTCTTGCCGCCGCGCGACCCGGGTGCAGATCGACATGGGCGCCGATCTGATCAAGGTCGTGGCCACCTGCAGCGGCTCGAAGCCCTGCGGCAACGAGTTCGCGTCCGCGCTCGTTCTCGAGGACGAGTTCCGGGCGATCGTGGAGGTGGCCGGCTCCCGCGACCTGAAGGTGGCCGCGCATGCCCACGGCACCGACGGCATCAATCTCGCTGCGCGCCTGGGCGCCGCGTCGATAGAACACGGTTCGTTCAACAATGCGGAATCGCATCGGATCATGCGCGAGAACGGCGTCTACCTGGTGCCGACGCTGGCCGTGCAGGACAACATCCGCGCGGACATCGGCAGCGCGGATGGCGACATGGTCGGCCTGATGCAGAGCTTTCTCGACAATCACGGGCCCCGCATATTCGCCGCGCACAAAGCCGGCGTCACGATCGCGGCCGGCACCGACGCCGGGGTCACGAAGCACGGCAACAATGCGCGCGAGCTCGAGTTGTACGTCGAGCACGGCCTGACCCCGGAGGAAGCGATCGTTACGGCCACCGTGAACGCCGCGGCGCTGATCGGCATGGAAGACGAGCTGGGAACGGTGGAGCCGGGCAGGATCGCCGACCTGATTGCCGTCTACGGCAACCCGCTCAGCGATATCTCGGCGCTCAGGAACGTCCAGGTCGTGATTCAGGGCGGGCGCGTCGTCAAGGACGCGCGCTGAGGGGCGCATGGACAAGCCGACCGTATTCGACCTGGTTCTGGAGTCGCTGCCGGAGAAAGCCCACCATCGCCGGGCCTGGCTGGGGCTGCTCCGGTGTTTCTCGAGCATCGACCGGGTCCTGATGCGGCGCTTTTCGGAGAAATTCAATTCCAGCCTGCCGCGCTATGACGTCCTGACCGCCCTGGCGCTGTCGCCGAACGGCATGACGATGGGAGAACTCGCATCCAGCCTGATGGTCACCAAGGGCAACATCACCGGCGTCGTCAGCCGGCTGAAGCAGGACGGGCTGGTCAGAAAGATCACGTCGAGATCGGACCGTCGGATTCAGTCCGTGACCCTGTCGGCAGAGGGCAGGAGGCTTTGGGACGCGATGCATGCCGACTACGACGAAACGGTTTCAGAGATCTTTTCCGGTCAATCCAGTGAAGAACTGGACGCACTGACCGAAATGCTCGAAATCACTCGCGTGGCCGTGCAGAAGAAGACGCGGGCAGGCTAGCGCCGTTCCAGGGCGATGTCGCCTATGCAATCCGTAAACCGCTTGCGAAGCGCATTGCCTGCGGGTCTGGCGATTTCCGCCGCGCTTGCTTGCGGCTGCGGTGGAGCGGACGCTCCCGGCGCGACGGGAATGCTGCTGGTGCCCGGCGGAGAATTCACGATGGGCGCCAATGACGGTTTGCCCTTCGAAGGTCCGGAACACACGGTCGCGCTGGATACCTTCCTGCTGGACCGGCACGAGGTCACGAACACCCAGTACGCCGAGTTCGCCGATGCGACCGGCCATGTCACGGAATCCGAAAGGCTGGGCTGGTCCGGCGTCTTCGACACTCGGCGTGGCGGGTGGACCAGGGGCGACGGCGCCGACTGGCGCCATCCTTCAGGACCCGGCTCGTCGTATCGGGAAGCGGGCGATTATCCGGTCGTGCACGTTTCCTGGTTCGATGCCGCCGCCTACTGCGAGTGGCGCGGCGCCCGGCTCCCTACCGAAGCGGAATTCGAATACGCGGCGCGCGGCG
>JAPPHC010000083.1 GCA_028821145.1 Gammaproteobacteria bacterium | reverse complement strand
CGGGATTCACCGCGCTGACCGGGGAGACCGGCGCGGGAAAGTCCATCCTGGTGGATGCGCTGTCGCTGGCCACGGGCGAACGCGCCGACTCGAACCAGGTGCGCACCGGCGAAACGCAGGCCGACGTGACCGCCTGTTTCGAGGTACCCGAGTCAACGCCACTGCCATCCTGGGCCGGCGATTACGACCTCGCCGACGAGTGCATCATGCGGCGGGTCATCCGCGCCGACGGGCGTTCGCGCGGCTCCCTGAACGGCGTGCCGGTTCCCGCCCGCCGTTTGCGCGAGCTGGGCGCCTGCATCGTGGACATCTGCGGACAGAAGGCGCACCAGGCATTGCTTCATACCGGGGCGCAACTGCGCATCCTCGACGAGTTCGGCGGGCTGTCCGAATCCGTGGAGAACTTCTCGGCGCGCTACGCGGAACTGCGCGAGGCGGAGAGTGAATGCGAGTCCCTGAATCAGCGCGCCGGAGAGCGCGCCGCGCGCCAGGACCTGCTGAGCAGCTGGATCGGCGAACTCGAGGCCCTGAATCCGCAAGCGGGCGAACTGGAGGAACTGGACCGCATTCGCCTGCGCCTCGCCAACCGGGCGCGCCTGATCGAAACGGCGGGCAGCGCCCTCGATGCGCTTCGCGAAAGCGAGCACTCCGCCGGTAGCGCGCTGGCGTTTGCCCGCCAGGCGCTCGAGAGCGCCGGCGAATTCGAACCCGGCATGCGGGAGGCGGCCCGTCTGCTCAGCGAATCGGAAGTGCTGGTCGATGAAGCGGTGGCCTCGATTCAGCGCGTCGGCATGGATCTGGAAGAAGAGGACGGCAATCTTGACGAAGTCCAGCAACGCAGGCAGGCCCTCCTGGCCGTAGCCCGCAAGCACGGCCGCAGCCAGGAGGAGTTGCCGGGGCTGGCCGCGGAACTGAAAGCCGAGCAGGAAGGCCTGGAATCGCTGGACGAGCAACTTTCGCGGGCGCTCGAGCGGCGCGACGCCTTGCGGCGGGAAACGGAGGAAGGCGCAGCCGGCCTGTCCCAAGCCCGCGGGCGCGCCGCGAAGGAGTTTGTCCTGGCGGTATCCGACCGCATGCAGGGCCTGGCAATGGAAGGGGGATCGCTTTCCGTGCGCTTTGGCGAGACCACTGCACCGGGGCGCAGGGGACGCGACCGGGTGGAATTTCTGGTGGCGCTCAATCCCGGCCAGGCCGCGCGTCCGCTGGCGCGTTGCGCCTCGGGCGGCGAACTGGCCCGGATCGGACTGGCGATCCAGCTTGCAGCGGTCGGCGCCCGGCAGCCGCCGACCATGGTGTTCGATGAAGTGGACTCCGGAATAGGCGGCCGGGTGGCCGAAGTGGTGGGCGCCGGGCTGGCGGAACTCGGCGAGCGCGGCCAGGTGCTTTGCGTGACCCACCTCCCACAGGTGGCCAGCCAGGCCGGCCGGCAGATCCGGGTGAGCAAGATCGTTCGCGACGGCGGCACGCGAACGGTGTCCGCGCAACTGGCCGAAAGCGAGCGGATACGGGAAGTTGCGCGTATGCTTGGGGGAGTGGAGATCACGCCGCGCACCCTGGCCCATGCCGAAGAGATGCTCGCGCGCGGGCGCATTCGACCTACGCCGGGCGGCGGCCTGCATGCGGGAGCGGCGGCCAAGTGACCAGGAACGTTCCGCGCAAGAACCTTCAGGCGGTGGGCCTGAAGGTCACCCAGCCCAGGCTCAGCATCTTTCGCGTGCTGGCGCAAAGCAGCGAGCGGCACATGAGCGCCGACGACATCCATCTCAGGCTGGCGGCGGACGACAACGAAATACCACTTGCGACGATCTACCGGGTGTTGACGCAGTTCGAACAGGCGGGCCTGGTTACGCGGCACAACTTCGAAAGCGGGCATTCCGTGTTCGAGCTGGACTCGGGCGATCACCACGACCACATGATCTGCGTCGACACCGGCGAGGTCATGGAATTCGTGAACGAGGACATCGAGCGCCTGCAGGAAGAAGTCGTCCGCTCGGCGGGATACGAACTGATCGACCACAGCCTGGTCCTGTACGTCCGCAAACGGCGCTGACCCGAACGGCTATACTCCGCTCCCGCAATGAAGCCTTGCAGTCACTTGCGCCGCCTGGCCCTGATCGCCGCAGCCGGCGCGCTGCTGGCGGGCTGCGTCTACAAGGTCAACGTTTACCAGGGATGGATCACCGATCCCGGCGATATCGATAAGGTGGAGATGGGGATGACCCGCGAGCAGGTCGCCTATCTGCTGGGCACCCCGACGGTGCGCGACCCGTTTCACGCCGATCGCTGGGACTACGTGTTTACGCCCGGAACCCTTGAAGGCGAGCGCCGCATCGTCATGATCGAATTCTCGGACGAAGGCGTAAGCTCGATAGAAATCACGCCCCTGCCCGCCGGCTAGCACCCAGGCGCCGCGCCTCCATCGGATCGTTTTCCAGCGGCCGGTAGATCTCCAGCCGGTCGCCGTCCTCCAGCCGGTGTTCGTCGGCCACCGCGGTGCCGAACACGCCGAGCGGACAGCTCGCAGCGTCGATCTCCGGGAATAGCGCGTCGATGCAGGACAGCAGGACCGCGCGCCGCGCCGTCGAGCCGGCTGGCACGCGCAGCGACAGGACACGCTGCGCTCCCGGCAGTGCATAACTCACTTCAATGGCGATTTCGTCAGCCATGACGGGAGGCGATCTCCCTCGCCCGTCTGAGAAAGTCCTGGACCAGGCGGTCGCACAAGGCCTCGAAGCTCGGCCGCAGCAACAGATCCTGGGCCCTGCTGGAGAACTCGAACTCGATGCGCAGCGAAACCCTGCAGCCCGAGCCGGCCGGTTCGAATCGCCACTCCCCGCGCAAATGACGAAAAGGCCCCTCGCTCAGGTTCATGACCAGCCGGCGGGGCCGTTCCATCCGGTTCAGTGTGGTCAGTCGCTGCTTGAACACACCGCCTTTGAGGTCCAGGCTGGCCAGCGCCTCGTCCTCGTCCTGACGGTGGATCTCGGCGCCGGCGCAGCCACGTAGAAAGCGCGGGTAGTCCTCCACCGCGGCCACGAGATCGAAAACAGTCTCGGGCGAACCCGGCGTCAGGGCCTCTCTCGAGATTTCACGCATTCGTTTTATGATGCCGCCTGCGCGCTGATGCGACAATATGAGCCTGACACGGCACTCGTGTCCTGGCCGGGGCGCCCGTTGCGCCTTGCGACACCGAATCCGAAGACATGGCGCGCAAACCACAACCCGGACGAATCGCGGCAAATCGCCGCGCATACCGTAACTTCGAGATCCTCGAGGAACTCGATGCCGGACTCGCGCTGCTCGGCTGGGAGGTCAAGGCCCTGCGCGCCAACCGCGCCAGCCTCGCGGAGGCCTTTGTTGCCATCCGCGATCGCGAAGCCTGGCTGACCGGCGCCAACTTCGCGCCGCTGCCGAACGCCAGCGCCCACCCGCCCCCGGTGCCCGACCGCAGCCGCAAGCTGCTCCTGCACCGCAACCAGATCGACCGGCTGGCCGGAAAGGTCCAGCAGCGCGGGCTCACCCTGATACCGCTGGCCTTGTACTGGAGCGGATCGAAGGTAAAGCTGCGCATCGGCCTGGGCAGGGGGCGCAAGCAGTACGACAAACGCCGGCTGGACCAGGAACGCGACTGGCAGCGGGAGAAACAGCGTCTAGCGCGCCACAGGGCGCAGGGCCGCTCCTGAGCCGGGCATGCGCGGCACGCAAGTTTGATAGCATACTTCGCGGTCGGGTTCCGGCGGGGGTTGGAGAAGTGATTTCAGGGCGTTGCAGGTTTTTCCTGGCTCCGGTCGCGGGCGTCGCGGCGCTGGTCGCGCTTGCCTGCCCGGCGGCAGCGCAGGACTCGGGCCGGGACGGCGGGGACGCCGGCTGGTACATCGGGGCCGGCCTCGGAGCCAACCGGGGCTCCACCCTGGATCAGGAGGGCTGGAACCGGGAGAGCTTCTGTTATCCCGACGCCGCCTGCTTCGATCAGGACCCCGTTCCCCTGGCTCCCGGATACCGCTGGCACTACGACGTCGGCCTGGACGACGGCGCCGCCTTCGAGCTGTCCGCCGGACGCTTTTTCGGCCGGACCCGCCTGGAGCTGGCGCTTGCACAACAGAGGAACGACACCAACCAGATGTTCAGGGACATCACCTACTACGACGGGGCCGCCATCCGGCCGCGGCCCGGCGGCACGGTCGAGGCCAACGGACGCGCCATGATCGACCACCTGAGCGTGCGTTCCGTTTCGCTGGATGCGTATTACGACTTCCACGGCGCATGGGGCGCGATCACACCGTACGCGGGAGTGGGGCTGGGCCTGGCGTCGGTGGAGTTCGCCGACGTGTTTTACGCCAGCGATTACCAGGACACCTCGGCCGGCGGCGAAACGTACGACCCGCCGCTTTCGTTCTACAACAGCGCCCAGAACAACGATCTCAACGACACGGTCATGGTCTGGCGCCTGCACGCCGGGGCCGACTACAACCCGGGAGGCAAGGTGCGCGTGGGCCTGAAACTGACCTGGTCGGCCACCGGCGACTTCGAGGACATGGGCGATTACGAATACCACCCCATGCACCAACTGGACCCCGACCTGACCAACACCAATACCTTCAGCGGAACGCGCAGCTGGACGCTCATGCTGACGGTCAAGCGCCTGATCGGCAACTGACCGCGGCGCCGGACGAGCAACGCCACATGGACACTGGACCGACCCGCCGCGCCCCGCACCCAACCGGAGCTGCATGATGGCCGATACGCCCGATTCCGTCGCCAACGTTCGCTACGAGCCGAACGAAAAGCTGCCGAAGCCGCTCGCCTTCGGCCTTGGCCTGCAGTTCGCGGTGCTTTGTATTGCCGGCATCGTCCTGACCCCCGCGATCGTGATCCGGGCCGCGGGCGGCGCGGAATCCTACCTCTCCTGGGCGGTATTCGCCGCGGTTGCCATCAGCGGCGTCACGACCATCCTTCAGGCCGTTCGGGTGGGGCGCTTCGGATCGGGCTACGTGCTGGTCATGGGCACTTCGGCGACTTTCATCGCGGTCTGCATCGCCGCCATCTCCAAGGGCGGACCGGCCATGCTGGGCACGCTGGTCATCATCGCCTCCCTGTTCCAGTTCCTGCTGTCCGGGCGGCTTTCGTTGCTGCGCCGGGTGCTGACCCCGACCGTATCGGGCACCGTGATCATGTTGATTGCGGTGACCGTGATGCCGGTCGCATTCGACATGCTCAAGGACCTCCCCGAGGGCGCGCCGTCCTTCGCCACCCCGCTTACCGTGGTCGTGACACTGCTGATCATCGTGGCCATAGCCCTGCGGGGAAACGCCGTGCTGCGCTTGTGGGCGCCGTTGATCGGCGTCGTGGCCGGTTCGATTCTTGCGGGCATCTACGGCCTCTACAACACGCAATTGGTTGCGGAAGCCGGCTGGGTCGGGCTTCCCGCCGGTAACTGGCCGGGGCTCAACCTCGACTTCGGCCCGGTCTTCTGGAGCCTGTTGCCGGCCTTCATCTTCGCCACCCTGGTGGGCGCCATCGAGACCATCGGCGACGGGCTCGCAATTCAACGCGTGTCGTGGCGCAAACCGCGCGCGCCGGATTTCCGGGCGGTCCAGGGCGCCGTGGCGGCCGACGGCGTCGGCAACCTGCTGTCGGGCCTCGCCGGCACGGTGCCCAACACTACCTACTCGACCAGCGTCTCGGTGACCGAGCTGACCGGCGTCGGGGCGCGCAGGGTGGGAATCGCCGTGGGAGCGATCTTCCTGGCAGTGGCGTTTCTGCCCAAGGCGCTGGCCATGATCCTGGCCATACCCGGACCGGTGGTGGCGGCCTACGTCATCGTGCTCATGGCGATGCTGTTCATGGTCGGGATAAAACTGGTGATCCAGGACGGCATGAACGCCCGCAACGGCCTGATCTGCGGTGTGTCCTTCTGGATCGGCACCGGTTTCCAGGCCGGCGTCATCTTCCCGGAGTTCTTCTCGGAATTTGCCGGCGGGATGATGGAGAACGGCATGACGGCCGGTGGACTCACGGCTGTGCTCATGACCCTGTTCCTCGAACTCACGGCGCCGCGCCGCCGACGTCTCGAGGCGGAGTTCGCGGTGTCCGCCCTGCCCCGGATCCAGGAATTCCTGGAGTCGTTCACAAAGCGCAGCGGCTGGTCGGACGCGATGGCCGGCCGGCTTCAGGCCGCCAGCGAGGAAACCCTCCTGACCCTGCTCGACCACCAGGACGCCGAAAACCAGGCAAAGCGGCGGCTGTTGCTGGTAGCGCACAAGGAAGGCGACGGCGCGGTCCTGGAACTGATTGCGGCCCCGGGCGAAGGCAACGTGGAAGACCGGATGGCCCTGCTGGTGGAACAGAGTTCCAGCCAGGCGCCGGAACATGAGGTCTCGCTGCGGTTGCTGCGCGGCCTGGCCTCGTCCGTGCACCACCAGCAATACCACGATACCGACATCATCACCGTGCGCGTGGACGCGCCCAGAACCGCGACGGGAGCCGCCTGATGAGACTGCTGGCCCTTCTGAAGCGCTATCTCGGTCCCGTGCTCATTGTGGCGGGAGGCTTCCTGCTGGCAATAGCCATCATCGCCACCGGCCCAAGGCCGGACCGCCAGGCACGGGCACCGGAGGCCCCCTCGGTTCAGACGGTAGAGGCGGTCAAGAGGACCGCGCAACTGATCGTCACGGCGCACGGAACCGTCGTCCCGAAAACCGAGAGCAGCCTGGTCGCGGAAGTCGCGGGCCGGGTCGTGGCGGTTTCGCCGTCCATGGTCTCGGGCGGGTTTTTCTCGCAAGGCGACGTACTGGTCGAGATCGAGCGGATCGACTACGAGGCCGCACTGCAGCAGTCGCGGGCCGTCCTCGCTTCCGCCGAGAGCGAACTCGCCAACGCCGAACTCACTTTCGACCGCGCGGAGGAACTGGCAACAACCCGGGCAATCAGCCAGGCCGATCTCGACACGGCCCTGAATCAGCTCACCGTAGCCCGCGCAGCGCAACTCCAGGCCACGGCAGCCCTGGTCCGGGCCGAGCGCGATCTGGAACGAACCCGCGTGACCGCACCGTATGACGGGCGCGTGCGCTCCGAACACGTGGACACCGGGCAGTTCGTGTCGCGCGGCGAACCCATCGCCACCCTCTACTCCACCGACTACGCCGAGGTGCGCCTGCCGGTCAAGGACCAGGACCTCGCCTTTCTGCCCTTTTCGCTCGCGCGGATCGATCCGCCTTCCACGGTGAAGACCAAGGCAATACTGCGCGCTGAATTTGCCGGCAGCATGCATGCATGGGAGGCCGAGGTCGTGCGGACCGAGGGCGAACTGGACCCCTTGAGCCGGGTCGTCAACGTCATTGCGCAGGTGGCCGATCCGTACGAACCCGAAGGCGGGGCGGCGCCGCTGACAGTCGGGTTGTTCGTGGAAGCCGACATCATGGGCAACCGCGTTGAAGATGTCGTCGTGGTTCCCGGCACGGCGCTGCAGGCCGGCAACCGGCTCTACGTAGTGGACACGAACAACCGCCTTTCCTTTCGTGACGCGGAAGTAGTGCGTCTGACCGCGGAGACCGCCTACCTCCGGGTCGAAGTCTCCGATGGGGAACGGATCTGCGTAACGGCCCTGGATGACGTCGTCGAGGGCCAGAGCGTTCGCCCGGTGCCCGTTTCCGCAAACACCGCCTCTTCCCGATGAAGGGAATGATCGCCTGGTTCGCCACCAACACGGTGGCGGCCAACCTGCTCATGGGATTTGCCGTTCTGGCCGGTCTCGCGTCGCTCGGCCAGATCCCGGTCAAGCTCTACCCCGACTTCGACCTGCCCGTCATTACCGTCACCGTTCCCTACCTGGGCGCCGCCCCGGAGGAAGTGGAGTCCGGGATCTGCACCCGGATCGAGGAGCAGATCGAGGGCATCAACGGCATCAAGGAAGTGCGCTCAACCGCGATGGAGGGTCGCTGCAACGTCGTGGTGGAGCTCTTCTACGACGCCGACCGGTTCCTGGTGCTGGACGACGTCGATGCGCAGATCAATGCCATCGACACGTTTCCGCAGGAGGCGGAAAAACCGATCATTCAGTTGGTCACGCCGTCCAGCGTGGTCATGGAGATTGCCGTTACCGGCCCTGCCGACGAACGCGCGCTCAAGGAAATAGCGCGTCGCGTGCGCGACGACATCCTGAGGCTTGACGGCGTAACTCATGCCGAGGTCACCAATGCGCGGCCGTACGAAATTTCCGTTGAAATCTCCGAACGGTCGCTGTCGCGCAACAACCTGACTTTCGACGACGTCGCGAACGCGCTGCGCATGCGTTCGCTGGACCTGCCGGGCGGCACCGTGAAAACGCGCGAGGGCGAAGTGCTGCTGCGGACCAGCGGGCAGGCCTATCGGGGCCGTGAAATCGAAAACCTGCTGGTTACCACCCGTAACGACGGCACCCGGGTCCTCGTGAAAGACGTGGCCCGGGTCGTGGACGGCTTCGAAGACACCAGCCAGAGCCTCACGTTCAACGGCAAGCCGGCCGCACTGGTGCAGGTCAGCAGAATGGGCGAGCAGGACATTCGCCTTATTACCGAGACCGTCAAGGACTTTATTGCCCTGTCGCCTTCCCGTTATCCGGAAGGGGTGCAGGTGCAGGTCTGGCAGGATGAATCGAAACTGGTGACCGGCCGCCTGGGGGCCCTCGTGGACAGCGGTGTACAGGGTCTCTTGCTGGTGTTGCTCCTGCTGGCCCTGTTCCTCCGCCCCCACCTGGCGCTATGGGTGGCGGCGGGCATTCCCATCGCCTTTCTCGGCGCGCTTTTCCTCATGTATTCGCTCGGCTTCTCGATCGACTCCATCTCGGTGATCGGGTTCATCCTCGCTCTCGGCATGCTGGTGGACGACGCCGTCGTGGTGGGAGAGAGCGCCTACGTCGCGCACCGCCGGGGAGCCGGTCAACTCGCCGGCGCGATCCGGGGAACGCAGCAGGTCATGGTTCCGGTCACGTTCGGCGTTCTGACCACCGTTGCGGCCTTCACGCCGCTTCTGTTCTCGGTCGGCAGGATCGGGCAGATATTCAGCGTGATTGCCGGCACCGTCATCTGCTGTCTTGCCTTCTCCCTGATCGAGTGCCAGATGGTCCTGCCGGCGCATCTCGGACACCGCCGAACCCGGATGCCGCTGGGCGAATTCGGGATGACCGTTCTGGCGGCCGTGGTGATTGGCGCGTTTGCCGTCACGCCCGACCTGCGCACCGCGATCGGCGTCGCAATCGGGGGCGTGTCTCTGGTCTACGCCGCCCACGTGACCGGTGCGCTCAGCCGTCTGGGGGCCCGATTCGCGCGCGTTCAGGTCATGTTCGAATCGGCGCTGGAGGCGCTTGTCGAAGGACGTTTCCGCGAGCTGGCCCGCGCCGCGTACCGGAAGCGCGTCCTGACGCTGGCCATTTCCCTGGCGGCCCTGATTGTCTCGATCAGCATCGTTCTCAGCGGTCACCTGCCGTTCACGTTCTTCACGCCGATACAGGGAGACACGGTCACCGCCCGATTGCGGATGCCCCTGGGAGTCAGCGAGGAGACCACGCTGGAGATCATTGAACAACTTGCGGATTCCGCCCGGGACCTCAGGGAACAACTGGCCGAGGAGCAGGGCAAGCCGGTGGTGCTGCATATTCTGGAGGCGATGGGAGGGCACCCGTCCACGGCCCAGCCCGGCAGCGCCATCCCGGCGCCGTCCGGCACGCACCTCGCCGAAGTCACGATGCAACTGAACCCGAGCGAGGAGCGCGACATCCGGACCGAGGAAGTCGCCAGGATGTGGCGCGAGATCGCCGGTTCCGTTGCCGCCTCGGACCAACTCAACTTCATTACGGAGAGAATAGAAAGAGACCCGGAAATATGGATTCGGTTCGCGAGCGAGAACATCGGCGACTTGAGACGCATCGCCGACGAGTTTCGTGGCGAGTTGCTTCAGTACCCGGGCGTATTCGGTATCGTCGATTCGCTGCGCGAGGGCAAGGCGGAGCTGGAACTCTCGGTTACTCCGGCCGGTGAAGCCCTGGGGATAACCCTCGCCGACCTGGGCCGCCAGGTGCGACAGGCTTTCTACGGCGAAGAGGCCCAGCGGATACAGCGTGGCCGTGACGACGTCCGTCTGATGGTGCGTTACCCCGAAGAGCAAAGGCGCTCGCTGGATTCACTCTACTCGCTGAGGATACGGACGCCGGAGGGCGGGGAGGTGCCGTTCTCGGCGGTGGCTGTATTGAGCAGTGGGCGGGGATTGGCGGAGATCCAGCGCACCAACGGATCGCGCACCGTTGATGTCTCGGCCGAAGTGGATCCCCGGATCACTTCCGCGGAAGCCGTCATGGCCGAACTGAACGCCGGGTTCCTGAGCCAGGTCCTGCGCCGCTACGACGGCGTTTCCTTCACCGTTGAAAGCGCCCGCGAGCAGCAGGAAACGGTCGCTACGGTCGGGCCGCTGTTTCTCATGGCCCTGTTCGCGATATTCGCGCTGCTGGCCCTGCCCCTGCGTTCCTATTCGCAGCCGCTGATCATCATGGCGGTGCTGCCTTTCGCTTTCGTGGGGGCGGTATGGGGACATGTGATCCTGAAACTGTTCGGCCCCGTCGTCGGTCTTTCGATGGCTTCGGTTTTCGGGATCGTGGCCGCCTCCGGCGTGGTCGTGAACTCGACGCTGGTTCTGATTCACGGCGTCAACCGATTCCGGGCCGCCGGCGACGGCATGGAGGACGCCCTGCTGAATGCCGCCGTTTCACGGTTCCGTCCGATACTGATTACCACGGTCACCACCTTTGCCGGCGTTGCGCCCCTGATGCTGAGCAACAGCGTTCCGGCGCAGCCGCTCGTGCCGATGGCTGCCTCGCTGGCCTTCGGCGTCGTGTTTTCCTCGGTCGCCGCGCTGTTGTTCGTCCCGGCCCTGTGGCTGTTCCTGCTGGACATTTCCGGCGGCACCCGGCGCGTTACGGACAGGGTCGTGGCCGGCGTGATCGGCGCCTCACCACGGCTGTCCCAATGGATGGCGCGCTATCCCTACGTGCAGGAAAGCCTGAGAGCACAGGAATTCACCGACCTCCAGTTGCCGGAAGATCTCGAACTCGACCCGGAGATGGAGAAGATCGCGCGCCAGGGCCTGGTGCGCGTGTATTACCAGCGCGAATTCGACATCGGGGAAATGCGCGCGCAGCTCGGCGACGTGGCCGCCAGGGCGCCGAACGTCAGCGATGCCGTCAACGAGGCCCGCACCTGGGCGGAAGAGCGCACCTTCCAGCTCGGCGCCCACATTGCCGGCGGGACGATGGCGCCCGTGGAAGCCGCCGGACCCCTGACCGACATCCTGGAAACCTGCCTTGCTTCGCTATTGCCCGCGGCCAGGGCCGAATTCACCTCGCAGCACGGCGAAATTCCCGGCAGCCGCATAGCGCTGGTGGCGCTGGGCCCCGCGGGCCGGCGCGAGTTCGTGACCGGTGGCCCCCTGGAACTGCTGTTCATCTGCGACCGTGAAGACCGGACATCCAGCACTGCAACGCTCAACCCCACTGCCTGGCATGCGCAATTCGTGCAATTCTTCATGCGGCTGATTCGTGAATTCTCCGCCGAAGGCATTCTGCTCAGGACTGTGCCGCCCTACGCCCTGGAGAGCGGGGGCCGTGAAACATTCGCCCCGACGCTCGAGGCAACCCGGCGCCACTTCGACGAAATCGCCAGTCCCAGCGATCTGCGCATGCTGGTCCACGCCCGCGTCATCGAGGCCGAAGGCGACCTCGGCGACCGGTTCGAGCCGTTCCGGCGTTCCGTGCTGACAGGCTCACACGACGCGGGCGCGATCGTCGCCGACATGGTCGCGATCCGCAGGAGCCTGGCGCAACGGCACAAGGACAGCGATGTCTGGGAGATACGGCGCCGCCCGGGCGGCCTTGCGGAAGTGGAACTGGCCGCCGAATTCCTGCAGCTCACGCATGCCCGCCGTAATCCGGAGGTGCTGGTGCATGGCCTCATCCCCACCTTCGAAGCCGCAGGCAGGCATGGCCTGATCGATGCCGGGGCGGCCTCCGGGCTGGTCGAAGCCGGGACGCTCTGGCAAAACCTGGAAGGATATTTCCAGATGACCTGCGGCGACGCTTTCGATCCCGATTCCGCCTCCGAGGATCAGAAAGTCGCGATCGCGGAAATGTGCGGTCTCGGCCATTTTGATGACCTGGGCGACCTGATTTCGGAAACCGCCCTGGGCACCGCCCGCATCCTGGACCAGACATTCGCCGCTTAAGGCGTGGGCGGCGCCGACAGGCCCCGCGGCCGGTAATGACAATTGAAAGCAGTTGGTCGCCCATATAGAATCAACCGGCACCTACGCGCGGGGGATAGCCGATGAACAGCAACAATACGGGCGAGCGCCGGCGCTTTGCGGGACTTGCGCAGATCGTCCTGGTCCTGGCGGTATTTGCGGTAGCGATATATTTTGCCCGGGCGCCGGACATGGGCGGGCCGCAGACTTCCGTCGCGCGAGCCCAGTTGCAGGATCCCGAAGTCGTCGTTTCGCATCCGGCAAGGGGCCAGCATTCCCTTACCGTGGCCCTGACCGGCGAAGTGCGGGCCCAGGGCAAGGTGGGTCTGCGTTCCCAGGTTGCCGGGCGGGTGCTTTCCGTTTCCGAGGCGTTGCGGGGCGGAGGGACATTTCGCGCCGGCCAGACCCTGCTGACGATCGACCCGACCGACTTCGAGATCGACCTCAGGGTCAAGAAGGCGCTCCTCGAGCAGCAGGAAGCGCGCTTGCGCTGGCGGGAACTGCGGGCCGAGGAGAAACGTTAAGAGTTTCAGAGCCAGAACCCGGGCCAGCCGGTTCCGCCGCTGGTCAACAACGAAACGGAAATCGCCCGCTATCAGGCCCGTGTGGACGCGGCCAGGGCGGCGGTCGAAAAATCCGAACTGGACCTGGCGCGCACCCGCTACTCACTGCCCTTTGACGGGCGGATCGTCGAGACGACGGCGATGCGGGGTCAACTCGTCGGCCCGCTGGAGCCTTTCGGCCTGGCGTTTTCGAGAGAGTCCCTGGAAGTGGAGGCGCCCGTTTCCCTGGACGACCTGGACTACCTGGGTCCGGCCGAGGGAAGAGCGGTGCGGGTTGTGGCGAACGGAGAGCTCTATTCCGCCTTTGTGGATCGCGTGGCGCCGATCGTCAACCGGCGCAGCCGCCTGGTGCGCCTCTACGTAAAGTTTGCCGACTCGGTCCCGCTGGCGGCCATCCCGGCGCCGGGAACGTTCGTCAACCTGTCGATCGAGGGCCCGGCATTCGAGAACTCGCTGTTGCTTCCGAAAGCGGCGGAGCAGGCCAACGGGACGGTGTGGGTGGTTCGCGACGGCGTGCTTGAAGCCGTGACGCCCCGATCGCTGGGCCGCACCGAGGCCGGCTGGATCGTTTCGGACTTCGATACCGGGGATGGCGTGGTGCTGGGGGCCGTCCCCGCCGCGGAACCCGGGGTTTCCGTGACGGTAGTGGATGCCTCACGAAACCTCCGGGGGGAATAAGGCGTGAATCAGGCGGCGCAAACGCCGGGCACTCCCGGCGCCGGAGGTAATAACCCCTTCCACGACATCATCGCCTTTTTCGCGCGAAATACCGTAGCGGGCAACCTGCTGATGCTGCTGCTTCTGGGCGGCGGGCTTTTCGCCGCTTCGAATCTCGAAATCGAGGACTATCCGGACCTGGATTCGCGGCAGATCTCCATAACGGTCCCGTTCCCGGGCAGTTCGCCCGCCGAAGCCGAGGAAAGCGTCAACCGCCGGCTGGAGGAAAACCTGATCGCCGTCGAAGGCGTGAGGCGGGTTACGTCCACGGCCACCGAGGGATTGGCCACCGTCACCGTCCAACTGGAACCGTTTGCGGACCCGGTTACCGTCCTCGACGACGTAATGTCGGCGGTCGATCGCATCGAAGGATTCCCGCCACTCAACGCCGAGCAACCGGAAATCGTGCTGACCAAGGCGCACCGGATCATCATGACCGTTGCCGTAACCTCCACGGCGCTCGGCAAAACGGAACTGCGGGCCGCCGCCGAGCAGGTTCAGGAAGACCTGCTGGCGCTGCCGTCGCTCTCCATGGTTTCCCTTTTCGGCGCGGCGGACCGGGAGATCTCGATTGTCGTCAGCGAGGAACAGCTGCGGCGCAACAACCTGACCATTTCCGAGCTGACGCGGGCGATACGCGAGTCCTCGCTCAACGTGTCCTCGGGAGAACTGCGCACGGATGCGGGCGGACTGATCCTGCGCACCGACCAGAAACGCATGGTGGGCGAGGACTTCCTGGACGTCGTGCTGATTGCAAACATCGACGGCACGATCGTGAGGCTGCGGGACGTGGCGACAGTCATCGACGGCTTCGCCGACGTGGACGTGGACGGGGAAGTGGACGGCGTCCCGGCGATGTTCCTGAACATCCGCGCCGCGGACATCCATGACATGACGCAACTCGCATCCGATGCGAGGAACCTGATCGAGAACTACGAGCCGCCCGCGGGCACCAGCGTATTCGTCTGGGATGACAACACGGCGCTTACCGGGGTGCAGTTCCGCACGGTGATCGGCGCCGGCCTGCTCGGCTTCGCGCTGGTATTCCTGTTTCTATCCCTGGTCTTCGACTTTCGAATAGCAGTCTGAGTAGCCATCGGCGTCCCCACTTCGATGCTGGGCGCGCTGCTGTTTTTCCCGGCCTTCGGGCTGACGCTGAACGTGGTCACGCTATTCACGCTGCTGCTCGCGGTCGGCATTGTCGTGGACGACGCGGTGGTTGTGGGCGAGAGCATCGCGACGCAGCGGGAAAACGGCCTGCGGGGGTCCCGGGCGGCGATCGCGGGGGCGCACGCGGTCGTGGCGCCGGTCACGGTGGGCGTGCTCACGACAATGATCGCCTTCGTTCCTCTCGCATTCACGTTTGGCCCGGCCGGGCAAATGCTCAATACGATGCCGTTGATCATCTTCCTCGTGCTCTCCGTTTCACTGATCGAGGCGTTCCTGATCCTGCCTGCGCACCTGTCACACAGTTCGCCATGGAGCAGGCCGCCCCTGACCGGCATACAGGGCATCGTGCGAGACCGCCTGAACAACCTGCGCGACCGATGGGTCGTGGGCGCGATCGCTTCGGCCGTGCGCCGCCCCTACCTCACCATAGTCACCAGCGTCGTGCTGGTCGTTGGAGTAGCGCTTGTGGCCATGGCGGGAACGCAGTGGATGTTCCTGCGCACGGCGGACGCGAACCGCATTCAGGCGGACATCGTCTTTCCCACCGGAACGCCTTACGAGACCACCTGGGCCGCCGCGGAGCAACTGATCGAGGCCGCCCATGCGACCAACAGGCAGGCCGGAGACGATCCCATCACCACGGTTGCGGCGGTAGTGGGCCATCACTTCGGCGCCTATCGGCTCCAGGGTTCGAATAGACCGACTTACGGGACCCACCTGGCTTCCGTGACCATGCACATCAGGGACGAATCGCAGCGGTCGCTGAGGCCGGCCGATCTCGAGACGATGTGGCGCCTCAATGCCGGACAGGTCCGGGGAGTGGAGAGCATCCGCTTCAATACGGCGCTGATCCCCAACGACGCGGAGATCCAGTATGCGCTCGTGCATCCGGATGAAGAAACCGTTGTCGCGGCGACGAACGAACTGCGGAGCGCGTTCGGCAACATACCCGCGCTGTTCCAGGTCGAGGATTCGCTGGGCGAGAGCAAGCGGCAGTTCGACCTGGAACTGACCGAGGCCGGCATCGCCGCCGGACTGTCGCCCGCCGGACTGGCCATGCAGCTCAGGAACCGCTTCTACGGTGCCGAGGTGCAGCGCATTCAGCGCGGCCGCGACGAAATCAGGGTCATGGCGCGCTATCCGCAGGAGCGCCGCCGCAGCGTGCGCGAATTGCTGGACGAACGCATACTGCGGCCCGGCGGGGCGCAGATTCCCCTGTCCGCCGTCGCCCGGATCGTGGAGACCCGCGACTATTCGACGCTGACGAGGATCGACGGCGTGCGCGCGGCGACCGTCAGCGGCCGCGTCGATCGCCGATTGTCCTCACCCAACGCCGTCATGGCGGAAATCGAGGACGACGTGGCTCCCCGTTTGTCAAGCAGGTATGAGGGCCTGAGGGTCGTGCGTCAGGGACGGGGAGAAGGGCAATCGGAGACCAACAGGATTCTTCGCTTTACGGTCCCGCTGGCGCTGCTGTTCATGTACTTTCTCATGGCGGTGCAGTTGCGCAGCTACTGGCAGCCGGCGCTGGTGCTGGCCGGACTGCCGTTCGCCATTGCCGGCGGCCTGCTCGCTCACATGGTGCTCGGCTACGACCTGTCGATAACTTCGGTGTTCGGCATGGTTGCGGTTGGTGGCGTGGTCGTGAACGACACGCTGGTACTCATGGACCGGTATAACAGGATTCGGGCGGAATCGGCCGCCACGCCGGCCATCGCGGCGGTGAGCGCCGCCGCCCGGCAACGTTTCCGCGCGATCTTCCTGACCACGATCACGACCATAGTCGGCCTGATGCCCGTGATTTACGGAAAGAGCGAAGTGACCCAGGGCCTGCTGCCCATGGTGGTCAGCATGGCGGGAGGGCTGATCGCGGCCAGCGCCGCCCTGCTGTTCTTCGTGCCCGCCCTGGTTCTGATCGTGGATGGAACCCGCGAGGCGATCCTGGGACCCGGCCAGCGCGAACCTTCCGAAGGCGGGGTCGGACCGGGCCTGACGGCCTGACAGGAGCCCGCCCGCGCAAGCGGGATCAGCCAGCCGTCAGAAGAGGTTGAATTGCACCTCGACGCCGAAAGTGCGTGGCGCACTGAAGGTATTCAGCGGAAACAGGCCGAGATAGGCGGAGCCGCGAAAGCTCTCGTCCATCAGGTTTCTGACGTATACCGACACGCGGTAGCGGCGGCTTTGCGGCGCCCAGGCCACGTAACCGTTGATCAGGGTGTGCGCGGCGCGGCGCGCAAATGCGGCGTTGGTCTGCGCCAGCATCGCCTGGCGTGACTTGTAGCGCGCTTCCAGGTGCACGTGCACCATGCTCGTGTTCAACGGTGCACGAAAGTCCATCGCACCGAAAAAGCTCCATTCGGGCGCGGCGGGAAGATCGAAGAACGAATTGTCCGTCACGATGCCGTCATTATTCAGATCGGCCATGAACTCGGTCCACTCGGAATTCAGCCAGGCTGCGTTGAAGCTGAAGTTCAGTTGGCGACTGACCACCAATTGCGCTTCCAGTTCCACACCGGACAGCTCGGCCTCGCCCAGGTTTTCCAGGATGGAGTCCGTGCCGCTGCGGGTCAGCCCCGGCCGCCGGACCACCGCGGCGACATCCTCGTATTCGATCATGAAGGCGGCCGCATTGATGCGCAGGCGGCCTTCCAGCAAGGAGCCCTTGATGCCCGCTTCGTAGTTGGTTACGTATTCCGGGTCATAGGGTCCCAGATTCTGCGGAAGCGTAGCGCGGGAATTGAATCCCCCGCCCTTGTAGCCGGTCGACACATTCGCGTACAGCATGAGGTCTTCCCCGGCGAAGTAATTGAAGCCGGCCCTCCAGGTCGAATCGCTCCAATCCGCCTGCCGGGTGAACTCCTGCGTCCTTCTCGGGAAAAATATGGTGGAATCAAAGTCCTTTTCGTCGCGGGTATGCCTGCCTCCCAGAACGGCCGCGAGCCGGTCGGTGAGCCAGATGTCCGTCTGCGCATAAAACGCGAGGGAGCGCGCGTCCTGGCTGTTGATGGTGGCCGGGACCAGGCGGTCGAAGGGCGGGATCAGGACGGCCTGCAGGATATCGGTTACGTGCTCCTCCTCGACGAAATAAAGCCCCAGCACATAATCGAAGCGCTCGCTGTGCGAATCGCTGAAATACACCTCGGCGCTCCGCTGTTCGTGCGCGGTGACGAAACCCACGTGCAGCGGCAGCGGCGGCGGCGGCCGAAAGCCCGCGCGGCCGTCGTAGTCCGCATAGGTCGCGAAATCCAGTTCGCGGGCCGAAGCGACCAGCGAGAAGAGGCCGTAGTCCGTCTCGTAATTGGACAGGAGCGTAACGCCGCTGCTGTCTGATTCACCATAGCCGTCATAGTCGTGGCGCACCGTGTAGGGGTCCCCGTCGAGGCGCTTGCCGTCCGGCTCCAGCACGAAGTTATTGAGGGGAACGCCAATGCTGTCCTGTTGCTCGGAATCCAGAATCAGCGTGGCGTCCAGCGCCCCGAAATCCGCATCCAGGGTTGCCCTGATGCCTCTGGAGTCCCTCCTGCCGAGTTCGTTGTCGTTGAATGAATTGGTGTAGAAACCGCCCCGGTCCACGCTTGCGCCCGCAAGGCGCGCTCTCAATGTCCCTCCGGCAAACGCTCCCGTATCGATCGCCAGATGGGCCTTCCGCAAGTCGTAGTTGCCCAGCGCAAACCTGAAATTACCGCCGAATTCCTCTCCCGGGCGCCGGGTGACGATCCGGACCGTCCCCGCCAGGTTGTTGCGTCCGAAAGGCGTGCCCTGCGGACCGCGGAGAATCTCGATCCGCTCGACGTCGAACGCATTGGTCAACAGGCCCATCGTTCGGGTGCGCGGAACTCCGTCCACCATGACTCCCGTCTTCGACTCGGCGTTGGCGTCCGGATCGCCGAAAGCAATTCCGCGTATCGAGAACTGCGCAACGTTCGGAACGAACAGGTCCGCGATCGAAACGTTCGGCGCTATTCCGCTCAGATCGCCCAGATTGTCCGCCCCGTTGCCGATCAGGTCGTCGCCTTCGATACCGGTAATGGCGATCGGCACTTCCTGCAGCGACTGTTCCCGCTTCTGCGCGGTAACGACGATGTCCTCGATGACGGCGTCGCTCTCTTCCTGAGCCGTTGCCATCTGTGCCATTGACGCGCACGCAAGCGCCAGGCAGAAAATGTGGATGTTTTTCATACGGCCCCCCGCAATCGAAGCGGCAACTCTACCAGACATCCCCTTCGGGTTCGGGTCCAGGGAAGAACCAGTAGGGCCCAGCGCACGGCGCGTCAAGTAACAGCGAAACCGATACCTGCTCCGCGGGAAACGCTTCGACCTCGACCAGGTCGGCCAGGTCGCCGCGTACCGTCGGCGTGCAGTTGGCTCCGTCGCCGTCGGAATCGACCCACGCGTAAACGATCAGGCCTTCACCGAGTTCCGCCGGGTAGTCGAAACGGAAGCTCGAGGAACCCAGGTTCGTCTCCCAGCGCTCGACGATTTCCAGCGGATAGCGCAGTTCGCCGGTCCCGGTCCAGGCGTGATAGACGGACAGGTGCACGGTGGCCGCCGGGTCCACGTCCTCGCGTGCGCCTATCGCTACCGAAAGGTCCACCGAAATCGGCGGTGGTGGCGGCTCCTCGCCGGCACAGCCGAAACACAGCGCGGCGAGGAATACCGGAATCGTCTTGTTGATCCTTGCGATCATGATCACTGATCCTCCAGGACGATCTTGGGCATGCCGAAGACGCGCGTGAAATTGTCGGCCAGGATCAGGCGCATCTCGTCGGTCGTGTAACCGACCTCCTGCATCCCCGCTACGAACGCGTCGAGGTGCGACTGCACGTAGCCGGGAAGCTGCGGCCCGTCGGATCCGTAGATCAGCTTTTCGATGACGCCGCCGGCCCGAATCCGTTCCAGGTAGTCGTGCAGCACGTGTTCCGCCCGCTCGGCGCCCAGAGCGCCCGGTTCCAGGTAAACGTTCGGATAACGCTGTGCGAGATCGATCGCCGAGTCGGTATGCGTCAGCGCCCGGTTGAAACTGTCGTAGCCGGAATGTCCGAGTATGAATATCGCGCCGGGATGGAACCGGATGGCGTCCTCCAGGTAGGCGGGATCGCAATACGCCGGCTCGGTGCGCGTTCCCGGATTCGGGCTGGTGCCCGTGTGCAGGTAAATAGGCGTCCCCTGCCGCGCCGCAATCTCGTAAACCCCGTACAAACGCTCATCGTCCAGACGGACCTGCTGGTGCCCATGCGCGAGCTTGATGCCGACCATGCCGTGCTTCTCGATCGCCTCTTCCATCTGCCGCAGTTGTTCGGGTCCGTCCTGGTTCCAGTGGTCGACCCGCAGGCTCGCAAAACCGAACAGGCGGTCGGGATTCACCGCGACCTGCTTGGCGACGTGTTCATTGGTGGCGATACCGGTGGTGGCTGGGCTCCACAGCGCGAACACCGCTCCGGCGCTGATGCCGGCGTCGTCCAGCGTGCCGAGAATGCTGTCGCCGTCAAGACGGCTGTTCATGAAGACGCCCATGGTCCATTTGAACCCAGTCGGCACGCGGTCCGTGAGGCGTTTCCTGAAGCGGGGCGGCGTCCCGGCCCAGGTCCCGGTATGCAGGTGCATGTCGATTACGGCAAGCCTTTCGCCGTTGACGGCAACTCCCATGTTCTCCTGCCCGCTGGCCCATCCGGTGACGGACAGCGCAGCAAGCAGAATGCACGGTCTGAGAAACTTCATTTCGTTACTCCGTTGTTTGATGCGGATTTTCCAGGACGATCTGCGGCATGCCGAAGACGCGAGTGAAGTTATCGGCCAGGATCAGACGCATTTCGTCCGTCGTGTACCCCGCGGCCTGCATGCCGGCGACAAATGCGTCGAGGTGTGACTTGACATAGCCGGCAAACTGCGGGCCGTCGGACCCGTACAGCAACTTGTCGATGACGCCGCCTGCGCGAATCCGCTCCAGGTAGTCCTGCAACACCCCCGCGGCCCGCCTGGCGCCCAGCGCGCCGGGCTCCAGATAGACGTTCGAATAACGCTGGGCCAGACCGATCGCCGAGTCGGTATAGGTCAGCGCCCGGTTGAAACTGTCGTAGCCGGAGTGGCCCAGGATGAAGACCACGTCCGGATAACGGCGTATCGCGTCCTCCAGGTAGGCGGGGTCGCAATACGGCGCTTCCGTGCGGGTGCCCGGGTTGGGGCTGGTGCCTGTGTGCAGGTAAATCGGCGTGCCCTGCCGCTGCGCGATTTCGTAAACCCCTTCGAACCGCGGGTCGTCCAGGCGAAACTGCTGGTGCGCATGCGCCACCTTGATGCCCACCATGCCGTGTTTCTCGATCGCCTCTTCCATCTTCCGCAATTGCTCCGATCCGTCCCGGTTCCATCGGTCGGCGCGAAAGCTCGCAAAGCCGAACAGGCGGTCGGGATTCACGGAAACCTGTTTGGCCGTGAATTCGTTGGTGGCGATGCCGGTGGTGGCCGGACTCCACACGGCGAACACCCCGCCGGCGCTGATGCCCACCTCGTCGAGCGTGGCGAGAATGCCCTGTCCCGTCTGGCTTTGGTCCATGTTCCGGATCATGACCGGTTTCCGTTCTTCCGGAATGCGGCCCAGAAGGCGCTGCTGAAAACGCAGCGATTTCGTATTCCAGGTTCCCGTATGCAGGTGCATATCGATCACGGCAAGCCTTTCGCCGTTGATTTCGACGCCCATCCGCGCCGGTTCATCGGCATGTGCAGCCGCGGCCAGCGCAAAAGCCAGAATGACTGCAACCCGGATCATTTGCGGGCGAACCGGGCGCGTCCGCCGGTTATTCCGGCATGCCGGTCGAGTTCCCCGAGGAACTGCCGGGCTGCCGCGTCGTCGTTCATCCAGGCGTCCAGGAATGCCGTCGATACGCCGGCCAGGATCGTCTGGCCCTCCACATCGGGCGCGCCGCCGCGGTTTTGCGGACCGCCCCGATCATCCCGGCAGATGAGCCCGCCCAGATAGTGATCGCCTTCCTCCAGCACCACCGAGTACTTGTTTCCGGGAGGGCTGCGCTCGTACGCCTGCAGGCGCCACTCCCAGGGGTAGATCACGCCATCGCCCGCGTTGCGGGTATCCCGGGTGCCGCCGCTCACCAGCATCGGCCCGCGCAATCCGGTGAAGGCGCCGTCGGCCATCTGCGGCATCGTCCCCGGACCGCTCATGATGATGGCCGCATCGAAGTCCCGCGCATGGCTCACGCTCCCGGAACTCTCCGGGTCCCTGAGGGGCTGACCCCAGATGATCTGCGCGATCATGCCGCCGAAGGAATGACCCGCCATCACCTTTCGGCCGTAGTCGATATTGCCGGTCAGTCCCGGCACGTCCTCGCCGGGCGCGAACAGCGCGTCAAGCACGCGCTCGACGTCGGAAATCCGGATATAGTGCATGCGGGTGGCGTCCTGAGGTCTCAGCCTGACCGGCGACGTCGGGCAGTCGGGATGCTCCGGCTGCACCACCACATAGCCGTGCGAGGCCCAGTGGTCCGTCAATCCCGAGTAGCTCTCGCGGTAGCAGGCGAAGCCATGCGAGAACACGACCAGCGGAAACGGCCCCTCGCCTTCCGGAAACGCGATGCGCGCGCGCAGGCTGCGCTGACCGGTTTCCGCCGGCAGGACGTGATTGTCGATGACGCGAACTCCGTACGGTCCCGATTCCGTCTTGTAGGCGGCCGGCGAGCTTTCCGTATGCGCGGTCCCCGGCCAGCCGGCGGTGGCGGCAAGAGCCAGAACCATGGCGATCCGGCCCGCGACTGCCTTCCGCCGGCCGGCATCGAACCACCGATTCAAGTGCTGCATGAATTCAAGCCCCTCCCCTGAATGTGGAAGTCTACAACGCGTTTCATCGCGTACCATTGGCCCGCACTGAAATAAGTCAACCGGATTCACGATGGCCGTTCTCTACCACAACCCGCGATGCTCCAAGTCGCGCGCCGCCCTGGCGCTTCTCAAGGAGCGCGACCTTGACCTTGAAGTGGTGCGCTACCTGGAAACTCCGCCGGACGAAGCCGCGTTGCGCAAACTGCTGGGCCAACTGGGCATGACGCCGCTTGAACTCATGCGCCGCGGCGAAGCCAGGTACCGCGAACTCGGGCTCAAGGGCGCCGATATTTCAGACGACGACCGCATTCGGGCCATGGCCGAGAATCCCATTCTTATCGAACGCCCCATATTCGTCACGAACGGAAGGGCCGTCGTAGGCAGGCCTCCCGAACGCGTGCTGGAGCTTCTCTAGCGCGCCGTCAAAACGTGTAGTAGACCCTCACGCCGAAGGCCCTTCCGCGCCTTGGGATTATCCCGAACTGGTACGCGTTCTGCCGGTTCGGGAGCAACGGCCCGAAGAAATCCGTAAAGCGGCCTATATTGATCGGCGTATCGTCATCCAGCACATTGTCGACGTACAGGGTCAGGTTCCAGCTGTCGGTTTCGATCCCGGCGTTGGCGTTGACGATCAATGGGGTGCCCGTCTCCGTCAGATTGAAAGCCGACGTATATACGCTTGAATGGTAGTTCGCGATGGCGCGAATAAACCAGTCGGTTTCTGTCGTCAGTTCATCCCGGTAAGTGCCCGATGCATTGAGCGTGTGTTTCGGAGTACCGCCTGTCGTATTGCCCGACAGGTCGCCGTCATTGCCGAACAGATCCGCAGCTTCGATATCGAAGAAGTCGATGAACTCGTGATCCACCAGGCCGTAGCCCAGCGTGAGCAGGAGGTTCTCGCTGGCCGCCCAACTGGTCTCAAGTTCCAGTCCCCACACTTCGGCTTCCGGAACCGTCAGCACGACGTTGTTGGGTTCGGGACCGTGCACCGTGTCGATTATCGTCCTGCCATTGATGGACTGATTGGTCCAGTCAATGAAGAACCCGGACAGATTGAACAGAAGGCGCCCGTCCATCAGGGTCGATTTGACGCCCACTTCGTAGGTCCAGGCATCCTCTTCCTTGATGATGGCCCGGCCGTCGGCGATTGCGGCATCGATGGTGCTGACTGGGGTGTCGTCGTCGAAGAACGCCTGGTTGAAATCCAGCGGCTTGTCACCCTTCGCCAGCAGGCCATACACCGTCACGTCGTCGTTCGCCCTGTAAGTCAGGGTGAAGCGGGGTGTAAAGGCCGTCGTGTCCTCTTCGAGGCCCTGGGCGAAGCCGGCCTCGATCAGTCCGGAGTTGAACACCGCTTTCTCGTCCTTCGAATAGCGTCCCTCGACGGAAAACGTCAGATCGTCGCGAAGGTCATACTCCAGTTGCCCGAAGACCGCCGAGTTCTGCACTTCGCGGCCATCGAAATCGCTGCCGTCGGCGTGGAAGATGTGTCCCGTGAACCCGGGACCGGTAAACCGGCGATCGCGGCCCTTGGCCTCAACGTCCAGCCAGTACGCGCCAAACAGTACGCGCAGGGCCCGGTCCTGCGATGAAGTCACCCGCGCCTCGAACGACCAGTCCCTGACGTGGTTGTCTTCTATGGCCGTAAACAGGCCGAAAACGGGTCGCGCGGGGCTGCGGTCCAGGTCGCGCGCATCCACGGACTGGTCGCGGCTGCGCGCGTAACGGCCCATGAATCCCCAGCCGTTGAAATTGCCGTCATATTGCAGGTAAGTGCGGATGACGTTCCGCCGCTTTCCTACCAGGGGTGAAGGTTCGGCCGTGCCGAAGAAAGTCGTTACTCCGTCTTCAAAATCGGGAATATTGATCTTGGGCACCCTGCCGTCGGGATCCAGTTCGCCGCAGTAGTATCCACGCGCCAGCGGGCCCGCGCCCGGATCGCCGGGCCGGTAGCAATTCAGCTCGGTGTAAGGCAGCAACAGGTCGGCGAAATGATCGTCTTCGCTCCCCTGATAGGAGTACTTGAAACTGAACTCGTGGTTTTCGTTCGGCCTGAAGGTCAGCCTGAGCGTGCCGTCCCAGGACGATTCCCCGCCCAGCGGGCTGTCGTCCCCGCGCGTCGGTGCACTGCTGAAAATGCGGGGTGCAAAGGGAGAGGGAAACAGACGCGGGTTCTGCGCCTCGTTCTCCAGCAGGCCGTTGTTCCACTCGCCGCCGTAGTTCTCCCAGTTGCCCGAAATCATGTAGTACAGCCTGTTCTCGACGATCGGGCCGGAGAACCAGGCGGCGGCCTGGTAGTCCTCGTGCGAACCGACGCGGCCGCTGAAACTGCCTTCGTGCTCGTCGGAGGCCTGCCGCGTAATCATGTTCACGGCGCCCGAAAAGGTGGCGCGGCCGAACAACGCCGACTGCGGCCCGCGGATCACCTCCACGCGCTCCACCACGGCAAACGTGGATGATGTAATGCTGCCGGGCACATAGACGCCATCGACGAAATACGAAGCGTTGCGCTCACCGAACACCGTGGGGCCTGCCTGGCCCCGGATGATCGGGTGATCCAGCCGCCGGCCCAGTTGCTTGCGCTCGTGGTAGTTGGGCGTATTGGCCGCGATGTCGTAGATGGTCTGAATATTGCGTTGTCGAATGGAATCGATCGACAGCGCGGTAACCGACAGCGGAATTTCCTGCAGGCTCTCGGTCCGCTTGCGGGCGGTAACGATGATTTCCTCGATAGCAACTTCCTGAGCAATGGCTATGGAAGAACCGGCGAGCGCGGCGCAGAGTGCGGCCACGCTGAAGATTGCGCGTTTTGACATAAGCCCCCCTTTTGGCCCAGACAAAAGTCCGCGATGACGGTGCCCGAAGCGGACACGCTCCCGATTATGGCATTGACTCGGCGCCCGGCACGGCTTCCGGACCGATTCCCGCGGCGAAGAAGCTGCGAATGCGCTCGGTTACTCCGGCGGGATCGACCGCAAAAGGCCAATGGTTGCCGCCGGGAACCAACCAGCTGTCGGCGCCCATGGCCGCCGCGGCCCGGGCGATCGATTCCGGCGGCACGATGGCGTCATCGTCGCTCCAGATGAACAGCGCCGGCGGCTGCACGTTCGGCAATTCGTCGGGCAGCGCGTATGCCCTGGGCGTGTTGTTGATCGCCAGCAACGCGTCCACCGTGCCTTTTACCCGCGCAATGCGGTGTGCGTCGCAGGCCTTGGGGTCGGCCGCGCAAGCCCGTCCGACCAGGCTGCCGGGACCGCCGCCCAGGGAACCCCAGATGGCGACGCGGGCCGTGGGCCGCGGCAGATAAGCGATGAAATCCCCCGGCGTGGTCTGCGGGTAGATCTGCGGGGCCACAAACACGGCGCGCCGCAACCGTTCCGGCACCGTCAACGCCAGACGTGCGGTTACCGAACCCCCGTAGGAATGGCCCACCACGTCGATCTCCCTTACGCCAAGGGAGTCGAGCAAGCCCAGAAGCGCTATTACGCGGCCCTCGACCGTGAAGTGCTCGCCCGGTTCGGCAACCTTCTCCGAATAGCCGAAACCCAGCATGTCCGGCACGATCACGGAACGGGTGGCCGCCAGTTCGTTCGCCAGCGGCATGATGACGTTGCTGCCGGTGGGGCCGAAACCGTGAATGACCAGGATGGGAGCGCCGGTGGGATCGGCGTTCACGTCGCCGCGAATGACGACGTGATACTCGTGACCGTCAATAGCGAAAAACCGGCCCGGCGCCTCGGCATGCCGGTCGATGATTTCCTGCTCGGCGATCTGCCGCTCGCCGCGAACGGTAAACCAGGTCACCAGCCCCGCGACGGCCAGCACCGCGACGGCCGCGATTCCCGCCATCCAGATCAATACCCGCTTCAGAATTTTCATATCCGGCACTCCCGCGCCCCTGGCGCAAACCTTACATCCGGCCCGAATCGTAGCGGCTCTCCATGAACTGCATCCGTCGCTTTTCGAGCCCGATGACGGGTTTCGCGCCGTCCTGACCGAAATCGAGAAGAATGTCCGAATCACGGGTGTGCAACGGCCAGACAAGGCGACCGGTGCCGTTGGGATCGCCGGTCTTCGCGAAGCTCACCCAGTAGGCGCTGACCAGTTCGCTCATCGCCCAATCCTGTTCGGTCGGCCCATCGGGCGCCCGCGCGTCCAGGGTCTTGAATACGTATGCGGTCTCCGCTCCGTGAAAGGCGCCGGGAACGCTGCCGTACTGCCTCTCGTAAACGTAGTCGAAGTGATAGAGATAGGTGGGCTTTCCGGCCCCGGCGTGCTGCCTGGCCAGCCAGCGCTGCGAACCGAAGAACGTGTCGAATTCCAGGTTGTTCAGGATCGTTCGCTCATCCACTTCGCCGTACAAATCACGAATCTCGTCGCGACTGATGTCCAGCGCGTTGAGCAGGAAGTCGGCGTTGTCGAGCCGCATGAGCAGGCTCCCTTCCCAACTGGTTGCGCCCGTCAGGTAAGGAACATCGTGCTGTCTCCCCTGCGAGAACACCGGGCCCAGCGCTTCCGGCAGAAACTTGCCGTCCACGGCCGGGTTCATCGATCCGAGCGGAAATTGATCCTGGTAGTCGAATATCTTCTGCCAGGCAAGGGCTCTTAATCCCGAAACGGCCTCGTCCCCGGACCCTTGCACACCCAGACTGCGAGCCATACCAAGGCCTGTAGTCTCCAGCGAAGGCCGTCCGTCGCGGTCGTCCGATAGATGCCTGGGCCGGTACGGCCGCACGCTGGAGCTTTGCGAGGCGGCCCTGTGGAACAGCCCCCTGGCTGCGGGCAATGCGAGCAGATAGTTCACCGCCACGCCGCCCGCGGACATCCCGAAAATGGTGACGTTGCCGGGATCGCCGCCAAACGCCGAAATGTTGTCGCGCACCCACTCGAGTGCGGCAACCTGATCGGAAAGATAGAAGTTGCCGATGGCATGGTCCGGTTCCAGGGCGGTCAATGCCGGGTGCGCAAACTGGCCGAGAAAGCCGAGGCGCTGATTGAACGTGACCACCACCACACCCTGTCCGGCCAGCCCGGATCCGTCGTATACGGGCATTCCCGCGTCGCCGAAAGTGAACCCTCCCGGCAGGATCCAGACCATGACGGCCAGCGGCTCCCGCGGATTCAGGTCCGGCGTCCAGACATTGAGATACAGGCAATCCTCATCCATGGGCCGGTCCTGGACCCCCTCGGCGTTCCGCCCCGGCATCAGCCGCTGCGGGCATACCGCGCCAAAGGCCGTCGCGTCCCTGGTGCCCGACCAGCCTGGAGCGGTCTGGGCCCGGCGCCAGCGCAGCTCGCCGACCGGCGGAGCGGCGAACGGAATATTCCGAAAGTTGTGAATCCCGTCTTCGCTGAAACCGCGAACCCGGCCCTGGCCGATCTCCGCGACGGGACCCGTCTGGGCCGGCGCCTGCGCGCTCAGGAGAGCCAGGGCGAGCGCCGGAATGAGTCGTTTCATCGGGTTCATGCTCCCGGTCGGAAAGTTGCGGCGTTCAAAACGATAACCGATATGCCCCGAACCGATTGCAACGCCACTTCGTCTTACAATGCCGGCGGGCGAAGGAACAGGACCAGGCCATGATTGCATACGGCATCTTCAACTTTCTGCACGTACTGGTGTTCGCGGTCATTGTCGGCATCGAACTCCCGGCGCTGTACGCGCTGCGCATAGCCGGTTCGCCGTCCGGCAACGAAGCCACCCGTTCCATGGCGGTGCGCGTAAAACGCTACGCCGACGCGGTTTCCGCCATCATGCTGGTCCTGCTGCTGCCCCTGGGCGTGCAGATCGCCACCGAACTCGGCGTCTACACGCTGAGTTCCTCGGCCTGGCTGATCGCCACCTGGGTGGTGGGCCTGGCCTGGCTGGCGATCGCGCTCATGTCCGAGTTGTCCGGCAACTCGAAATGGGTGCAACGCATCTACAACTCCGAGTGCGTGCTGCGCATCATCATCGGTCTCGGCAACGTCTATGATGCGGTGGTGGGCTTTGCCGGCGACGGCATGATCCAGACCAACTGGCTGGCCGCCAAGGTCCTGCTGTTCGGACTGATCCTGGTCGTGAGCGGCTGGATCCGCTGGCAGACCCGGGCCGTGCGGTTCGCCTCGCTCGATCCCGCCGCCGAGACGGGTCCCGACTCGCGGCAATTGATTACGACGATCCGCCGCGCCCAATGGGGCAGCCACAGCATCCTGGCGATGGCGCTGATCGCCGCCTACCTGGGAACCGCGAAACCCTGGTAGGAACACGCATACGCGAGCCCTTCATTGCCCTCTTTCTTCCGGGGGCGTGGGGGGGGGGGGGGGGGGGCGCCGGCCCCCGCGGGGGGGGGGGGGGGGGGGGCGGGGGGGGGGGGGGGGGGGGGGGGGGGGGG
>JAPPHC010000017.1 GCA_028821145.1 Gammaproteobacteria bacterium | reverse complement strand
CCCGCTCGTCCAGCACGCTCCAGCAGCGCACCTGGCTGCGTATCATCCTCTCCCTCGCCCGCGCGGTCATTTCAGCATGTTGGATGGGATCATCCGCGTTTGCAACCTGTCCCTCGCGGGAGCGTCGGCGGCAGGAAGCCGCCGTCGAGCCCACAGGGATGTGCTTGCCGGCGTATCCCGCGAGGGACAGGTTGCAAACGCGGTTCCTTCATCAACGCGAAGCGTCTGAATTACAGGAGGGGAGCGATGAGCAGGGCGACGATGTTGACGATCTTGATCAGGGGGTTGATGGCGGGGCCGGCAGTGTCCTTGTAGGGGTCGCCGACGGTATCGCCGGTCACCGCCGCATGGTGCGCCTCCGAGCCCTTGCCGCCCAGCGCGCCGTCCTCCACGTACTTCTTGGCGTTGTCCCAGGCGCCGCCCCCGGTGGTCATCGAGATCGCCACGAACAGCCCGGTCACGATCGAGCCGATCAGCATGCCGCCCAGCGCCCTCGCGCCCGCGCCTTCTTCGGGCATCAGCCAGCCGATCACCAGCACCAGGACCACGGGCGCCAGCACCGGCAGCAGCGAGGGCACGATCATTTCGCGGATCGCCGCGCGGGTGAGCAGGTCTACGGCGCGCCCGTAATCCGGCTTGGCCGTGCCTTCCATGATCCCCGCGATTTCCCGGAACTGCCGGCGCACTTCCTGCACCACGCTGCCGGCGGCGCGTCCCACGGCTTCCATGGCCAGCGCGCCGAACAGGTACGGGATCAGGCCGCCGATGAACAGGCCGATGATCACGGCCGGGTCGTCGAGGCTGAACACGATGCTCTTGCCCGCCGCCAGCAGGGCGTGGGTGTAGTCCGCGAACAGCACCAGCGCCGCGAGTCCGGCGGAGCCGATCGCGTAGCCCTTGGTGACCGCCTTGGTGGTGTTGCCGACGGCGTCCAGGGGGTCGGTGATGTTGCGGATCTCCTCGGGCATCTCGGCCATTTCCGCGATGCCGCCGGCGTTGTCCGTGATCGGCCCGAAGGCGTCCAGCGCCACGATCATCCCGGTCATCGACAGCATGGCCGTGGCCGCGATCGCGATGCCGTAAAGCCCGGCGAGCTGGTAGGTAACGAGGATGCTCAGGCACACCGCCAGCACCGGCAGCGCGGTGGCCTTCATCGACAGGCCCAGCCCGGCGATGATGTTGGTGGCGTGGCCGGTGGAGGACGCCTGCGCCAGCTTGCGCACCGGCGAGAACTGCGTGCCGGTGTAATAGTCGGTGATGAACATGATCACGCCGGTCAGCACCAGGCCGATCAGCGCCGAGAGGAAAAGATCGAACGGGAGTTCGTCGCCGGCGTCGGCCCACATCCGTTGCGTGACGAACCAGATCCCGATCGCGGCGAGCGCGGCGGCCAGGATCACGCCCTTGTAGAGCGCGGGCATCACGGACTGGCCCTTGCCGGCGCGAACCACGAAGGTGCCTATGATCGACGCGATGATCGAAACGGCGCCGATCGCCATCGGGTACAGCACCGCGACGTCGGGCGCCTGCGGAATGGTCAGGAAGCCCAGCAGCATCGTGGCGATCACCGTCACGGCGTAGGTCTCGAACAGGTCGGCGGCCATTCCGGCGCAGTCGCCCACGTTGTCGCCCACGTTGTCGGCGATGACCGCGGGGTTGCGCGGATCGTCCTCGGGAATGCCTGCCTCGACCTTGCCGACCAGGTCGGCGCCCACGTCGGCGCCCTTGGTGAAGATGCCGCCGCCCAGGCGCGCGAAGATCGAAATCAGCGAACCGCCGAAGGCCAGCCCCACCAGCGCATGCAGCACGTCGGCCGTGTCCATGCCCGCGCGGTCCAGCACCAGGTAGTAGCCGGCCACGCCCAGCAGGGCCAGTCCCACGACCAGCATTCCGGTGATCGCCCCGCCGCGGAAGGCCACGGCCAGCGCGGCGTTCATTCCTTTGTGGGCTGCCTGGGCGGTGCGCGAATTGGCCCGCACCGATACGTTCATGCCGATATAGCCGGCCGCGCCGGAAAACGCGGCGCCGAGGAAAAACCCGCCGGCCACCGCCCAGCCCAGCGCCCACCAGAGAATGAGCAGCATCAGCAGGCCCACAAAGGCGACGGTCGTGTACTGCCGGTTCAGGTAGGCTTTGGCGCCCACCTGCACGGCGGAGGCGATCTCCTGCATTCGCTCGTTGCCCGCATCCAGCTTCAGCACCCAGCGCGTGCTCACAAGCCCGTAGAGAATCGCCAATGCCCCGGCGGCGATGGCGCTGTACACATAGTTCATAAGGTCTGTCCCAGGATTCGGGCGAATGCCCGCAAAACGGCGAATTTTATCCGCTTCCGCCGATAGTAAAATGCCCGGTCCCTTTCAGCCGCCCCGCGTTTCCCAGATGAACAGGATCAGTCTGCCCGCCCCGATGCGGGAGGAACTGGCGGCGATAGCCGTCGACGGATACCCGTACGAGACCTGCGGCGTCCTGGTGGGGGCCTGCGCGGACGATGGGGTGCGGGTCGAGAAAGTGTTCCAGGCCCGCAATCTCAACACCGAGCGGGCGCGGGATCGCTACGTGCTGGATCCCGACGACCTGATGTCGGCCGACCTGGCCGCGCGGGAGGCCGGCCTGGAAATCGTCGGTTTCTGGCACACGCATCCCGATCACCCGGCGCGCCCGTCGGAGACCGACCGCGAGGCCGCCTGGGACGGGTATTCCTACGTCATCCTTTCGGTGAGCGGAGCGCGAGTCGAGGACCTGCGTTCCTGGAGGCTGAACGGCGAGGGTTTTGTGGAAGAGCAGGTGGCGGCATGAGCAGGGTGATCGTACGCATTCCCACGCCGCTTCGCGGATTCGCGGGCGGCAACAGCGAAATCGCCGCCGAGGGCGCGGACGTGGGCGCGGTCCTGAGCGCAATCGGCGCCGACCACCCCGAACTGCTGGAGCGGGTCATGAAGGACGACGGCCAGCCCCGCGAGTTCGTGAACATCTATCTCGGCAGCGACAACGTGCGCACGCTCGACGGCATGAATACGCCGGTCGGCGAGGGCGACGTCCTGTCGATCCTGCCCGCGGTGGCGGGCGGCGCAGGATGAGGGCCAGGGACCGCCGGCTTGCCGACATCCGGAGCAAGGTTCCGGAAGTCAGCCCGCGCGAGGCGCTGGACCTGCAGCGGTCCGGCTCGGCGCTGATCGACGTGCGCGACGCGGCCGAAGTCGCCCAGGGCAGCCCCGGCGGCGCGCTCCGGCTGGATCGCAGTTTCCTGGAACTGAGGATCGAGGAAGCGATCCCGGACCTCGACCGCACGCTGGTGGTCACCTGCGCAAGCGGCCAGCGGTCGCTGTTCGCGGCCGACGACCTGCGGCGCATGGGCTACCGCGACGTGCGTTCGCTGGCAGGCGGGTTCAACGGCTGGAAGGACGAAGGTCTGCCGTTCGAAATCCCGAAGATGCTCAATGCCGACGCCCGGGAGCGCTATTCGCGCCACCTGGTGATGCCGGAGGTGGGCGAGGCCGGCCAGCTGAAACTGCTGGAAAGCCGGGTGCTTTTGATCGGCGCCGGCGGGATCGGCTCGCCGGCAGCGCTGTACCTGGCCGCGGCCGGCGTCGGCACGCTCGGCATCGTCGATCACGACGTGGTGGACCGCAGCAACCTGCAGCGCCAGATCCTGCACTCCGACGAAAGGGTGGGCGTTTCCAAGGTGGCCTCGGCGCGCGAGGCGGTGCTGGCGCTGAACCCGGCCGTCAACGTGGTGGAGCACCGGCTACGGCTGGAGAGCGCCAACGTCGAGGAAGTGTTCGAGGGCTACGACGTGGTAGTGGACGGTTCCGACAACTTCGCCACGCGCTACCTGGTCAACGACGCCTGCGTCAAGCACCGGATTCCCAACGTACACGGATCCGTGTTCCGCTTCGAGGGGCAGGTGACCGTGTTCTGGCCTTCCCGCGAGGGCGATCCGGGCCCCTGCTATCGCTGCCTGTACCCGGAGCCGCCGCCGCCCGAACTGGCGCCGTCGTGCGCCGAGGCGGGCGTTCTGGGCATATTGCCGGGCGTCGTCGGGCTGCTCGAGGCGGTGGAGACGATCAAGATCCTGCTCGGCGCCGGCGACCTGCTGGTGGGCCGGCTGCTGCACTATGACGCGCTGTCCGCGCGTTTCACGGAATTCAGGCAGGCCCGAAATCCGGAATGCCTCTATTGCGCCGACGGCGCGGAGTTTCCCGGCTATATCGACTACCAGGAGTTCTGCGCGCTGGCGGGGTAGCCATGCAGGCAAGGGCAATCGACGCGGGCGAATCCGCGCTGCCGTTGGCGGTTGAAGACGCCGGGCTTTTCGCCGGCGTCGGGGAGACGCCGCTGGTGGAGCTGGACTTCCTCGAGGAAATTCCCGACGGGGTGCGGCTGTTCGCCAAGCTGGAGAGCACCAACCCCGGCGGTTCCATCAAGGACCGACCGGTCGCCCGCATGCTCTCGGCCGCGCTGCGCGACGGGCGCCTGAACGGCGACCGGCGGCTGCTGGATTCCTCTTCGGGCAATGCCGGCATCGCCTACGCCATGCTGGGCGCCGCGCTGGACATTCCCGTCACGCTGGTGGTGCCCGGCAACGCCAGCCGCGAGCGGCTGCAGCGGATCCGGGCGCACGGCGCGGAACTGATACTGACCGACCCCATCGAGGGCTACGACCACGCGCTGCGCGAAACGCAGCGTCTGGCCGCCGAACAGCCGGAACGCTACTGGCACTGCGACCAGTATTCGAACGACGAGAACTGGAGGGCGCACTACCACAGCACCGGCGCCGAATTGCTGGCGCAGGTCGGCGAGGCCGCCGGAAGCGCGCCCGACGCCTTCGTGGCCGGAGTGGGGACGGGAGGGACCATTACCGGCGCCGGCCACAGGCTGCGCGAAGCCAACCCCGATTTGCACATCACCTGCGTGATTCCCGACGTCTTTCCGGGGATCGAAGGCCTGAAGCCGCTGGGCGCGCCCGACGACATCGTGCCCGCGATCCTGCACGAGGACCTGATCGACGAGCGCATCGACGTGCGCATGGAGCAGGCGACGGCCATATGCCGGCGGCTCTCCAAAGCCGGGCTGTTCGTGGGGCCCTCGTCCGGCGCCTACGTTCACGCCGCATTGCAGGTCGCCGCCACCGGCCGCTATCCCGTAGTCGCCACGGTTCTTTCCGACGGCGGCGAACGCTACGCCTCCACCGGGATGTGGGGTTAAACGGGGACGGTGTAGTTCAGGGGGAGGCGGCCGCCGTCGGCGAACAGGGTCTGGCCGGTGATGTACGAGGCCATATCGCTGGCCAGGAACACCGCGACCGAGGCGATTTCCTCGGGTTGACCCAGGCGGCCCATGGGCGTGCGCGAAAGGATCATGCGCCGCGCGTTCTCGTCTGTCATCACGGACTTGAGGATGTCGGTCTCGATGGAGCCGGGACCGATGGCGTTGACGCGTATTCCGTGCGCGGCCAGGCCCAGCGCCATGGTCCGGGTGAGCTGCGAAAGCCCGCCCTTGGACACCACGTAGGCGAGCTGGTTGGGTATCGCCAGGCGTTCGTTCACGGACGACATGTAGAGGATGCTGCCCCTGCTCTCGCGTTTGACCATTTCGCGGGCCGCGAGCTGCCCCAGCACGAAACCGGCGCGCAGGTTGACGCGGTGCACGCGGTCGAATTTCTCGCGGCTGACCGTCAGCACGTCGCCGGGCGCCAGGATGCCGGCGTTGCTCAGCAGGATGTCCAGGCCGTCGAAGTGGTCGGCGGTGGCGGCGATCAGACCCTCGCACTGCTCGTCGTCGCCCACGTCGCAGTGATGCGCCAGCGTAGTGGCGCCGGTCTCCGCGGCGATCTCGCGCGCCGCCTGCTCGCAGCCCTCGAGATCGATATCGGCCAGCGCGACGCCGGCGCCGTGTTGAGCGAAGGCGAAGGCGCAGGCGCGGCCGATGCCATTTGCCGCGCCGGTCACGACGGCGATTTTGCCTTCGAGGAGCCGGTCGCCGTTCACGTCGGGGGCGTCAGGAGGACGGGACGTCCTCCCTCTACAGCTGCTTCAAGTACCACTCGGCAATCTCCTCGCGGGTGGTCCACCACACGCCCGGCAGCGACTTGGCATGCTCGACGAACTCGCGCAGGCCGCGCATCCGGTAGGCGCGCCCGGAAACGTGCGGATGCAGCCCCACGTTCATCATGCGCGCCTGCGTCGCGCCTTCCCGGTACAGTTCGTCGAGTTCGTCGATCAGGATGTCGCGGAACTCGTCGGTCGTGTGCCCGCGCCTGGTGAGGATCGTGAAGTCGTTGATTTCATTGGAGTACGGGGTGGACACGATGTTGCCGTGCGGGGTCCGGATCAAATACGGCTGATCGTCGTTCATGAGGTCGCAGTAGAACAGCAGCCCGGCCTCGGCCAGGATCCCCGGCGTGGCCTGCGTGCCGCGCAGCGACGACGACAGCCAGCCGCGCGCCTTGCGCCCCACCGTGCGCTCGTAGATGTCCAGCGTGCGCTGGATCACCTTGCGCTCGCGCTCCTCGTCGCCGGAAAAGTCCGTCAGCAGCTCGCCCTGCTCGTAGTTGTGCGCGATCAGCTCGCAGCCGCGCTCCATGGCGGCCTCGACCATCGGCAGGCGCCGCTCGCAGGTCACGGCATTGAGCGTGCAGCCCGGCGTGACGCCCAGCTCGTCGAACAGTTCGAACTGCCGCCAGATGCCCACCCGCTGGCCGTATTCGCGCCAGGTGTAGTTCGGGAAATCCGCCACCCGGCCCGGAAGCGCGTCGGGCAGGATGGGCGGCCCGCCCGCGTAATACGGCGCGTCGGTGTCCTTGGTCAGGTCCCAGGTCTCGAGATTGAACGTGATCAGCAGCGCGACGCGCTTGCCGTCCGGCCACTCGAGCCGCGGCCGCTGCGTGATCGGCGTGTAGTCGTATTCCACTTGGAACTAGTGCTCGGCGAGCAGCGAGCCGAAGCCGTAGACCCTGTCCTCGATCCCGTTCTCCCGCAGCGCGTGCCAGTAGGTGCAGGTGTTGATCGCCAGCACCGGCTTGTCCAGCCAGTTCTCGGCCTCCGGCGCGATGTGCGCGAACGCCAGGTTCGTGCCCACCTGGATGATCAGCTCCACCGAGTCGTCGTTGACCTCGTGCACCGAACGCCGCAGCGTGGCCGGGGTCTCGTGCGCGATCAGCATCGGGCTTTTGCTCTTCAGCCCCACCAGGTGGACAACCTCGAAGCCGCAGCCCTCGAAGAAGCTGCGCACTTCCTTGTCTCCCACCGGCATGTACGGGGTGATCACGCCGATCCGCCTGATGTCGCCGTAGCAGGCGATGGCGTCGCGGCAGGCGTGCGAGCCCAGTCCCACCGAAACCCCGGCGCGTTCCTCGAGATTCTTCTTGAGTTGTTCGGCGCCGAGCACGCCCTCCCAGAAGGTCTCGGCCGACATGCCCATCACGACGTAGTCGGGGCTGCAGGTCATGACGCGGTCCACGGCGTTTTCCGTCTCCGCGCGGATGTTCTCCATGAGCTGCAGGAACTCCTCGTCGTTGTTCACGGGGTCGTCCGGAATCCAGGCGCGCGAGAAGTGATTGGTCACGCCGCGCGGGCGCATGTCGTCGTATTCCGGCTGCACGCTGGTGTTGGTGGACGGCGCCACCACACCGAACTTCATGCGCCAACCCAATGTGTCCGTCATGGCTGTTCCTTCAGAACGAAGTCAGCCACGATGCGGGTCCATTCCCCGGGCTGTTCGTCCACGATGTCGTGAGTGCCGCCTTGCAATTCGGCATATTCGAAGTCCGGCCGGAGCTTCGGGACGCGCTTGCAGACCTCGTAAATGTCGTCTCCGGTGTTGGTCAGTACCAGCGTCGGCTGGGTCATCCTGCGCAGTGGCTCGGAAAGGTCGTGGGCGAAGGCGGCGGCGTGGCCGTAGCGGGCGGTCTCGCCGGCGATCAGCATCTGCACCACGCCCCAGTGCATGGCGCGCAGGTTGGTCCAGCCCGGCGTGAAGTGCACGCGCCGGTTCCACATGTCCATGAGGTGGCTGCCGTCGGCCTTCGGTCCGGATTCGACGCGGTTGCTGGTCGCCTGCTTCCACTTGTCCTGCTCCTCGCGGGTCAGCAGCGGCGCGCCGTTCAGCACCACGCGCGTGACCCGCTCCGGCTCCATCACCGCCAGCTCCGCGGCGATCGATGCGCCCGTGTGATGGCCCAGCACGGCCGTGCGTTCGAGTCCGAGGTGGTCGATCACATTGCGAATGGCGTTTGCGTAATCCGGGATCCAGGGCTGCTCGTCGGGGACGTGGGACTGGCCGAAGCCGGGCGTATCGACACCGATCGCGCGTATTCCGCGCTCCGCCAGCGGCTGATAGGCGGCCTCGAACATCTCCGAGGAACTGGGCGACTGGTGGAGCAGCAACAGCGCCGCGCCGCTCCCCGCCTCCTGGTAATGGATCTGGCCGAACGGCCCGTCGGCATAGCCTTTTCGTCTTTTCATTGCGGAGTCATCCCCTTTCTGGGCGGGCGCGCTAGTGTAGCCCAGCAGGACGTCCGCACACTTCCCGAACCCTATAATACCTGCGCCCCGCGACGCCTTCGGTCGTTGCGGTTGATGGAATAACATGGGCTTTAGCTACGTTGAAGTCATTGCTCAGGTGCGCCGATGCCACAGATGCAAACCTCCAGTCTGACGCCGCGCCAGTACTGGGAAGAGGTCAAGTCCAACCCCAACCGGGCGCGCTTCGGCTTCGGGGAAAAGGCGGCGTTGATCAACATCGATCTGCAGCGCGCCTATACGGACATCGACAGCTTTCCCACCGCCTACCAGACCAACCCCGACCAGATCGACTACGTCAACCGCCTGTCGGCGCTGGCGCGCGACAAGAACATGCCGGTGATCTGGACCTACGTCGCCTACATGGGCAACGCCGACGACGCCGGTGTGTGGGGAACGCGCACCGATACCGAGAATTCCCTTCAGAACATCAAGGAGGGCGACGCCCGCGCGGAACTTGACCCGCGACTGATCGTGGACCGGGAACGCGACGCCGTGATCAACAAGCGCATGGCCAGCGTCTTTCACGACAGCCTGATACCCTCGCTTCTGGTCTGGCACAAGGTGGACACGGTGATCCTCACCGGCGGCAGCACGTCCGGTTGCGTGCGCGCCTCCTCGGTTTCCTCGCTTTCGCACGGCTACCGGACGATCGTCCCGGAGGAGTGCGTGGCCGACAAGCACGAGATACCGCACTTCGCCAACCTCTGCGACATCATGCTCAAGTACGCGGACGTGGAGCCCTTCGCCGCGGTGGCCGACTGGCTGGAGAACCATCCAGGCTGTGCGCCGATTCGCCGGGCGCGCGGCGTAAGCTTCTAGGGACTCTCCGTGCGGGAAGATCCAGCGCTATACGACTATCGCGCCTGGGACGAGCGCCTGCCGATCCGTTGGCCGGACGGCGCCAGGGTCGCCTTGTGGGTCGCGCCCAACATCGAGTTCTACGAACTGGATCCGCCGGCCAACCCGAACCGCAAGGTCTGGCCGCGGCCGACCCCCGATATCCAGGGCTATGGAACACGGGACTACGGCAACCGGGTCGGCCACGTGCGGATGATGGAACTGCTCGACCGCTATGGCGTGCGCGGCTCCGTCAGCCTGTCGACGGCGCTTTGCGAGCATCATCCCGAGATCATCGACATGTGCCGGGAGCGCAACTGGGAGTTCTTCAGCCACGGTATCTACAACACCCGCTACACCTACGGCATGGACGAGGCCCAGGAACGCGCGATGATCGAGGACTCCGTGCGCACCATCGCCGAACACACCGGGCAGCAGTGCGCCGGCTACCTGGCCCCGGCCCTCACGCACACCGAGCGCACGCTGGACCTGTTCAGCGAGGCGGGCGGGCTCTATACCTGCGACCTGTTTCACGACGACCAGCCCACGCCCGTCAAGGTGCGCTCCGGCAAGCCGTTCGTTTCCGTGCCCTACTCGCTGGAACTCAACGACACCATTGTCTATGTCGTCAACCGCATCGAGCCCAGGCGTTACGGCGCGATGATCAGGCAGGCCTTCGACCGGCTCTACCGGGAGGGCGAGCGGGGCGGAACGGTCATGTGCGTGCCGCTGCACGCCTACCAGGTGGCGCATCCGCACCGGATACGCGCGTTCGAGGATGCGCTGGCCTATATCACCGGGCACCCCGACGTCTGGGTGACCACGGGCCGGGAAATAGCCGAGTACTTCGTCGAGCACTACTACGACCAGGCCGTCGCGAAGTGGGGCGGGGGAGACTCGGGGGACGGCGGAAATGGCGCTTGACCCTTCCTATCTGAAGTACCGACTCCGCCGCTACGGCATGGACCACGACCGCTACGAGTGGTCGATGCTGTCCGAGCGCGCTCCGATCGCATGGCCGAACGGCGCCCGGGTGGCGCTTTGGGTGAACCTGGCGGTGCAGTTCTTCCCGCTGAACCAGAGCGGCAGACCATTCCCACCGCCGGGCGGCATGAGCACGCCGTACCCGGACCTGCGGCACTTCACGCTGCGCGACTACGGCAACCGTGTGGGCCTTTTCCGCTGCCTCGAAGCTTTGGACGAAGCTGGCCTTACCCCCACGTTTTCGGTCAACGCGGCCATCGCCCCGCGTTATCCCCAACTGCTTGAGCGCCTGAACCGGCGCGGCAACGAGATACTTGCGGGTTCCTGGCACATGGACACCCTGCACCACGGCGAGATGGCCATGGAAGACGAACGGGAGCTGATCGACCGGTCGCTTGAGGCCCTGCGCGCGGCCGTGGACCAACCGGTCACGGGCTGGCTGGGGCCGGCGCGGTCGCAAAGCGGCAACACGCCGGACCTGCTCGCCGAGGCGGGCATTCGCTACATGGGCGACTGGATCAACGACGACATGCCCTATCCGTTCGCCACCCGGCACGGCGAACTGATTGCGCTGCCCCTGTCGCTGGAACTCGACGACCAGTTCATCATCCAGAACAACCTGCACTCGGAATGGGAATACGCCGACCAGGTGAAGGACGCCTGCGATTACCTGCTGGCGGAGGCCGAGAGCACCGGACACGGGCGCTTGCTCGCGCTGTCCGTCCACCCTTGGCTCATGGGCCAGCCGCATCGCATCGGCGCCTTCGAGTCCGCGCTCAAGCACATTTCCGAGCAAACCGGCATCTGGTCGGCATCGGCCGCCGACATCGTCACGACCTGGTCAGCGCAACGCGCCTGAGCGCGGCCTGACGGGAAGGAGGGTGTTCCGTCCCTCCACCCGGGAAACGAGGACGTTCCGTCCTCTAAAAACCTCGGTTGGAGGGACGGAACACCCTCCTTCCCTCCAATCGACATCCGCCGTTCCGTCCTTAAAAAACCCCGTAGGGCAGGAGGGCGTCGTACCTTTCCTCCCGAGGTTTTTAGAGGACGGAACGTCCTCGTTTCCCGGGAGGAAAGGTACGACGCCCTCCTGCCCGGGTTTAACTCAGAAGCGGGCGGTGAATTCGAGGCCTATGCGGCGGAGGTCGGCGGGGTGGATGAACGTGCCGCCGAACTCGGGCGCCGGGATGACTTCCTCTAGGTAGACCTCCTCGGTCGCGTTCTTCGCGAAGACCACCGCCGAGAGCCGGTCGTTCTCCACGCCCACGCGCAGGTTCAGCACCGTGTAGCTGTCGCGCCGGGTGGGCGTGAAATCGCTCGCGACGCCGTTGAACAGCGTTGCGCGCTGCTGGTCCTGGACCACGTGGAACCAGGTCTCGCCCACGGCTGACACGTCGGCCGAGGCCGCGAACCGCCAGTCGCCGGTCAGCGGCATCACGACGCGCGCGCCGGCGCTGGCCGTCCAGTCGGGCGTGTAAGGCGACTTGTTGCCGACCGTGTCGGGCCGCACGCTGTTGGCTTCGATCTCGCTGTCCACGTAGCCCCAGCCCGCGTAGACGTCGAGGATGTCCGTGACCGCCCAGCTGGCGCCCACCTCGGCGCCCTGCAGGCTCACTTCATCGACGTTGCCGTTCAGCCGCAGCAGGCCGAAGGGGCCCACCAGGAACTCGAAGAACTGCATGTCGTCCACCTGCACGTTGAAGGCCGTGGCTTCCAGCCGCAGGCGGTCGTCCAGCAGGTTGCCCTTGATGCCCACTTCCAGCGAAACGGAAGTTTCCTTGTCCACGTCGTCGGTGATCCCCACGGGCACCTGCGGCGGTGCGCCGACGGCCGCCAGGAACACGTTGTTGATCAGGCCGTTGATGAAGATGTCCACGGTGGCCTTGGCGCCCTGGTTGTTGAAACCGCCGCTCTTGAAGCCCACGCCGCCGCTGGCGAACACGGTCCAGTCCTCGGTCACGTCCCAGGTCAGCGAGAGCTTCGGCTGGAACTGGCTGAAGGTGCGGGACTTGGGCGCGATCGAACCGGCCGGATTCACGCCGGGGCACAGGCCGGGGTTGATCGGCGCGTTGCCGGTGTAGGGCGGTCCGTCGCAGTCGATGTACTGCGACAGGGCGTTGATCGGAACCAGGTTCTCAACCTCGCGCCGTTCGTTGTCGAAGCGCAGCGCCAGCGACACTTCCGTGGTTTCGGTCATTTCGTAGGAGATTTCGCCGAAAGCCGCCATCACGCGATTGCTGAAGCGGTCGTGCACGAGTTGCTCGGTCGGGTTGTTGCCGCTCTGCGGCACGTACAGCTCGTTTGTGATGCCGTTGCCCAGGTCCAGTCCGGTGTTGACGCCCACCTCGCGGTCGATGTCGAGGAAATAGGCGCCGGCCAGCCAGGTCATGGGTCCGTCGCCGGTGGAGTTCAGCCGCACCTCGAAGCTGAAATCGGTCTGCTTGCGTTCCTGGTACTGGGTGCCGTCGCAGGCGATGGGCGTGTAGGGTCCCAGCAGCGACACCGGGAAGTTGGGGTCGGGCCCCAGGTAGGTGGGGGCGGGCAGCCGCACCCCGGCGTTGAACGCCTCCGTGGTTGAATTCAGGCAGTGCTGGTTGGCGTTGAAGAAACCGAAGGCGCCGCTGGTGCCGTCGGCGCTCAGGTTGTTGTCGATCTTGCTGAACAGGAACCAGGCGCGCATGTCCGCCCAGCCGAGCGCATGGTCCACGCGGGCGGAGAACTCCGTGGCCTCCTGCTCGTTGCCCGGATCGATGTTGGTCTGGAACGCGAACTCGTGGTCGTTGACGTCCTCGAAGAACTGCGGCACGCCGAACAGCTGCGCGAACAGGGGAAGGTGAAACGCGGCGTTGAAGGTGATCGAGGCCGCGTCGACCTCTCCGTAACGGAACTTGAAGTCCCAGCTCGTGTCGTCGGACTGGTCCCAGGTGAGCCGCGCGTTGAGGTTGTAGCCGCGATAGTCGTCCACGATGTCGTCGCGGTCGAGATAGGTGTTCTCGTAGAAGCCGTCGGTGGTGCGGTAGTCGCCCTGCACGCGGAAGTTGACGCCTTCGGCCAGGGCGCTTTCCACGGCGCCGGAGTACAGCCAGGTGCTGTCGCCCGCGCCGCTCACCTTGAGGTAGCCGCCGGTCTCGCCGCTCGGCTTGTCGGTGGTGATGATGATGGCGCCGGCCGCGGCGTTGCGCCCGTACAGCGCGCCCTGCGGCCCCTTGAGTATTTCGATCTGGCTCAGGTTCGCGTACTCCCGGTTCAGCGCGGCCGGATTGGTCATCAGCACGCCGTCGACAATCAGCGCATAGGAGTTCTCGGCATCGCGCGCGCCGTTGATTCCGCGGATGTTGACTTGTGTGTCACCCACTTCCGCCGTGTCCACGATCGAAACGCCGGGTGTCATGTAAACGAAGTCCTCGGCGCGCTGAATGCCCGATCGCTCGATGTCCTCGGCGGTCAGCACGCGGACCGTGCCGGGTACGTCGCGCAGGGTCTCCTCGCGCTGGCGGGCGGTAACGATGATTTCCTCGATGGCGTCCTGGGCCGGCGCCATCGGGGCCATGAGTGCCGTGCCGACGATGGTCAGGGCAAGGCGGACACATAGGTTTGGGTTCATGTTCGACTCCTGGTATGGAACGATGGCCGGCCTTCCCCCTGGCCGACTGCCTGCAATTGGGAAATATAGGCGGGTCCGGCGACCCGCGTCAATGCGTTGCGTGCTCCGGGCCGGCGATTTCCGGCGTGATAGATTAGCGTCCTTTTCGGGGCAGGCGAGGTCGATATGTCAGACTCCAGGACAGTTGTGATTACCGGCGGCACGCGCGGCATCGGCAAGGGCATGGCGCGCGAGTTCCTCAAGCGCGGCCACCGGGTGGTCGTGTGCGGGCGCAGCGAAGACAGCGCCGCTGCAGCTGCCGCCGGCCTTGCCGAACACGGCGAAGTGCTGGGCAAGGGCTGCGACGTGAGCGACTACGCCAGCGTGCAGGCCCTGTGGGACGCGGCGGTGGAGCGTTTCGGCGGCGTCGACATCTGGATCAACAACGCCGGCATCAGCAATCGCCGCGCCAACGTGAACGACCTGCGGCCCGAAGAAATGGCGGAAGTCGTGAACACGAACCTGACCGGCTCCTTCAACGGCTGCCGGGTCGCGATCGACGGCATGCGGGAGCAGGAAAACGGCGGAGCGGTGTACGTGTTCGAAGGGTTCGGCAGCAACGGCATGACCGCGCCGGGACTCACGCCGTACGGCTCCACCAAGCGCGCGATCAGCTACATGGCGCAGTCGCTGGCCAAGGAGGTGCGCGGCAGCAACGTGATCGTGGGCGCGCTGAGTCCCGGCATCGTGATTACCGACATGTCGATGCTGGCGGGCGGGCGCGATACCGAGCGCGCGGCGCAGGCACGCAAGATCTACAACATCCTCGGGGACCGGGTGGAGCGCGTTACGCCCTGGCTGGTGGAAAAGGTGCTGGCGAATCGCAAGAACGGGGCGGCGTTCCGGTGGCTGACCCGCCTGCGGTCCGTTGGCCGGTTCCTGTGCCCTGTCTATCACCGCCGCGACGTCGTCGGCGACTACACCCCCGGCAACTGACGCCCCACACCCCGGTCAGGTAGCGAATGGCGGCTGACGACTTTATCCGGCGGATCGTCGCCGCCGACCTGGCGTCCGGCAAGCACGCGGGCGTGGTCACGCGCTTTCCGCCCGAGCCGAACGGCTTTCTCCACATCGGGCACGCCAAGTCCATCTGCCTGAACTTCGGCGTCGCCGCCGAACACGGCGGATCCTGCTACCTGCGCTACGACGACACCAACCCCATCGCCGAGGAACAGGTCTTCGTGGACGCCATACGGGCCGACGTCAACTGGCTGGGCTTCGACACTCCGCTGGTGACGCATGCCTCGGACTATTTCCCGCGGCTGTACGAGATCGCCGAGCACATGATCGAGAACGGTCATGCCTTCGTGGACAGCAGTTCCGCGGAGAAGATCTCCGCCGACCGCGGCACGCTCACCAGCCCCGGCCGGCCCAGCCCCTACCGCGACCGCTCGCGGAAGGAAAACCTGGACCTGTTCCGGCGCATGCGCGCGGGGAATTTCGCCGACGGCGAGCAGGTGCTCAGGGCGCGCATCGACATGGCCTCGCCCAACATCAACCTGCGCGACCCCGTGCTGTACCGCGTGCGCCACGTCGCGCACGCCCGCACCGGCGGCGACTGGTGCATATACCCGATGTACGACCTCGCCCACACCCTGAGCGACGCGCTGGAAGGCATCACCCACTCGCTGTGCACGCTGGAGTTCGAGGACCATCGGCCGCTGTACGAATGGCTGCTGGATCACAGCGGCCTGGACCTAAAGACCCGTCCGCGGCAATACGAGTTCGGGCGGCTCAACCTGGGCCACTCGGTAACCAGCAAGCGCCGGGTGGCGGACCTGATCCGCATGGACGCGGTGGAGGACTGGGACGACCCCCGCCTGGTGACGCTGTCGGCGCTGCGCCGGCGCGGCTACCCGCCCGAGGTGCTGCGCGAGTTCTGCGCCCGCGCCGGCGTCAGCCGTTCCGAGCAGATGATCGGCGCCGACCAGCTGGAGACCGTCGTCCGGGATGCGCTGAACCGGGATGCGCCGCGCGCGATGGCCGTGGCGCGGCCGCTGAAAGTGGTGCTGACCAATCTTCCGGAAGACCACTTCGAGGAGCTTCCCGCGGGCAATCACCCCAAGCGTCCCGAAATGGGCAGCCGGAACGTGCCTTTTTCGCGTGAACTCTTTATCGAGCGCACCGATTTCATGGAAGATCCGCCCCGGCGGTTCTTCCGGCTGCGTCCGGGCGGAGAAGTACGCCTGCGCAATGCCTACATCATTCGCTGCGACGACGTCGTGCGCGGTGCTGACGGCGAACCGGAGGAGCTGCATTGCAGCATCGATCCGGATTCACGCAGCGGAGGGGAGGGCGCGCGCCGCAAGGTGAAGGGCACCATTCACTGGGTCAGCGCGGCCCACTCGATTCCGGCGGAGTTGCGCCTGTACCGTCCGCTGTTTACGGTCGAGCGGCCGGACCTGGCCTCGGGGACGCCGCCGTTGAGCGAACAGGTGAATTCCCGGTCTTTGGAGGTGGCCGCGGGCGCGCGCCTGGAGCCGGGGCTGGCGAATGCGGGCGCGAACGATACCTGGCAGTTCGAACGGCTGGGCTACTTCACGCCCGACCCGGTCGATTCATCGCCCAGCGCGTTGATCTTCAACCGTATCGCTCCCCTGCGCAGCAGCTACTCGAGCTGACCCTTCGCGCGCTGTTGCACCTTTCCCTCTGGAGCCACTTCGCGACGCTCCTGCCGGGAAAGGTGCAACAGCGCGCTTTAGTCGGTGGGGTTCCCGGGGATTATTCTTCCTGGGTGAAGCTGCGCAGGCGCTCGGCGTGCGAGGGATGACGCAGCTTGCGCAGCGCCTTGGCTTCGATCTGGCGGATGCGCTCGCGGGTCACGTCAAACTGCTTGCCGACTTCTTCCAGCGTGTGATCGGTGTTCATGTCGATGCCGAAGCGCATGCGCAGGACCTTGGCCTCGCGCGCGCCCAGCGTGGCCAGCACGTCGCGCATCGTTTCCTCCAGCCCGCGCGTGGTCGCCACGTCCATCGGCGAAGTCGCGTTCTGGTCCTCGATGAAATCGCCGAGGTGCGAATCTTCGTCTTCGCTCAACGGCGTTTCCAGCGAAATCGGCTGCTTGGCGATCTTCTGCACCTTGCGCACCTTTTCCTCGGGCATCTCCATCCGCTGCGCCAGTTCCTCCGGCGTGGGGTCGCGGCCCATTTCCTGCTGCATCTGCCGGGAAATGCGGTTCAGCTTGTTGATCGTCTCGATCATGTGGACCGGCACCCGAATGGTGCGCGCCTGGTCGGCGATCGAGCGGGTGATCGCCTGGCGGATCCACCAGGTGGCGTAGGTCGAGAACTTGTAGCCGCGGCGGTATTCGAACTTGTCCACCGCCTTCATCAGCCCGATGTTGCCTTCCTGGATCAGGTCGTTGAACTGAAGCCCGCGGTTGGTGTACTTCTTGGCGATGGAAATGACCAGTCGCAGATTGGCCTCGACCATTTCCTTCTTGGCGTCCTTGGCCTTTAGTTCGTTGTGGGAAATCTCCCGGTACAGCTCCTTGATCCCCCGGGCCATCGCCTTGCCGTTCTCTTCCCTGGGAATGGCCTTGAAGCGGTTGATCGGCAGGCAGCACTGATCCTCCACCCGGCGCAGCCGCCGCGTGAGCTGTCGGGCTTCCTCGGCGTACGGCGCCAGTTTCGAGCCGTATTCCTCGCTGGACAGTTGCTCCTCGAGCCAGTCGTCGCTGCTCGGTTCGTTGGCGAAGTAGTCCTTGAAGCTCCTGACCGGAACCTTCGCCATACGGACGTAAATCCGGCGCAGCCGCTTCTCGCAGCCCGCGACGGAAGAGGGATAAAGCGCGTCCTGGTCGTCGGACGGCGCGCGCATCGTGGTGTGCAGCGCGCCCAGCATGCCGTCGAAGGCGCGCGGCGTGAATTTCAGCTCCAGCAGCATGCGGCTCATGATCTGCTGGGTGCGGTTCAGATTGCGGCAGGACAGTACGAAGTGTTCGGGAGCTCCGCCGTTCTGGGCCTGAAGTTCCTGTTTGCGCACGCGTTTCAGGGCGCGATGCACGCGGGAGCACTGGGCCTTGAGCGCCAGAAGGCGCCTTTCCAGCTCCACGGGGTCGGGCGGCTGTTTGCGGGCGGCGTTGTCCGCCGGGTCGCGCTCCGCGGCGGGGCGCAGGTCTTCGGGTTCGTCCGGATCGATGATCCCGGCCACCAGGTCGCTCAGCTTCATCTGGCCGGCGCGGCATTCCTCGAAGCGGTTCAGCAGGTGCTGCACGGAGGGCAGGTAATAGGCCATCAGGCGCTTGATTTCGCTGCGGCTCTGCTCGATGCGGCGGGCGATGCTGATTTCGCCTTCGCGGGTCAGCAGTTCCACCGAACCCATCTCGCGCATGTACAAACGCACCGGATCGGTGGTCCGGCCCAGTTCGACCTCGAACGCGCTGATCGCGTCCTCGGCCTCGTCCACGTCGCCTTCGTCGGTGGATTCGCCTTCGGTCAGCGCCAGGGTGTCCGCATCCGGAACCTCGTCCTCCTCGTACACCTTGATGTCCATGTCGCGCAGCACGTTGATGATCTCCTCGATCTGCTCCATCTCGACGATCTCGTCGGGGAGCTGGTCGGTCAGTTCCGTGTGCGTGATGTACGAGCGCTGCCGTCCCAGCGAAATGAGGTTCTTGAGCCAGTTTCTCTGGCGCGATCGTTGTGTGGTGGTTCCGGCGGTCATGTGCGGCGCGTGCCTCCGGGAGGGTGAATCGGTCAATTATCGCTCATTTTTCACGGTCCATAAAGCCTGGGAACGAAGCATTCGCCGCAGGAACAATACGCCCAGCGCCAGGACAACGAGTTCAAAGACCGTCGCCAGGCCCTGGTTCGCGGAGATTCCCGGATTGCCGTCGATGACCTCGACGACCAGCCGGGTCAGCGCCAGGGCGCCGACGCCGAAAACCGCGCAGGCGAGGCCGGCAAACGCCAGTCGCGGCGACCAGACTCCGGAGATCATCAGCAGTCCGATGCCCGCCACCAGGCCGCCGTAGGTCGCGCGTATCTCGGTCACGCCCGACGGGTCCGCCGCTGCAATGCCCATGGCCGCCCCGAGCGTGTGCGGATCAATAAGTGCAAACACGGCCGAAGCGACGAAGATGCCGCCCACGACCGCCAGGTAGATTTTCTGCGCCATCTGTCGATTCTCCGTTCGTTTCGATTGCTGCCGGCCTCAGGAGGGGGTGCGGGCCGCCATTTCGCGGATGGAATTTTCCCTGTGTATCCTGGCGGCGCCCTCCGCGAACTCCCGTTTGGCCTGTTCGGGAGTGAGCTCGGTTTCCCTTGCCAGAAGTCGCGACAAAAGGCCGTGTTCGGGCCGTTCGCGATAGCGCTCGACGAGCTTGACCGGGCTGATCCCGGGCGTCGAGCGCGCCGTTTCGAAGAGTTCCGCGAGCAGGCCTACCCGGGGTTCCTTCAGGTACTGAAGTTCCGGCAGGGGATCGAGGTCCGCGGCCAGTTCCGGAAAATTGAGCAGCAGGCCGGCCAGCGATTCCGCCAGGTTGCCCCAGGGATCGTTTCGCAGCGTTCCCGGCGCCGGCCGGCGGACGGCGTTGCGCCGGCGTTGCGATGCTTCAAGAAGCTGTCCCAGGCGCTCGCGCGGAAGCTGCACCTCGTCAGCCAGGCGGTTCACGAGGAGGTCCCGGTATACGCCGATGGGTGTGGAGCCGATCAGCGGCCGCGCCAGTTCGGCCACCCGCGCGCGTCCTTCCGCCGTAGAAAGGTCGCACTGCGCCGAAAGCGTCTGCATCAGGAACTCGGACATCGGAGTGGCGGAATCCAGCACCGCGTTGAACGACGCCGCCCCCTCCGAGCGCACGTAGCTGTCGGGATCCTCGCCCTCGGGCAGAAAGGCGAAGCTCAACTGGCGGCCGCCGCGCATCTCGGGCAGCGCCCGCTCCATCGCCCGCTCGGCCGCCCTGCGGCCGGCCGGGTCGCCGTCGAAACAGAACACGACGCTGGGTGAAATCCGGAAAAGCAGTGTGAGCTGCTGAGGGGTGACGGAGGTTCCCAGCGTCGCCATCGCGCCGGGTACGTCATGCTGGGCCAGCCCGATGACGTCCATGTAACCTTCCACGAGCACGCAACGGTCGACCTTGCGCCGGCCGAGTTCATGCAGTCCGTACAGTTCGCGGCCCTTGTGGAACACCGGCGTCTCCGGGCTGTTCATGTATTTCGGCTGGACGTCGCCCATCGCCCGGCCGCCGAAGCCGGTGACGCGGCCGCGGCGGTCGCGGATGGGGAACATGATGCGGTCGCGGAAGCGGTCGTAGAGCTCGCCGGAGTCGCCCTTGAGCGCCAGGCCGGCGTCGACGAGCCTGCGGCGGTCGTCCTCCGTCTGGCCGAAGCGCGCCAGGATGCCGTTGCCCGCGGGCGCGTAGCCGATCCCGAAGGACTGCGCGATCCTGCCGGTCAGCCCGCGCCCCTTGAGATAGTCCTTGGCCGGGGTGCTGCCCTTGAGTCCTTCGATGTAGTGCAGCGCCGCCCCGTTCAGCAGTTCATACAGCCCCTTGCCGGAAGGCCGGGACGGACCGCTGCGGGGCACTTCCAGGCCGTAGCGGTCGGCCAGCGCCTCGACCGCGGCGGGGAAGTCGAGGCGGTCGTGCTGCATCAGGAAGCTCAGGGCGCTGCCGTGGGCTCCGCATCCGAAGCAGTGAAAGAAGCCCTTTGCGGGGACGACGGTGAACGACGGGGTCTTTTCGTTGTGGAACGGGCACAGGCCCTTGTACTCGCGGCCGGCCCGCTTCAGCTTGACGCGTTCGCCGATGATTTGCGTGATGTCGGCGCGATCGAGGAGATCGTCGATGAACTCTCTCGGAATCGGCCCCGCCATAAACCCGAATATTGCACCATCCGCCGCGCTCACCCAAACCTGGCCCCGCTTCCTTCGCGCGCTCCCGCCCCTTTACTGGCGGAGCCACTTCGCGACGCTCTCGCCAGCAAAGGGGCAGGAACGCGCTTCACTTGGCGGCACAAGCCGGAAATCGCGCCGAGTAAAGCGCGCTCCCGCCCCTTTCCCGGCAGGAGCGTCGCGAAGTGGCTCCAGAGGGAAAGGTGCAACACCGCGCGAAGGAACCAGGCAGGAGCGCGCGAAGGACGGGCAGCCCTTCGAGCGGAGTCAGGTTTTTGTGGGGGAGGGGTTAGTAGAGGCGGCGGCGGCGGTTCTGTTCGCGGCTGGTGCGCTTGGCCTGGCGCTTGACGGCGGCGGCCTTCTGGCGCTTGCGGACCTGAGTCGGCTTCTCGTAGAACTCGCGGCGGCGCACGTCGGCCAGGATGCCGGCCTTCTCGCAGGCGCGCTTGAAGCGGCGCAACGCCGCATCAAAAATTTCGTTTTCCTTTACCCGTACGCTAGGCACGTTTTTTCCTCGTCGCAAGGAGCGCGGATTTTAGCGATTGCGCGCCCGGGATGCAATCAGGGAGAATCCGGGCGTGATTGCCCACGTGGGAGGAGTCTTCGTCATGTCGATAGATGCTGGACAGGAAGGCGGTTGTCAGTGCGGCGCGATACGATTCCGTCTCTTGCGCGAGCCGGTTGCGTTGTATGCATGCCACTGTCAGGACTGTCAGAAGCAGTCTTCAAGTGCGTTCGGGATTTCGATGTGGGTTCCGGAGGACGATATTGAGTTCACGGGGGAAAAACCCTCGGTTTTCGGCGCGCGCGGGAGTTCGGGGCGTGAAAAATTCGGCGCGTTCTGCAGCGGGTGCGGCACGCGCCTTTACCACTGGGGCGGGGGAATAAGAACGGGAAAGAGCCGTACACTGAGCGTCAAGGCCGGAACCCTGGACGACACGTCGAACATCATGCCTACCAGCCACATCTGGACCCGCAGCGCGCAGCCGTGGCTCAAGCCTTTGCTCGATCTCGGCCTTTGCTATGCTGCCGGGCCGGAAAGCGGCGAAGCCCTGATGGCCCAATGGCGGCAAGCCGTTTCGGCCGAGGCGAAGCCGTAGTTGCGGGAGGCCGTAAGCATGCCCGGATATTTCGCCGCAACCCTGACTGTCGTCATCGCGATATCGGGGCTTCTGACCGGCCCCCCGGCCTGGGCGAAGGGCGACGTCGAGCGGGGCAAGCGCCTGGCCCGCGAGTGCTTCGCCTGTCATGGCCAGGACGGCTACAGTCCGTCGCCGATCAATCCGAAGATCGGCGGGCAGCACGAGCGCTATTTGTTCCTTTCGCTGAAGGAATACCGCGACGGCGGGCGCTCGCACTCGCTCATGCGTGGATCGGTGCTCAGCAAAACGGACCAGGACCTCGAGGACATCGCCGCCTACTACGCCAGCCAGCCGGGCTACCTGACGCCGCGGGAAATATGGCAACGCACGCAGGAAGGGGTTCCGGCTGCCGCCGGACCGCCCTCGGGCGCCCCGCAGGGCGGTCCGCCCGGCGGACCGTCGGGACCGCCCAAGTTCGATCACAGCGACCACATCGCCCGCTACAACAGCATGCTGGCGCAAGCGGCCCAGGACGCCGCTCAGGCTCCCGGTCCGGTCGGCGCCGCGGCCTGCGCGAGCCTGTCCGGGAGCGCGGATTCCGATCGCGACGGCGACGGGCTGGCGGACGCCTACGATGCCGCCCCGGACGATGCCGGCGAGTTCGTCGTCGACGGCGACGCAGACGGCTACTACGAAATCTGCGACATACGGCAGCTTGAGGCCATAGGCAATCTCGGCGGAGGCGAAGGCCAGTCCACCACGCTGGACCGCGCCGCGCGCATGGCGCGCAATTACCGCCTGGCGCGCGATCTCGACGCCTCGACCGTCGGCAACTTCGAGCCGATAGGCGACTGCGGGCCGGCCGGAAACTGCATGGTGACGCTGGACCGCTTCGGATTTCAGGGCGTAATCGACGGCGGGGGACACACGATCCGCGGACTGCGCATCTCCAGGCCCGGGGGCAGCGGGATCGGCCTGATCGGCGTTCTGGGCGCGCAGGGCACCGTTCGCAACCTGGCGCTTGAGGATGCGGTCGTGATCGGCCGCGGCGGCGTGGCCCTGCTGGTGGGCAGCAATTTCGGCATGGTTTACCGCTGCCGCGCCGAGGGCGAGGTGGCCGGCGACCTGGCGCTCGGCGTTCTGGTGGGCGGAAGCGGCGGCCTGGTGGCCTACAGCGAGTCGGCCGGCACGGTTTCCGGCAACCAGGCGGTAGGCGGATTGATCGGCGACGTGCGCGGCGGCGTCTATTTCAGCCGGTCGAACGCCGAAGTATCGGGCAGCCGCGGCCTGGGCGGCCTGGTGGGGCTGAACACCTTCGGCCTGGTACTGAGCAGCTATTCCACGGGCCAGGTGATCGGCGGCAACGACCTGGGCGGCCTGGTTGGAATGAACACCGACGCCAAGGTGCGCAACAGTTTTTCGATCGCGGCGGTCGAGGGTGACGGGAGCAATATTGGCGGCCTCGTGGGGTTCAATTCCTTAAGCGAGGTGCGCAACAGCTACGCTGCCGGCGCCGTTTTCGGTGGCGATGCCGTGGGCGGGCTGGTGGGGCGCAACAACGGCAGCGTGCGCATGAGCTATGCCGCGGGGCCGGTATCGAGCGAGGGCGCTTCCGGAGGAATTTCCGGGTTCATGGTGGAGGGCGAGGAGGACGGCAACTTCTGGTCCGCGATGTCCTATTCCGCAGGCGCATCAGACCTGGGCGCACTGACCGCCGAACAAACTGGATGGGCGCCGCGACCCGGCGATTTCCTGGGACTCATCGATGCCTACTGCGACGCCAACGGCAACGGCTTTATCGATCCCGACGAGCGCGTGCCGGACAATCGAATCTGGGACTTCCGCGGTTCCGGCGAGTTTCCGGTAATCCGCTGTACTTTTGAGGCAGGATACCCTTCCGGGGACACAGACGGCATGGGGAAAATGTAATGCCGAGCCGCAATCCGTATTCGAGGGCCCGGGCATTGGCGCCGGCGCTGCTTATGGCGACGAGCCTGGCGTGGGGCGACGGGGAGCGGGTCAACACGTTTCAGCCCTTCGTCAAGGGCGACATCTTCGTCGCGTCCACCATCATGGACCATCCCACGGACGATCACATGGGCACAGGGCGCATCTTCCAGTACGACGCGGAACTGGACCTCAAGGGCGAGCTCTACACGAAAGGCACCACGCACAAGATCGGCGGCCTGAATTTCGCCCCGGACGGCACGCTGTGGGCCTTTGCCCAGGGCACGCCGGCGGTGGTTGAAATCGGCCCGGACGGGGTGCAGAAGCCGGTGCGCAGGTTCTCCGAGCGCAGTCTGAGCAGCGTTACCTTCGCCCGCGACGGCAGCCTGTATTTCGGGGAGCACCTGCAGGGGCCCAACACGACCATTCCCACCAACACGACCGTGTTCAATCTGCTGACCGGCCGCGACGTGATCGGCGACGGCAACATCTTCAAGTTCAGTCCCGATGCCCGGCTGCTGAGGGAATTTCATTCGGACACGCATGGCGGCGTCGTGGGCATCCACGGTGTGACATCGACCGTTTTGACCGACGACGACACGCGAATGGTCTATCTGTCCGAGACCGGCAACCGGGTCATGCAGTACGACCTGGCCAACGACCGGCAGTTGCCGGACCTCAGGGTGTTCGAGGACGACGAGAACGTATTCATGGTCCTCACGCTGATGCCGATGCTCGACGGATCGCTGCTGATCAGCACCGGCAACGGCCTGGTGGTGCTCGACAAGGACTCAGGCGAAACGCTCCGCTATTACGACATGCGCAGTCCCGGGTGGGCGGCCTCGGGGCCGACGGTGGACGGCGCGGGAATCATCGTGGGCAACTTCTTCACCGGCGAGGTCGTGATCATCAGCCGCGAAACCGGGGAAGTCGTCCGAAGCAACAACATCGGGCAAACAAACTCGCTCTCCGGCGTGGCCCAGTTTCCCGGCTGACCGGATTCGCCCGAAAGAGGCCTTCTCATGACCAAAAAACGCATTATTCTCATAGTCCTCGCGGTCATCGCCGTTCTGGTCTTGCTGTCCTTCCGAACCACCCAGTACCCCGTCTTCGAAATGGAGGCCGACGCGGCCCCCGAGGGCGGTCACCATGTGCTGCTGTTCGGCGGCACCCGGAACACGGGGCTGGAGGTCGCGAAAATCCTGGCGGGACGGGGCGACCGGGTCACGGCCTTTGTCCGCCCGTCCTCCGACCGTTCCGGGCTGGAGCCGCTGGGCGTGAACTACGCCGTTGGCGACGCGCTGGACATGGCAAGCGTGCAGGCGGCCTTCGACGGCGGCGACTACACCTCGGTCATCACGACGGTGGGCTGCTTCAGTTGCGATCCGCGCCCGGATTACCTCGGCAACCGCAATATCTTCGACGCCGCCGAGGCGGCCGGCGTGCAGCGGATGGTGTTGGTGACCAGCATCGGCTCGGGCGACAGCCACTATGCGGCGCCCTGGCTGGCCCGCGTGTTCCTGCGCGAAATCCTGCCGCTGAAGACGCAGGCCGAAGACCACCTGATGGCCAGCGGCCTGGACTACACGATCATCCGTCCCGGCGCGCTCCGCTCGAACGAGCCCACCGGCAACGGTTACCTGAGCCAGAGCCGCGAGGCCGAAGGCATCATCAACCGCAGCGACCTGGCCGGCCTGATTGTCGAGGCACTCGACGACAACGCGACGACCGGCAAGGTGCTGGCCGCGGTCGATTCGGAGATGTCCTACCCCTGGGACCTGTTCTGACACCCGGGATTACTTGGGGTCCAGGGTGTCGTGCAGCGTGGCGCGGCCCTGCATCCGCGCCTGGATGAGGTCGAGGCCGGCCTGGATTCGCTCGTACAGCCCGGCGGAGATCAGCTCGCGGCGGAGTTGCTCGTTGATTCCCGCGCGGGTCGCGTGTTCCTCGACCAGGTCCGCAAATCCTTCGCCCTTCGGCTGGGTGGATTTTTGGGCGATGCCGCGAAACAGCGAGCCGGTGTAGCGGTCCGCATCCACCGGATCGACGCCCCGGGCGCGCAGCCAGGCCGAAACGGACTCCAGCAACTCGAAATAGGGCGCCATCAGCGCCGAAACCGAGAAGAACGCGTCGAGCTGCGCCTCGTCCGAAACTTCAATCACGGTCCCCAGGGGGTCAAGGAATCCGGCCAGTTCCCGGTTCGGCGGACACATCGCAATCGGGCCGCTGCGCCGCGCCACCGGGGGCACCGGCGCGACGCGGCCGAGGAACGCGGCGGGGCCGACCTGCCGCTCGATTTCCCCGGAACTTATCGTCGCGATAAAGCTCACGACCTTGAGGTCCCGCCGGAAGCGGAGCGCGCCAAGAACATCGGCGGCATCCTGCGGACGCACGGCGAGGAATACCAGCTCCGAACGGTCCAGCACCTGCTGGTTATCGGCAGCCACCTGCACGGCGGCATAGCGCTCGCTTAACCTGCGCGAGCGATCGACGCTCCTGGGCGACAGGAGAATCGAAACACCGGGGACCTCCGCCTCGCAAAGGCCCGTGACCACCGCCTCGGTAATCGTGCCGACGCCGATGAAACCCACGTCCATCGGCCTACTCCGAATCCGGGTCGAGCAGCAGCCGCTCCATGATCCGCGCGTAGACGCGCCTGAGCCCTTCGACGTCACTGGCGTGGACCCGCTCGTTGACCTGGTGGATGGTGCGGTTGATCACGCCGAATTCCACCACATCGGCGCCGTGCAGCGCGATGAATCGCCCGTCGGAAGTGCCGCCGCCCGTGGACAGTTCGGGGTCGATCCCGCACTCCTCGCGCACGATATCGCGGGCCGTCTCGACCAGCGGGCCGTGGGCGGTCAGGAAGGGTTCGCCGGCGGGGCGCCATTCGATCTCGTACTCGATGTCGTGGCGGCTGAGCAGGTCTTCGACCCACTGCTTGATCTGCTCGCTCTTCCACTGGTTGGTGAAGCGGAAGTTGAAGCGCGTGACCAGTTTGCCGGGGAATACGTTGGTCGCCCCCGCGTCGGCCTGCACCTTGACGACCTGGAAACCGGTCGGCGGGAAATGCTCGTTGCCCTGGTCCAGCGGCGTCGCGTACATGTCGGCGAGCACCGGGGCGAAGCTCTGAATCGGGTTTTGCGCCAGGGCAGGGTAGGCGACGTGGCCCTGTTCGCCGTGAACGGTCATGGTGGCGCTCAGCGAACCGCGCCGCCCCACCCGCAGCGTGTCGCCGAGTTGTTCCGAGCAGGAGGGCTCTCCCACCACGCACCAGTCGATCGTTTCGTCGCGGGCGCTGAGCGTATCCATCACGCGGCGGGTGCCGTCCCTCGCCGGCCCCTCCTCGTCGCTGGTGATCAGAAAGGCAACGGACCCGCGATGATCGGGATGGTCGTGGGCGAAGTCGATGCCGGCGCGAACCATGGCCGCAATGCCGGTCTTCATGTCGGCGGCGCCCCGCCCCTTGAGCCATCCGTCGGTCAGTTCCGGTTCGAACGGGTCGTGTTCCCAGTCTTTCAGCGGTCCCGGCGGCACCACGTCCGTATGGCCGGCGAAGCACAGCACCGGCGAGTCGCCGCCGTGCCGCGCCCAGAGGTTCGAGACCTTGCCGAAAGGCATATGCTCGACACTGAAGCCGGCCTCCTCGAGCATGCCGGCAATCAGTTCCTGGCAACCTCCGTCCGCGGGGGTCACCGAGGGACGCCGCATCAACGCCAGGGCGAGATCGAGCGTTTGCCGGTCGCGGGAATCAGACATCGCGCAGCAGCTCGTTCAGGGAAGTGCGCCGGCGGGTGCGTTCGTCCACCTGCTTGACGATCACGGCGCAGTAGAGCTGCGCCCGGCTCTTGCCGTCCGGCAGGCTGCCCGGCACCACGACCGATCCGGCGGGGACGCGTCCGTAAAGGACCTCGTCGCGGGCCCGGTCATAGATGCGGGTGCTCTGCCCGATATACACGCCCATGGCGATCACCGCGCCGCGCTCCACGATCACACCCTCCACGATCTCGGAGCGGGCGCCGATAAAGCAGTCGTCCTCGATGATGGTGGGCGTAGCCTGCAGGGGCTCCAATACACCGCCGATGCCCGCTCCCCCGGACAGGTGCACGTTCTTGCCGATCTGGGCGCAGCTTCCCACCGTGGCCCAGGTGTCCACGAGCGTGCCGCTGTCCACGTAGGCGCCGATGTTCACGTAACTGGGCATCAGTACGACGCCGGGCGCGATGTAGGCGCCCCGCCGCGCCTGCGCGTCCGGCACCACCCGCACGCCGGAGGACTCGATGTCGCCGCCGGCGAATTTCGGCGGCACCTTGTCGAAATAGCGGGTATGGCCGCCGGAAATCTCGCGGCTGGGCGTTACCGCGAAGTACAGGAGCACGGCCTTCTTGAGCCACTCGTTGACCTGCCAGCCGTCGTCGGTGGGTTCGGCCACGCGGGCCTCGCCGCGATCGAGCAGGCCGATTGCCTGGTCGATGGCGGCGCGCAGTTCGGCGGGCGCGCTGTCGGGCGCGAGATCCGCACGCTGTTCGTACGCGGCTTCGACGATGTTGCGCAGGTCTTGCACTTCGGCTTCTTCCGGGATCAATCAGGCCACCCTGTTTGGGAGCGGGCGCAATTATCTCATTATGGGCGGCTAGTCCTTCGCCCTTTGTCGTTACCTTCTGCGCTGGAACCACTTCGCGACGTTCCTGCGCAGAAGGTAACGACAAAGGGCTTTAGTTTGCGCGCGACCGTTCGGATTGGCGGTGTATTGCGCCCCATTGTGGAGGAAGCGTCGCGAAGTGGCTGACGTCACAAAGGGGCGCAATACAACGCCCGAGAGCGATTCAGGATGTGTGGAGGGTGCGGGCGAGCGTTGCGAGGCGGCGGCCGAGGGATTCGGCGAGGGTTATCTCGTCGGAAGTGAGGCCGTTCGCGCTGGTGCGCTCGACGTGCGATGCGCCGTAAGGGGCACCCCCGGACGTGGTCTTGCGCAATTCGGGCACGGTGTAGGGGATGCCCGTGATCAGCATGCCGTGATGCATCAGGGGCACGGCCAGCGACAGCAGGGTGGCTTCCTGGCCGCCGTGCATGCTGTTCGACGACGTGAATACGGCGGCGGGCTTGTCCACCAGCAGGCCCGAGACCCACTCGGCCGCGAGTCCGTCGAGAAAATGCTGGATCGGCGCGCCGGGGGCGCCGAAGCGCGTGGGGCTGCCGAGCGCCAGGCCCGCGCAATCGCGCAGA
>JAPPHC010000028.1 GCA_028821145.1 Gammaproteobacteria bacterium | reverse complement strand
CCATGGGCATGGTCTGCAGGTAGGCCTTGCCCGGCCCGCGCAGGGTCGCGAGGAAGAGGCCTTCGCCGCCGAGCAGGATGTTTTTGAAGCCGCGCACGATCTCGACGTCGAAGTCGACGGTCGGCTCGAACATGGCCACGTGGCCGGTGTCGACGCGCAGCAGTTCGCCCGCCTGTAGCTCCTTGACGAGGATCTCGCCGTCGAAGTTGACGAAGGCGCGGCCGGGGCCGGTCAGCCGCTGCAGTATGAAGCCCTCGCCGCCGAAGAGGCCTGCGCCGAGCCGCTTGCGGAAGTGCATGTCCAGATCGACGCTCTTGTCGGCGCACATGAAGGCGTCCTTCTGCACAATGTACGACTGACCGTCGGCCAGATCAAGATTGAGGATCTTGCCGGGGAACTCCGCGGAAAAGGCGACCTCGCCCTCGCCCCGTTCGACGTAGTAGTCGACGACAAAGAGGGATTCGCCGGAGAGGGCGCGTTTGAACATCTTCCCCAGACCACCGCCGGTATTGGTGTCCATCTCCACGTCCTGCGTCATCCAGCTCATGCCACCGGAGGATGAGTAGATGCGCTGGCCGGGGGTAAGTGTAACGGTGACGACCGGCAGGGTCGTGCCTTCGATACGATACTGCATTGACTTCACTCCTTCGTGCGATAATCTAGGGCCTGCGCTGTGACCAATCGGTGGCCACTGCCGTTTCTAACGGACGCAACCGTCGAATGTCCGGCCCTGGATATGGTGATAGACCGGCCCTTCGCCGTCCCTGGTATACGTGGAACGCGACGACATGTAGGAGAGCGCGATGGCGCGGCGCCAGCGGTCGGAGCGGTTGGGCGCGGTGTAGTGGAGCAGGAGCGAGTGGAAGAAGAGCCCGCCGCCCGCCTTCACCGGCGCCAGCTGCATGTCGGCCTCGTCATAGTATTCGGGATCGACCACGTAGTCGTCGGTCACGTCGATGTGGGGCTGCGGCCCCCACTTGTGGCTGCCGGGTATAACGGCCATACAGCCGTTTTCTTCGGTGGCGTCGTCGAATGCAAACCAGCAGGAGCAGAGATCCATCGGCTCGATCGGCCAGTAGGGTGAGTCCTGGTGCATGCCCTTGGCGGAACCGACTTCGGGCGGTTTCAAGAGGACGGCGTTGCGGAACATCTTGATGTCGGGGCCGATGATCTGTTCCAGTACGCTGATAATGTTGCGGTTGCTTCCCAGGGCGTTGAAGCGATCGTCGGACTCGACCAGGCCGTCGATTTTGCGGATGCCGTCGCCCGGCTCATCGACGTGCAGCTCGCCGCGCTGGACGCGCGGTTCGATCTGTACGCTAATCCGCTCCTGCGAGCGGCCGCCGTGGGTATATTCGCGCATACGGGTGCGCAGCCCTTCGACTTCATCGGAATCGAGCAGTCCTTCAACGACCAGATAGCCGTTGCGGCGGTAGCTGTCGAGCTGCTCCTGGGTCAGTTTGATTGACATGTTGACTCCTTGGATCTGAATCAGGCCGGTTCCTTGGTCATTTCGCCTTTGTCGGCGGCCGCGGCGTTCATGGTGGCCGCGGCCTTGTCCTGCGCCATCTCGGCGACGCTCTTGGTGTGCAGGCGCGCGGCGCCTTTCCAACCTTCCCGCAGCCGGGCGCGGGTATTGTTGCGTTCGGCCTCTTGCAGCCGGGCCTGCGCGGCGGGGACATGCTCCTGGTACTGGGGCAGCCAGCGCGCCTGGGCGACTAGCATCTCATCGGTCATCTGCCAGATCTCTTCGGGGTTACAGACGGCCGCGGTGAGGGGGTCGTGCAGCATGGCCTGCTTGAGGAGCATGACATCGCCGTGGACGGCCGCCTCGACGGCCATACGCTGAACCTGGACGCTGGCGGCGCAGGTGGCGGCGCAGGCGAGGGGCAGGTCGCCGACAACGGGCATGTTCATGCCGTTTTTGTCGACGTAGCCGGGGATCTCGATGCAGCAGCCGTCGGGCAGATTGGTGATGTGGCCCTGGTTGATGATGTTGAAGTGGCCGCGATAGGGGCGCCCCGTCTCCAGCCCTTCGATGATATAGGAGCCGTGCTCTTCGCTGCGCCGGTCGGGCGCGATGGTGGGCGGCTCCTGCTTCATCCAGTTGGGGAAGTCGGTCTCGAACCAGTTGCGGCCTTCGGTGCAGACGCGCAGGTAGCCGCCGGTCTCGCCGTTGATCCAGCGGGAGAGGTCGATCCAGTCGTTGATTTCATCGGGGCGTTTGCGGTACCAGGGCACGTATTCGCTGACGTGGCCGTTGGATTCGGTGGTGTAGTAGCCGAAGCGGCGGATCATGTCGATGCGCAGCTTTTCGGTGGTGGGATATTCCGGGTGGCCCTCGAACAGGTCCAGCATGCGCGGCACCATGTCGATGCCCCGCCATTGGACCTGAGTGTACCAGGTCTGGTGGTTGATGCCGGCGCAGATGATATCGACCTCATCGCGGTGCACCGATTCACCGGCCGCGATCAGGCCCTCCCGTTTGGCCCACTCCTCGATGCAGCGGGTGATCTGCCAGTGGCCGCCCTGCACACCGTGGCAGAGACCGACGGTACGCACGCCGCCGTACTGGTTGCAGGCCCAGACGTTCATGGCCATCGGATTGGAATAGTTGAGGAAGAGGGCATCGGGCTTGGCCACGGCGCGGATGTCGGTGCAGACGTCGAGCAGGGCGGGGATGGTGCGCTGGCCGTACATGATGCCGCCGGCGCAGATGGTGTCGCCGACGCACTGGTCGATGCCGTATTTGAGGGGGATGTCGATATCGAGTTGGAAAGCGTCGAGCCCGCCCTGGCGCACGACCGAGATCACGTAGTCGGCGTCGGTGATGGCTTCGCGGCGGTCGGTTGTGGGCGT
>JAPPHC010000047.1 GCA_028821145.1 Gammaproteobacteria bacterium | reverse complement strand
GCGACACGCTGCACCGGGCCGGCGCCAGCCAGGAGCGCATCTTCGAACTGCTGGCCGTGCATCCGGAGATCAGCAGCCCGCCGGATGCGATAACCCCCCACATCGAGCGCTGGGACGTTGCCTTCCACAATGTCTCCTTTGGCTATCAGTCGGAAGAGGCGGTGCTGAACGGGATCGATTTCAAGATCGGCGCCGGCGAGATGGTGGCCTTGGTGGGCGCGACCGGCGCCGGCAAGACGACGGTCAGCCGACTCATCCCCCGCTTCTACGATCCCCAGGACGGACAGGTCTGCATCGGCGGGCATGACCTGCGCAGCCTCGACCTGGAGTTCCTGCGCGCAAATGTGGCCTCGGTCATGCAGGATGTCTTCCTTTTCCACGGCACTGTGCGCCAGAACATTGCTTTCGGCCGCCCCGAGGCGACGGTCGATGAGATCGTGCAGGCGGCGCAGGCGTCCAACGCGCACGAGTTCGTGGTCGACCTGCCCGACGGCTACAACACGATCATCGGCGAGCGCGGCGTGCTCCTGTCCGGCGGGCAGAAGCAGCGCATCTCGATCGCACGCGCGCTCTTGAAAGACGCGCCGATCCTGATCCTGGACGAGGCCACTTCGTCGGTGGACACCGAGACCGAGTGGCTGATCCAGCAGGCGCTGAACCGCCTCACGCGCAACCGCACCACGCTGGTGATTGCCCACCGCCTGTCGACCATCCGCCACGCCGACAAGATCGTGGTGCTGGACAGTGGGCGCATCGTCGAAACCGGCGCCCACGACGAGCTGATGGCGCGCGGCGGACGCTACGCCCAGATGGTTGAGACGCAGAGCCTGGCCCGCTCCTGGCAGCTGAGCGGGCAGCCGGAACTGCAGCCGGCCGGCGACTAGCGGCCGGCGCTTCATTCTTGTCAGGCGCTTATATGCCTGCGACGTATTGACAGAGCAGTACTCGGAAAGATCAAAAGGAGACGTGGTCATGGGGTCCGCACTGGAAAGCAAACTGGAGATGGCGATAGCCAATCTGAACCGAGTTCACCTGGGCGAGATGAATACGCCGCTGGAGCATCTGCCCCGTTTCAGCGCCGCCTTGGGCGGGCCGCAGGTCTATATCAAACGGGACGACCTGACCGGGCTGGCTTTCGGGGGCAATAAGACCCGAATGCTCGAGTACAGCCTGGCGGTGGCGGTGGAGCGCGGCGCCGATACAATCGTCTTCGGCGCGGCCGTGCAGTCCAACTACTGCCGCCAGCTGGCCGGGGCCTGCGCCAAGCTGGGTATCACGCTGTATCTGATCCTGCGGTCGGAACGGGAGATCGACAAGACCGCGATCACCGGCAACAACCTGATCCAGCGGCTGCTGGGCGCGCATGTGACGGTGCTTTCGGACAACGACCGCGACCGCCAGCAGGAGGCGATCGCGGCCAAGGCTGAGGAACTGCGGGCGGCCGGCCACAACGTCTACGTACCGCGGCAGGCGGATACCATTGACCTGGATGTCATCGCCTACGCCCAGTCCGCCCTCGAAGTGGTGCGCCAGAGCCGCGAGCAGGGCGTCGAACTGCAGCACATGTACGTCAGCGCGGCCGACACGACCCAGGCCGGGCTCGTTCTCGGATTAAAGGCGGTGGGCAACCCGATGCAGGTGAAGGGGATCAACCCGTCATCCAAAAACGGCAACGAAGAGCGCATGGCAGAGATGGCGAACCAGGCCGCGGAACGGCTGGACCTGGACGTGACCCTGACCGCGGCCGACTTCGACAACGACGACTCCTTCATCGGCGAGCGCTACGGCATCCCCACGCCGGAGGGGCTGGAGGCCCTGCGGCTGCTCGCCCGGACCGAGGGGGTCCTCACCGATCCGGTCTACACAAGCAAGGCGCTTTCCGGGCTTGTGGCCCACATCCGCGGGGGCGCCCTGCCGGCGCAGGAGCCGGTGGTGTTCGTTCATACCGGCGGTACGCCGGCCATCTTCGGCTACACCGATGAGATGGTGGCCGCGTTGGCGTGATGTGAAGCCGGAAAACTGACGAGGCTCATGGCAGCGGGGTAGGAAACCGGCGCTTTCACCCACAGCCGCCTCTGCCTGACGATGACGGCGAACGGGCCAGAGGGGAGGCAAGGCGTATGAACGGCGCCAATCCAGTTGTGGACCAACCGCAGGACGGAAACGCCCTGACCCTGCTCTTCATGTCCCTGGAAGACGCGCATGAGCCGCGCGGCCGGCTGCTCACGGGCGGCTGCCGGCTCGTTCGCGACGATAGCCCTCCTCAAGGGCTGGAGGAGGACCTGAACGAGTTCGCCCAAGACCTGGCGTTCACGAGCCTCCAAGAGCCCGACGGCGATATCCACGTCTGGTATAGTCTGCGGCGCAGCCCCGAACAGTTTCTCGTCGAGCGGCTGAGCGCCGAACAGGCCAGCGCACGCAGCCATTCTGAGAGCGACAAGACGTTTAGCATGACACGCCCGGGCTGGGATCCCTCGCGGATGAAGTGGCAGGTCTGCTATGCCCGCACGCGCGATGGCATCCACTTCGAACGGCCGGACCTGGGCATCGTCGCGGACGCGAAGTCTCCCAATGTGTTGATCGACAATGGCGGCATTTTTTCGGTGATGCGGAACGACGAGGCGACCGATCCCAATCGCCGCTACGCCATGATCCACACCGGCTGGGGGCCCGTGCACCCCGAAGGGCCGTTGCCGGGGCATCATCCGGTTCACAACGCGGGCGCGGCCTTTTCAGCGGATGGTCTGCACTGGCGGGAGTGGGAGCAAAACCCGGCCTTCCGCGACGGCAACGACGCCTTTTCGGCCATCTATGATCCACGCAGCCGGAAATACCTTTGCTATCAAGCCGTAAAGCGGCCATTCGCGGCGGCGCTTGCGGACAACATCGGGCCAAGCCAGCGCCGCGTGCTGGCGATCCGCAGCAGTGACGACGGCGCCCACTGGTCGCGC
>JAPPHC010000011.1 GCA_028821145.1 Gammaproteobacteria bacterium | reverse complement strand
AGCACGAGATCGACCACCTGGACGGCAAGCTGTTCATCGACTACCTGTCGCCGCTGAAGCGCCGCATGTTGCGCAAACGCCTGGAGAAGGCCGAGCGGACCGGCAAGCCCGCCGTCCTGGAGTTCTAGCGCGACCTTCCCTGTCGCTTCACCATGACGGCGCCTGCCAGACTACTGTTTGCAGGCACGCCGGATTTTGCGCTGGCGGCGCTGCGCGCCCTGCACGGCGCGGGCCATGCCATTTCCGCCGTGATCACCCGGCCCGATCGCGCCGCCGGCCGTGGGCGCAGGATCACCGCCTCCCCGGTCAGCGGATGGGCGCGGGAGGCGGGGTTGACCCTGCTGCAGCCCGGAAGCTGGAAAGACGCGTCATTGACGCGGCGGCTTGAGGACTTCGGCGCGGACCTGCTGGTGGTCGCGGCCTACGGTTCGATCCTGCCGGCTGACGCGCTTGAGGCATGCGCACGGGGTGCGGTCAATATTCATGCGTCGCTGCTGCCCCGCTGGCGCGGCGCCTCGCCCGTGGCGGCGGCGATCCTGGCCGGCGACAGCCACACGGGGGTCACGCTGATGCAAATGGATGCCGGCCTGGACACGGGTCCTCTGCTGGCGGCCCGGCGCACCCGCATTGAGCCGCATGAGACCACGGGCACGCTGGAGCGGCGCCTTGCCCGGCTGGGCGCCGATCTGCTGCTCGAGCAGCTTCCTGCAATCCTGGCCGGAGAGCTTGAAGCGATGCCACAGGATGCGGCCCTGTCCAGTTACGCGCCGCTGATCACCAAGCGGCAGGGCCGTCTTGACTGGACCAGGCCGGCAGAATCGCTGGCCCGCAGCGTGCGCGCTTTCGATCCATGGCCGGTCGCGCACGCGATGTGGGGCGACAGGCCGCTGCGCCTTTGGCACGCGAATGCGCTGGACGGCCCCGGCGGCAAACCGGGCCGGGTCGTAAGCATTTCCCGCGACGGGATGGATGTGGCGACCGTCACCGGCGTGTTGCGCGTGCGGGAGGTCCAGTTACCGGGCCGCCGCCGCATGCCCGCACGCGACGCGGCACGCGGCGCCCCCCTGGCCGAAGCGGTACTGACGTGAACGGGACCGGCGCCGGGCCGCGGCGCGTAAGCGCGCTGGCCGTGTACGGCGTACTGCAGGGACGAAGCTACCCGCGCGCACTCGACGCAGCCGGGTATTCGGAACTGACGCCCGAGCGGCAGGCATTGGCTTCGGAGCTGGCGCTGGGGGCGTTGCGCTGGCACCACCGGCACGCGCAGTTGCTGGAGAGACTGATGGATCGGCCGCGCCCGTCCGGCAAACTCGGTGCGCTCCTGTCCGTCGGGCTGTTCCAGCTTGTCCGCACGCGGATACCGGACCATGCTGCCGTGAGTTCGTGCGTTTCCGCGGGCAAGGCGCTGCTCGGGCCGGCCCCGGCGCGAGCGGTCAACGCGGTCCTGCGCCGCTACCTGCGCGAAAGCCATCGACTGGAGAAGGCGGTCGACGGCAGTCTTGAGGGGCGCTATTCGCATCCGGGGTGGCTGATCCGCCGATTGCGGGCCGCATGGCCGGGCCACTGGCGTTCGATTCTGCGGGCCGGCAACCGCAAGCCGCCAATGTGGCTGCGGGTCAATCGCACAAGGACCGGGCGCAAGGCATACCGGGGGCAGGCATCCGACGCCGGCCCGTGGCGTTTCGGTCTGCCCGACGATCTGCCGGCCGCGCTGCGGCTCGATCCTCCGGGCCCGGTCCGCCATGTTCCCGGTTTTACCGAAGGCCTGGTGTCGGTTCAGGACGCCGGCGCGCAACTGGCGGCGCCGCTGCTCGGCGTTCGCCCCGGCATGCGGGTCCTGGACGCCTGCGCGGCGCCCGGCGGCAAGACCGCGCAATTGCTGGAGTTGTGCCCGGATCCGGGCGAGTTGGTGGCGCTGGATATCGATGGCGAACGGCTTGCGCGGCTCGAAGAGAATCTCGCGCGGCTCGGCTTGAGCGCCACCGTTCGGTGCGCCGACGCCCTGCGACCCGCGGAGTGGTTCGACGGTGTCGCTTTCGACCGCATTCTGCTCGACGCTCCCTGTTCGACGACCGGCGTCATTCGCCGCCATCCGGACATCAAGCACCTTCGCCGCGATGACGATATTCGGCCTTTCGCCCGCGTGCAGAGGCGGCTGCTCGACAACCTCTGGCCGCTGCTCAAGCCCGGCGGGCGCCTGCTGTACAGCGTTTGCTCGGTGTTGCCGGAAGAAACCGGGGATGTAATCGCGCGCTTTCTGGGCGAAAATAAGGGCTTGGCCCGTGAAGTGAGGAGTTGCGGCAGCGTAACCGGGGGATGGGCGCTGCCCTTGACGCGACACGGCTATCACACACTGCCCGGGAGGCGTTGCGCCGACGGACATTTCAATGCCCTGCTTGAGAAGCCTCTTCAGATTCCCTGATTCGCCCGCCCGTCACGGGCTGCTGGCGCTGGTTTGCCTGCTCGGCCTTCCCACGGCGGCCCCGGCCTCGGAGGTTGATGTGCGCCTCGCTTACGCGCGCGCGGACGGAGCAAGCTGGCTGGTCACCACGCGCGTGGACATCGAGTTGGATGCGGAAGCCGAGCGGCTCTTGCGCGCGGGACTGAGGCTCAGGGTCGAGGTGGAATTCGCCGTGGCCCGCCCAAGGGCCGTGATCCCCGACAGCCAGCTGACCCGTGTCGTGCGCACCGTTTACCTCGAATTCGACCGCGAGGCCGAGCGATTCGTCGTCAGTTCCCCGTCGGCCGACGCTCGCGCGGAATTCGCCACGATGTTTTCCGCCCTGCGCAAGATCGGCTACGTGGCCGAACAGCCCCTGGCCCGGCGGGATGAACTTCAGCCGGGGCTACCGCATGTTTTCTCCGTGCAGGCGCGGCTGTTTCCGGAGGAATCGGGCTGGTGGAGCCGAAATGTAACCGGCCGCCTCGGTTTCGGCCTTTTTTTGCGCAGCCATACCTATACCTGGTCCGTAACGCCTTAGCTTCGCAGCAGCAGGCTTGCGGCCATCGCGGCGACGGCGATGAGGAAAACGGCGCGAATCAGCGGCTCTCCCCTGGATACGGTCAGCCGTGCGCCCAGCCATCCCCCGGTGGAATTGCCGATCGCCAGTGCCAGGCCCGCCAGCCACAGGATTTCCGTTTGCCAGGCAAAGATTGCCAGCGCCAGGACCGTATACGGCAGGATGATCACGACCTTGTACATGTTCACGCGCACCAGGTCCATGCCGAGAATGCGATTGAGGGCCGGCATCAGCAGGAACCCCACGCCCACCTGAATAAAGCCGCCCCAGGCGCCGGCAAACACCAATGCCGCATAGCCCAGCCAGCGGCGGCCGGGACCCAGGGCCGGCGTCGGGGCGGCCTTTCCACGGCGCAGGATCAGCAACGTGCAGACCACCATGGTCAGAACCACGATGCGGTCGAACCACGGCCCGCTCATCCGCACGCCCAGCGACGCGCCGCCCACGGCGCCGGCGCAGGCGAAAATCGAAAGGAACAGCGCTTGCTTCAATTCGCCGAAGCCGCGCCGCCGGAAGGTGCCCAGCGCCACCAGGTTCTGGGCGATGATGGATACGCGCAGGGTTCCGTTGGCGATCGGCGCCGGGACGCCGGCCAGCAGCAGCACCGGGAGCGTAAGCAGCGAACCGCCGCCCGCCATTACGTTCAGAAAACCCGCCGCGCAGCCGGCCAGCGCCAGCAGCGGCAGAAATTCCGGGGGCAGCGAGTCGCTCACGGCGCGGACGGCTGCAACAAGCGGGCTAGGCCGGCGGCAGACTCGCCCGGATGACCTCGGGCAACCCTTCGCGATTCAGGGGCGGCAGGCCGGCCGGCGCCGGCCGCGAGTTGTAGGTGTTCCAAAACATCACGTTGCGGTCCTTGTGGCGGCCATTGCGCCCGTCGCTCAGCATGGCCGCCGCGCCCTTCCCGGAGTAGGTGTACTCCAACTGCGTGTTCGTTTCCCGCTTCATGAAGTCGATGGCCTCCAGCGCCTCCTCGGTGGGCAGCGCATAGCCCGGTCCCAGGAACTCGGTGCGAAACTCCACGCGGCTCAGGGGCTCGTCTTCGGGCAAGGGGCAGACGCCGTCCAGGAGCTGTCTCAATTGCCCCGCCAGCGCCCGGATCCTGCTCATCGAGGTCATGTTGTCGGACACGACGCGGGCCGCCACCATGCGCGTGGGCAGCCCGGCCAGCGAAAGTCCCAGGTCGAGCCCCAGCGTGCTGCCAGAAGACCCGCAGGGCAGGTATATCAGGTCCGGCGCCGGGCACTCTCCGGCCTTTATCTGTCCGGCCAGCTCGAGCGCGCCGCAGACGTAGCCCAGGCAACCCAGTACCGAGGAGCCCCCCAGCGGTATCTCGTACCAGGCGCCCTCTTCGGCCAGCATCCGCTCGCGCTCCCGCGCGGTTGCCTCCCGGTCGGCCGCCGCGATCAGCCGGGTGCCCAGCAGGAGGTGGTAGCGAAGAGTTTTCTCGACGTAGGGCGTGGGCGGCTGGGGACGGACGATTCCGCAGCACTCGAGGCCGAGACTGCGGGCGCAGTGCGAGGTGGACAGAATATGGTTGGATCCCACGGCGCCGTAGGTCAGCACGCCCCGGTAACCGCCGTCCAGCGCGTCGGCCAGCAGGAACTCGAGCTTTCTCAGCTTGTTGCCGCCGTGCTTTGCGCCACTGATGTCGTCGCGCTTGATCCAGGCCGAGCGGGCGCCGAGTTCCCCGGCGAGCGAGTCATGCCGGTCCACCGGCGTGGGCGTATCGGCGAGGGCGCGCCAGGGGAAGCCTTGTCGAATGGCCTCGTCGCAGGCGCGGGCCCGTGAGGCGGAAATCAACGCTATTGGACCAGCTTCAGCAGGATGGAGTCGAATCGATGCTGCTGCAGCCGCGCGCGGTCGGCGTTCAGCTGCGCGAGATCGTCGGTGGGTCCGATCCGGACGCGGTAATACGTTTGCCGGTCCACCATCACCGGCTGAATGCGCGCCGTCATGCCCACCAGCGCCAGCCTGGCCTTCAGCGACTCGGCCTCGGTCTCGCGTACGAACGCGCCCATCTGCAGGACGTACATGCCCGGCGTATCCACCGGACTGGGCGCCGGGGGAGGCGGTTCGGTATCCGGAACCTGCGCTGCGGCAGGCTCGGTGGCGGTCGAGGCCACCGTTTCCGGAACGGAGTCTGACGCGGACGTCCCGGTCGCAGTTTCTCCCGCAGCAGATTCTCCCGCCGCGGGTTCTCCGGCCGGCTCCGGGCTGGAAGCCAGGGTTTCCTCAACGACCTGTTCGCCGCGTTCGAGAATGTCGTAGAAATCGAATGTCGGGGAAGACGACGGATTGTCCGCCGGCGTGCCGGACGAGGGCTGCGACCACCACTCGGTGAACATCGGGTAGCCCCAAAGGCCCAGCGCCAGGCCCAGCACGATGCCCGCCACGAATTGGCCCCCGCGCCAGCCGCCGGAGCGGGATTTCCTGCGTTTTGCCATGACTACATGCTCCTCGGCGCGGATACGCCCAGCAATCCCAGCCCGTTGCGCAGGACCTGGCCGCTGGCCTGCGCCAGCAGCAGCCGCGCACGGCGCAGGCCGGGTTCGGCGTCCAGCACCTTGCAGTGGTTGTACCAGCCGTGGAAGGCCTGCGCCAGGCTAACCAGGTAATGCGCGAGCACCTGCGGGGCCCGCTGCACGGCTGCCTGCTCCACGGTCTCGGGCAGCCGCGCCAGCGCCAGCATCAGGTCGATCTCCCGCGGGTGCTCAAGCAGGCCGGCGTGCTCCTCGCCGTCGTCCGGGCTGAAGCCGATGCCCCGCGCGTGCATCTTTTCGAACAGGCTGGCAACGCGCGCGTGGGCGTATTGCACGTAATAGACCGGGTTGTCGTTGGACTGCTTCCTGGCCAGATCGAGGTCGAAATCAAGATGCTGTTCTCCTGCCCGGGATACGTAGAAGAAACGCGCCGCGTCCACGCCCACTTCCTCGCGCAGGTTTCGCAGGGTCTCGAACTCGCCGCCGCGGGTGGACATCGCTACCCGCTCGCCGCCGCGGTACAGGGCCACGAACTGCACCAGCAGGACCTCCAGGCTCGAGGGCGGTTCGCCCAGCGCCTCAAGGCCGGCCCGCACGCGGCCGACATAGCCGTGATGGTCCGCGCCGAGCACGTCGAGCAGCACGTCCGCGCCACGCTTGCGCTTGCCGTAATGATAGGCGATGTCGGACGCGAAATAGGTGCTGCGGCCGTCGGCCCGAACCACCACGCGGTCCTTCTCGTCGCCGTATTTCTCCGCGGGAAACCACAGGGCCCCGTCGCGCCGGTAGGTGACGCCGGCGAGTTTCTTAAGGCAGGCGTCGATTTCGCCGCACGTAACCAGTTCGCGCTCGGACTGCCAGTGATCGAACCCCACGCCGAACTGCTCGAGGTCGTCGCGAATATCGTCCAGCACCCATTCGCCGGCCAGGCGGCCGATGTCCGCGAACAGTTCGTCGCCCAGCGTCTCGCGCGCAGTGTTGATGAGTGCGTCCACGTATCGGTCCGCATCCTTGCCGTGGGCCGGTTCGTCTTCCGGCCATCCCATCCCTTTCCGCGCCGCCTCGGCCGCTTCCGGCAGCTCGTCGGCCATGCGTCTTGCCAGGTCGAGAATGTATTCGCCCCGGTACGCGCCCTCGGGAAACCGCGCCCCGGCGTTTTCGCGCTGCACCATCCGCAGCCACACGGAAAGGCCCAGCACGGCCAGTTGCCGCCCGGCATCGTTGACGTAGTACTCGCGCCAGACTTCATGGCCGGTGGCTTCGAGGAGACGCGCCAGGCAGTCGCCGACCGCCGCGAGCCGGCCGTGCCCCACATGCAGGGGGCCGGTGGGATTGGCGGACACGAATTCCACCAGCACCTTCCGGCTCCCGCCAATATCGCAGGACCCGTAGGCATCGCTCTCGGCAACGATGCGGACGAGTTCGGCCTGCAGCGCGCCGGGGTCCAGCCAGATGTTGATGAATCCCGGTCCGGCGGTCTCGACGCGTCCGATCAGCGAGTGCTGCGAAAGCCCCGCGGCAATCTCTTCGGCGATTTCGGCGGGCGGACGCTTGAGCCGTCCTGCCAACTGCATCGCAGCGCTGCTGGCATAGTGCCCGTTACGCGCATCCCGGGCCTGCTCCAGCCCCGCATGCCGCAACCGGCCGGCGTGATCCCCGGCTACCGGGAGCAGGGCCTGTTCAAGGAGCTTGCTGAGCGCTTTCTTCATCGCGGGACGGCGGAGAATTTTATGCTCTGGAGCAGTGGGCGTACCATTGCCGTTGAAGACTTCGGCGGCGGAAAGGGCATCCTCTAACCGTCCGCGCAATGACCCCCGGAGAAAGAAGGCTCTGATGCGAAGGTATCTGTTTCACACGGCACTGGCCGGATTGGCACTGTGCGCAATGGCCGGCGCCGCGGGGGCGCAGTACGACATCGTCGTCAGGGCCATGGGGCTTGAGCGCCTCGACGGGGCGCGCATCGAACTGGGTTATTCCGATCCGCGCAGCGAAGCGGGCTTCGAGATCCTGGGAGCCTCCGTCGTCAGGGACGGCAAGGCCACCCTGGAGGCTGATCTGCACGAGGTCATGCAGGTCGAAATCAGGCTGCCGGATGCCGGACCGGCCGGCGGACTCCGGGTTCGGGCGATCGTCGAGCCGGGCGCCCGCCATGAGCTGACCTGGGATGCGGACCGCAGCGCCCTGGTGTTTACCGGCGGCCCTTACGAGGAGCTGATCAGCATGGCCCTGGCGGAGCCGGGCGAGGCGGCGACCGAATCCCTGAAGGTGATTTACAGGGATTTTGAAGATCCCGTCGCCCGGCTGATGGCCCTGCAGGTCGCCTGGCTGGACGGCGAAGACGCAGAGCAGATGATGATCATGGCCGAGCTGGAGTCCCTGCTGGGCGAAAGCCGCATCTTCGACCTGCTCAGGGGGCTGGCCGAACAACGCGCCGCCTCCCTGGCGCAAGCGGTCATGGGAGTCACCGCCGTGAACCTGGCCGGCGAAGAAGTGCGGGTGGCCGACGTGCTCGCGGAGAACCGCTACACGCTGCTGGAATTCTGGGCCTCCTGGTGCGCGCCGTGTTTCGCCGAGATTCCCTACCTTCAGGCCGCCTACGAGCGTTTCGGGGACGAGGGCTTCGAGATACTCGCCTTCAATCTCGACGACGAACCGGAAGACTGGCGGGAGGTCTCCGCGGACCGCTACGCGATTCCGTGGCTGAACGTCACCGACGGACTGGCCTTCGAAAGCCCGGTTGCGAAAATGTTCCGGATCAACGCGATCCCCGCCAGCTTCCTGCTTGCGTCCGACGGCGCCACCATCGCCCGCGACCTGCGCGGCGAAAGCCTGGAAATCCGCCTGGGCGAACTCCTCGCCGGGACAGCAAGCGGCGACTGACTCCGGGGAGCGAGGACGTCTAGGTCGCGGCGGGTTCGTTCTCCTTCATGTAGACCTCGAACGACGACTCGCTCGGCATGTCCTCGTCGAGCTCGTTGACCAGGTATTCCGGATAATTCTGTTCCGCATACGCGAGGATGTTCGCCGGAAGCTCGTCAAGGCTGCCAAGGCCCCGGGTCGTGCAACGGTAGAAAAGACGGCCCTCGTGCCGGCCCATCATCTGCCACGGCAGCCAGGGGGCCAAACGGATCCAGGACCCGCTGTGCTTGATGCGATCCAGTGAGGGGTTGCGCAGATCGTCGTCGTTGCATACGTACTCGAACATTTCGCAAACGGGCAGGAGTTCGCCGGTCGATTCACGCACCCAGACCTCGGGATCGAGCAGGTTGGGCACCACGCCGCGGAAGTCCAGCCAAACCGAAGTCTGGTCGCCGCTGGTCTGCCAGTTCAGGACGAAGGGATTGCTGGGGTCGTCGGACGCACGGTAGTTGGGAAACTTGAAGAACATTTCGCCGGCCTGGTCCCCGACCGGCGCCTGGGAGCGGAAATTCGGCCCGAACACGCCCTTGACCATGCGATTGTGGATGTGCATGACCTTGTTGGTCTCCCCGGTGTAGGGGTTGTCCCAGGTCTCGATGATCTCGTTGGTCCTCAGGTCCTTGTAGAAGCCCACTTCCTTCCAGAAGCTGGCGAACGCGCCGTCTTCCTGGCGCACCGTATAGCCCAGTCCGAAGCCTTCCAGGCCGAACAGCGCATCGGGCGTGTTGTCCGGAAGCATGCCGAACACCAGGCCCGAGTACCAGCCATGCACCCAGTCCCGGTCCTTCAGCGAATTCGTCAGCTTGAAATACGCTTCAAGGTTGTCCATCGGGTTCATCCAGTCGTAGTCGATCCGGTCCTGGGCCTCGTCCTGGACCTGATTCTGGTCCTGGCCCTGGCCGCAGCCGGGCAGGGCCGAGGCGGCGGCGAGAGCGGCGCCTCCCAACAGGATATTGCGCCGACTGAACGGTGAGTCGAAGTGGTGCAGCATGTCAGTCCTCCCGGTTGATGCTGGTGCTTTTCCCAGAGGATTCTGGACACGCCGGGGCCGGTTTGCAAGTCGCCGGCCCCGACCTGCTAGAGTTGGGCTCCAGCACGCGGCCGCGTGGCGGTCCGGCCCGAACGCGCCGCGCGTGCGGGCGCCCGGATGCCGGGCGCAGGGGACACTCGAACGGGAGAAGTTTCATGAAACGCAGAACGGCATTGGGACTGATCGGCGCAGCCGCCGCCGCACCCCTTGTGAGGGCGCAGTCGGCGCGCGCGGAATTGCTGGATCTGGATCCATCCGATCCGTACCACACGCTCATGATCACGCGCAAGCTGGCGCATTCCATGGACGACGGCATTTTCTGCTGGTGGGCGAAATTGCGGAGGATGGCGGTGGTGGACAAGATCGCCACGCCTCTGTGGAACGTCCATGTGGCCGCATTGCTCAGGACCCGGGATGTCGACGAGTCCGGCGCATACGAGACGACGGCCATCAGCATGGTCTTCTATACCGACCTGGAGACCGGCGAGTACATGGAAACCTTCAGGAACCCCTTTACGGGCCGGGAAGTCGAGATCGGCTATTTTCCCGCCGTGCCGTCGAAGCGCGTAGCAACCATTGATGAGTCCCCGGAGGAAGGGCCGGGCCGGGAAGGCTTCAGGAGCATCAGGATCCATCCGCTCGGTCCCGCAGTGATCGAGGGCGACGACGTCTGGGTGCGGGACGACGATATTTTCCGCACGGAGCCGGAAACGCCCGAAGCCGGCCGGCCCTTTCGCGGCAACGACTGGAGCACCTATCACGGCTCGCTCGCGGACGTGGCCAATCCCGAAGTCCTGCGCGCGCCCGCCACCTGGCACTTCAACGACATCCTGAGCTACCCGCCCTGGCTGGGCATGGGCGATCACCCCGGCGACTTCGTCTCGCGTGGCTTCGGTCGCAAGGTTTCGTCGTTCGATGCCATGCCCCTGAAGTGGCGGGACCTCGTCCGGATGCGGCACCCGGAGATCTACGACGACCCTGCGGGTGCGCTGGACGGGTAGGCGCATGAGACCGCGTCTGACCCGGCGCGTGCTGCTGATCGGTATTGCAGTCGTTGGCGCGATGGCGTCATACGTTGGGTTGTCCGTGGCCCAGTCGGGCGCCGAACCCGCTTCCGCCGGCACGATCAGCTACGAGGAGATCGTGGCGAAGTACGCGGACCCGGATTCCAGGTTCGTCGTGCTCGAAGGAAACGACGGCATAAACGTGCACTACAAGGACCGGGGATCGGGTCCCGCGGTCCTGCTGGTGCACAGTTCCACCGGCGATCTGAAGGATTACGACGGCTGGGTGGACATTCTCGGCGAAGACTACCGGGTGGTTCGCTTCGATCTGCCGGCTTTCGGCCTGACCGGACCGGTGCCGAGCGGCAACTACTCGATCGACCGGTTCCTCGCGCTGGTGGACAGCCTGATGGACCATCTGGGCATCGAGCGTTTCGCGATCGCCGGCGCGTCCTACGGGGGTCTCGTGGCGTTCCGTTATGCCGGCACCCGCACGGATCGCGTGACGGGTCTGGTGCTGCTGAACTCGGCGGGCATCGAATACGGCGGCCGCGGGGGCACCACGGAGCGCGACCGTGACACTTCCGCCGTGTTCGTGCCCAAACGCTACACGACCGGGGAAATGGGCGCCAACCTTCGATATTCGGTTAACGACCACGGCAACATTACCGAGGAGTTGATCCAGCGCAAAACCGACTACTGGAACGTCATCGGACGCGACCGTGAAGGGTTCATAGCCATGCGGATGTACGAGCGGGGGAACCCGGAACGGGTGCTCGCCCGGGTGCGTGCACCGGCGCTGGTCATGTGGGGCGGCGCGAGCAGGGCCCTTTCGCCCGAAACGGCACAGGCGTTCGTCGATGCGATGAAAAACGCAGCGAGCAGGGAAAAGATCATCTTCGACGGCGGCGGACACTTCCTGCATATCTCCAGGCCGGAAGCCACCGGCCGCGCCGTGAAGGCATTTCTGGACCGCGAGATCCGGTCCTCGGCGACACACCAGGAGGAAAAACATGAGTGACAAGCCAGGCAAGAACGATTCTCCGGAGTCATTGAGGCGCCGGCAGCTGTTGACCGCCGGTTCGGCCGGCGCGGTGGCCCTGGCATTGGGGGGCCGTGCGGCAAGGGCCGAAGACAGTGGCGGCTCCGTCAGCGTGGCTGCCGACGGCGAGTACGAGCGCGTGCCGTTGCGCAAGGACACGGTGCGCGTGACCGCCGTTCAGTCGATCATGCGCGCCGTTCGCAACACGCAAAATCCGGGTCCCGAGATGAGGGCGAACCTCGACCACATGCTCGAACTGATCGACCAGGCCAACGGATTTGGGGGCCGCCAGGACCTCGTTTGCTTCCACGAACAGCCGATCATGGGCTGGAATCCGTGGACCCGCGAAGAGGTTCTGCGCGTAGCCATCGAAATACCCGGGCCGGAAACCGAGGCGCTGGGCAAGAAAGCGAAGGAATACGGCTGCTACATCACCTTCGGCACCTACGCGAAGGACCCGGACTGGCCGGGCCATCTGCTGCTCAACGGCGTGCTGATCGGCCCCGAAGGCAACGTGGTCGCCAATCACTGGAAGACCAACAATATCCGCGGCTTCATTCCCGGCTGGGACATCTTCACGACCGGGATCTACGACGTGCTCGACCGCTACCGCGAGATGTACGGCGAGGACGCCGTGCTGCAGGTGGCGCGCACCGACATTGGCAATATTTCCTGCTCGATTACGCCGAGGCAGCCGGACGTGATCCGCGCTCTGGCCATGAAGGGCCTCGAAATCCGCCTGAGTTCGTCTTCGGGGGGTTACAGCCTTACCGAGGCGCAGGTCATCGCCGGGCACAACCGGCTCTGGAGCGTGGTCTGCAACCAGTCGGTCTCGCCGGAGCAGCCGGGCTTTCCGGAGTTCTCGGGTTCGGGCGATACCGCGATCTTCGATCCGCGCGGAACGATTGCCGCGCGCGCCAGGTCGGTGCATGAGGAATTCGTCAGGACGACCATCCCGATGGCGGCGTTCCGGCGCTCGCGCACCATTCCGCCCGGGGTTCCGATGGAAATGCTGCGGCCGGTTTACGACCGGTATGTGCCGCGTGACGGACCGAACGGGCAGTCGTCGTATCTGCCCGCGGACGGGGCCGACGCATCGCGCCACTTCGGAAGCATCCGGAACTGGTGATCGTTCCGAATGTTTGAACTTTCCGGTCGTTTGCAGTGAGCCGGATCACTACTTAGAATGATGTCTGAAGACTAATGGGAGGACGCACCATGCGTAGTCTGCACAATCGCCTCTTGCTGGGCGGCGCCGTACTGAGTCTTTTCGCTGCCGATATGGCAGTCATGGCGCAGGACCTTGCACTTGAGGAAATCGTCGTTACCGCGCGCAAGCGCGACGAGTCGATCCAGGACATTCCGCTGAGCGTCGCCGCTTTCAGCGCTTCGCAGATCCGGGAACAGCAGATCACCGATGTCGAAGACATGCTTCAGTTCGTTCCGGGCGTGCACATGAGCAACCACACCGGCAATCGCAACAATCCGGCGATCCGGTTCCGGGCCATCGACCCGCCCTCGAGCGTGCGCAGCACACAGACATCGTCCGCATTCGTGGACGGCGTCTATCTGCCGGGAACCAGCCAGTGGCTGTCGATGAACGACATCGAGCGCGTGGAGGTCGTAAAGGGCCCGCAAAGCGCCTTCTTCGGCCGGGCCACCTTCGGCGGCGCGATCAATTTCATCAGCAAGACGCCCGGCGACGAATTCAGCGGCGATATCAATCTGATCGTTGGCGATGGTGGCCGCGCGGACGTGTGGGTCAGCGGCGAAGGAGCGCTCGTTGAAGACCGGCTCTACGTCCGGGCCTCCGGGAGGTTTTACACCTACGACGGAGCCTGGAAGAACGAGCACCCCACCGGCGGCGATCTGGGCTCCCAGCAGACCAACGCCGGCAGCGTGACCATCTATGCCACGCCAACGGAAGACCTCTCCATCAAGCTGCGCCATGTGTATACCGACGACGACGACGGGTTGGCCGTGCAGTTCCTGGTGAAGGGCGAGAAAAACAATTGCGGACCGTTCACCACCAACGGCGTTACGGGTAGATCCAATTACTACTGCGGAACGCTGAGCCGAGACCTGATCTCCAACGGTATTTCCATCGATACGTCGCCCCCGGAGGACACGGTATACAAGGACAACATGGGTCTGGACCGCACAACCGAACTCACCAGCCTGAATATCGACTGGGACATCGGCGGATACACGTTGAGCTCGGTGACGGGCCGCTACCGCGAGGACACGGCAGAGTTGCGCGAACTCCTCACCGACGAACTCCTGGTCTACATTGGATGGAAGGACGAATCGTGGTCGCAGGAACTGCGCCTGTCCTCGCCCCAGGACAAACGGCTGCGCTGGATGGTGGGCGCCTACTATCTCGACCTGACGTACGGCACGGCAGGTCAGACCGCCTTCCCCTGTCCGGGCGCCGGTGGGCCCTTCTGCTTCGACCCCACTATCCGCGCGCGTAGCGGAAGAGGCGGCCGCGGCCTCTTCGGGCCCAGTCCAGCCGTCGCCGAGAACGTCGAAAACCAGGCGATATTCGGCAGCGTGGCTTATGACTTTACCGAGCAGCTTACCGTCAGTCTTGAGTTCCGGTATGAAGAGGAAACGCTTGCGAACGCCTCCTCCGTGACTCAGGAGGCCATGCCGCTGGATCCGAACGACCCCATCGGCACGGCCCAGCCTTTCGGCGGCGCCGAGATTGACCTGGCCGCCGATTTCGAGGCGGAGTTGCCGCGCGTCATCGTGGACTACAAGTTGACCGAGAACACCCTGCTCTACGGAAGCTATTCGAAGGGCAACAATCCGGGCGGCTTCAACCCCGAGGTCATTCAACTGGAGCCCACGGTGGCGTTCCCGGCGTTTTTCGCTGCGGAAGGCATCGGCAAAGAAGTCCTGCAGGCGGAGCTGGACTCCTGGGAATTCGGCGGCAAGCACACCCTCGCGGAAGGCCGGGGCTTCCTGAACGGTGCGGTCTATATCATGCAATGGAGAAACCAGCGCTTCCGGGGTTTCACCCGGGACGTGGACAGCAACGGTGACGGCGTTTTCATTATCGGGTCGGACCGGATCGGCCCACAGGTCGATTACAACAGTAACGGCAGCACCGACATCTGGGGGTTTGAGCTGGCGGGTAGCTGGGCGTTCAGCGACAACTGGGTCGGCACCGCGTCCTATAACTACAACAAGAGCGACATCAAGGTGTATCAGGATGGCATCAATGCACGGGTCTATGGCAGCGGAGACGCAAGCGGCTTCGAGGTCGCGCGCTCGCCGGATCATGCCGCGACCCTGGCTGTCGACTTCAACATGCCCGCCGACAACGTATGGGGCGGGGACGGCGAGTGGTTCGCCCGCTGGGATGCCTGGTACCAGTCGTCCACCTGGAACTGGGTGGTCAACCTCGCCAAGACCGAGGAGGCCGTGCTTCAGAATGTTCGCGGCGGCTGGCGCAACGACCGCTACAGCGTTACGTTGTGGATCGAGAACCTGACCGATGACGACTCCGTGCTGGCATCGCAGCGCACCACGGGCAGTTTCCTGTCGGGCACGCTGGGCTACCAGCTGACCCTGCCCGAGCCGCGCACCTATGGCCTGACGCTGGCCGCGAGCTTCTAGAATCCTGCGGAGATTCTTACCGCTCGCCGCGCTGCTGATTGCGGTGCTGCTTCCGGAGCACTCACTGGCGTGGGAACACCGCACTGTCGCAGGCGCGGGCGGTGTTCCCCTGAACGTGGTCACGGCCGGCGACCCGGCTTCGCCCCCGATTCTGCTGATTCACGGCTTCGGCCAGAGCCACTACAGCTTCGTCCATCAGCTCAATTCCGATCTCTCCGAGGATTATTTCCTTGTGACGTTCGACTTGAGGGGGCATGGCGCGTCCGGCAAGCCGTGGGCCGCGGAAGACTACAGCGAGCACACGGTCTGGGCGGAGGACGTGTCCGCCGTGATAACGGCCACCGGTATCGAACGGCCGGTGGTCGTCGCCTGGTCGTACGGCACGATGATCGCGATGGACTATGTCCGCGAGCACGGCGTCGCCGGGATCGCCGGGATCATTTTCACCGGCGGTCAGGGCGGCCTGAAGCCGTTACGGATGCCGGGTACCGACGATCCGGACATGGCGGAACTCGGGGAGATTCGCGAACTGCAGCAAAGCCCGGACCTGGCCGACAATATCCGCGCCGGCGAGCGGGTGATCGATCTCCTGACCGCGTCGCCCTTGCCCGAGCGCGAGCGGGAACTGTTCCGGTCGCTCGGCCTGATGGTGCCGGCCTATGTCCGCCGCGCCATGGTGCATCGGACCCTGGACAACCAGGACCTGGTGGGCCGGCTCTCGTTGCCGGTGCTGTTTGCCCTGGGCGCGGAGGACAACCCCTTCCAGCTTGAAGACGCGGCCGAACTCGCGGCAAGCCGCGACAACGTGAACCTCACCGTGTACGAAGGGGCCGGGCACTCGGTATTCCTCGAACAGCCGCAACGCTTCAACGCCGAACTGCGGCGCTTCGCGGAGCGCGTCGGCTCCTCCGCGTCGCGGGAATGAGCTGGTCTCCGGGCGGGAGGGCTTCCCGCCCTCCGGGAAGGCGAGACGCCTTCCCCCCCGGGTAGTTGCGCGGGAGCAGATCAGGATGCGCCGCGTAGCCGTTTTCATCGCCATTGCCGCCGCCGTCGTGGCGGCGGCGTTGTTCGTCGACTGGCGGTTCTGGTACCGCTGGTACACCTTGCCGGAGGACCCTGGCGAGTGGCCGGCGAGCTATTACCAGCCGGTCGTGGTGGTTCCCGGCAGTAGCGGGGAATTCTTTCCGACGGCTGACGCGGCGGAACTCACGATTGACGCCGGCGCTATGGAAGCCGCGGCGGCCTGGGCGGAGCAACACAACAGCGTTGCGCTGCTGGTGCTGCACCGGGGCGTAGTGCAGCTTGAACGTTACTGGCAGGGAATCGGACCGGACTCCCTGTTCACGGGCCGCGCAATGACCCGCTCGCTGCTTCCTCCGCTGGTCGCGATCGCGATCCAGGAAGGGGCCATCGGTTCGATTGACGACCCGGTCGGCCGTTATCTGCCGGAATGGAGCGATGACGAACGGGGGCGGATCACGGTGCGCCAGTTGCTGCGGAATCTCAGCGGGCTCGAGAACCCGCCGCTGGCCGGAGATCCGGATCCCTACGCCAAGAACGCCCGCATATCGCTGGGTTCCGATTTTCGCGCCGCGGCCCTGGACTTCGATCTCGAAAACGTGCCGGGCGAGTTCTTCGCTTTCTCCAACGCCAACGCCCAGTTGGTGGGAGCGGTGCTGGAGTCCGCAACAGGCGAGCCCTACGAGGACTATCTGAACAGCAGGCTGTGGGCCCCGCTGGGCGCCGGGCCGGCGCAGATCTACATGGACCGGCCGAGAGGCATGCCGGCGGTCTATTGCTGCTACCGCGCCACGCCCAGGGACTGGTTGCGCTACGGCGCCGCGCTGGCGGCGGGGGGCCGCGTGGCGGACCGCCGGCTCTGGCCGGAGGGCTGGGTGGAGGAGATGACGACAGGTTCGGGCATCTATCCGAATTACGGTTACCAGATCTGGGTGGGCAATCCGCCCGGAACCGGCCGCCGCTATGTGCAGGACCGCGATCAGGCCGCGCCGCACGGACCGCCCATCGAAGCCGACGGCGTCTTTTTCCTGGAAGGCGGCGGCTTTCGCACCATGTATGTGATCCCGGGCGAGGAACTGGTGATCCTGCGGCTGGGTTATTTCCACCCCGACTGGCTGACTTCCACTCTGCCCAACCTGGTCCTGGCCGGGCTCGACAACTGAGGAGACGCAATGACCAACGTCAAGCCCCCGTTACTTTCGCTTCCGCAAGCTGCGCCGAACGTGTCCACAACCCGACGGCGCCTTTGCCAATCCCTGCTGGCGGGCGCCGCGCTGATCGGCCCCGGAATGCCCCCGCTGAAGGCGTCCGGGACCCTGGATCTTAGCAGCGACCACGACCTGTTACGCGCCCTTGTAAAGATGCGAGGCAGCCTGGATACCGGGCTGGTCATCGGCTGGTTGCGGGCGAAGAGATTCGCGGTGTCCCAGGGCCGGATCGAACCGCTTTGCGGGTTCCTGGCCGCGGTTTTCAGCCGATTTCGGCAGGTCTCCGAGGAACTGTTCGAAGCCGTCGTGCTGGAAATCACCCATTACACCGATTTCGAGACAGGTGCCCTCCTGGATCGACTGGTCATGCCGTTCGCGGGCCACACAGTGGAGGTGCCGGCATTCCGTTTCGGGCCCGCAAGCACCCGGTATGCGGTGCGGCTCGATGAAGAAGAGGAGTTCGAGCCCGACCCGGACAGCACGCAGGGCGCTTTCTCGCCCGCCGCTTCGATTCTGATGACCAAGTCCATTCACCGGGAACGCATTCACGCGGGAAGCCTGTACCTGCGTCACGAGGAGCATGGCCGGGTCAAGCCGAAGGACAGCGATTTGCCCGGCATGTTCTACAAGGAATCGACGGTCTGGTCCGCGCCGCTGGACGAAGTGCTCGATCCGAGCCTCACCCGCGTGGATGCCCGCGTGAACTACTCGGCGATGACCAGCTGGCGGCCGTGGATGCATATGGGCGATGTTCCGGGCCATACCGCGTCCAACGGCTTCGGCGTACGGGCGCGATCGGTCGCGGACCTGCCGGACGATTTTCTACGCTACACGCGGGAACTGCATCCGGACGTGTTGCAGGACCCGGAAGCCGTGCTGGACGCGTTTGAGGGGTAGAAGGCCGGGCCGCCCTAAAGATCGAACGGGATCGGGCGTTCGAATTCGCCCCAGCGCGGCTCCAGCAGTTCGGGGTATTCGCGCTCCATGCGGTCGAGAAACTCGCGCGGCAGTTCCGATGGGGAATTGATTTTCTTGCCGTCCCAGAAGCCCGCCAGGTGGCCCATGCCCTCCGGCATCTTCAGCCAGGCGGGATGCTCGAAAGCGTAGTGCCCGCAGAAGTGGGTGGGGAGCGAAGTGATGGTCTCGTTGGCGAACAGGTCGAATTCAACCCAGCTGCAGGAATTCTCGATGTGCGTGGCCGGCCAGTCCGGCGGGGCGCTGCGAACCATGTCCTTCTTGATCAGGTCGTTCTCGATCCGGAACTTGCGGTAGGGCGTCTGGATAAAGCCGTCGCCGGCCAGGTTGCGAAAGCCCAGGGGGCTCCCGATCGTTCCCGGATCGGTCAGCAGCGGCGTTACCGGCACCTCTACGAGCTCGCCCGTTATGGGATTGGTCACGGAATCCGTGAACTCGTTGGTGTGGAGGTCCCGCGGCAATGAAATATTGTGCGCGTGGATGCGGTAGTTGTAGTCGCCGAGATGGCGGAAATAGCTGTACTCGATACCCTCGTAGCGGATCAGGGGCTCCGGGCGCCGTCCCCCGGGTATGACGAAGACCAGCCAGTGGTACCAGGTCAGGGTCGTGCCCTGCTCCTCGACCAGGTCGCGTTCCATGCGCATCTGCGCGCGAAACTCCTCCACCGGGTCGTCGAAATGGAGGAATTCGGAGACGACCCGGCTGACCGGCGGGTTGACCTGGGTGGCGGCCCCAAGCGTCCGCGCGCCCAGCAGAGAGCCGGTGGCCCCGGCCGCGGCGGTAACGAAAGTGCGTCTGTTTACCATGGTTGGTCTTCTCCCTTGCAGTCCTGGTGGCCCACAGCTTACTGCCGCGGACCTGCGGCGGTCGGCGTCATCGGCCGCCGCCGCTATTCCGGATGAAATCCGCCGCCCGTTCTCCGATCATCATCGCGGTGGCGTTGGTGTTGCCGCTGGTCAGGCTGGGCATCACCGACGCGTCGGCGACGCGCAGACCGTCGACGCCGCGAACGGTCAGGTCGGGCCGGGTGACCGCGAGTGCGTCAGTGCCCATTTTGCACGTGCCCACGGGGTGATAGCCCAGGAACGCGGTGCGGCGCAGGTAGTCGCGCCATTCGTCGCCGCTTTGCACGTCGGGGCCGGGCAAGCGCTCGCCGATGCGGTAGGGCGCGAACGCCGGGCCGTTGAGTATTTCGCGGACCTGCCGGCACCCGGCGATCAGCCGTTTCATGTCGTCGTCGTCCAGCAGCGCGTGAGAGATGACCGGCGGCGCATCCGGATCGGCGCCGCGCAGCCGGACACTGCCGCGCGAGCGGGGATGCGAGACGTTGATCGCGGCGGATATGGCCGGCCGGTCATAGGGGATCACGCCTTCTTCCGAGAAACTGAATGCATAGGGGCCGAGCTGCACCTGTATGTCGGGCCGCGGCTCGCCGGGCGCGGACCGGATGAAAGCCACTGCGTGTGGGTACGGACTGGTGGCCGGGCCGCGCCCGAACAGCAGCCAGTTCAACCCGTGCAGGACGATCTTCCAGCTGTTGATCTCGGTGTTGTAGGTGGACAGGTTCACGTCGATGCCCACCATGCCCTCGGGGTGTTCCTGGAGGTTCGCGCCTACGCCCGGCAGGTCCCTGACGATCTCGATGCCGGCGTCGCGCAGTTGCCCGGCCGGCCCAATTCCGGACAGCATCAGCAGCCTGGGCGATGCGATCGCGCCGGCGCAGAGAATCACTTCGCGGCCGGCTTCGGCGCGATGCAGCCGGCCGCCCCTTCGATACTCCACGCCCGCGCAGCGGCCGTTCTCGAACAGCAGCCGCCGGCACACGCTATACGTGCGGATGGCGAGATTCCGGCGCCGGCGCACGGGATGCAGATAGGCCCTTGCAGCGTTGTAGCGGCGGCCGCGCTGCTGATTCACTTCCGAGTAGGCCACGCCTTCCTGGGTGCGGCCGTTGTAGTCGTCGTTGAGCGTCAGTCCCGACTCGACGGCGGCCTGCACGAAGGTGTGCGCCAGCGGATGGGTGGTGCGCAGCGCCGCGGTGCAGACCGGACCCGTGCGGCCCCGGTAGCGGTTGTCTCCGAGTGGCGTGGATTCCATGCGCCTGAAAAACGGCAGCACGTCGGCGTAACTCCATCCGGAGCAGCCCTCCGCAACCCAGCGGTCGAAATCGTAGTCCGCGCCGCGCACGTACAGCATGCCGTTGATCGAGCTGCTTCCGCCCAGGGTCTTGCCGGCCGGCCACAGGTCAATGCGGTCGTTGCGGCTGGGGTCGGGTTCGGCCTGGTAGCACCAGTCCAGCCGGGGATTGCCGATGGCGCGGATGATCGCTGCCGGCATCCGGATATAGAGCGAGCGGTCGACGCCGCCTGCCTCGAGCAGCAACACCCGCGTATCCGGATTCTCCGTCAAGCGGTTGGCCACGGCGCAGCCTGCCGAACCGGCGCCCACGACGATGTAGTCCCAGGAACTGACGGAGAAAACCCTCGCACTTGATTCCGCAAAGCGGATCATACGAGACATGGTCTATTCTTTGCAGAATGTTCTTTCTTGACGTGCTGAGGCAGGCGCTGGAATCGATCGGCGCCAACCTGTTTCGCGCCCTGCTCACGATGCTGGGCATGATCATCGGCGTCGCGGCGGTGGTGACGATGGTTTCCCTGGGCACCGGGGCGCAGCGGGCCGTGGAGGAACAGATGGAGGCGCTGGGGGCCGATATCCTGGCGGTCACCAATTCCCAGCGGCGGTTCTGGGGCGTGTCGCTGGAGAACAGCAGCCTGGGCGTGGACGACGCCTCGGCGCTGCGAAGGGACGCGCGCCATCTCGAGAGAGTGGTGCCCAGGATTACGCAGCGCCTGCAGTTCGAGTTCGGCAATGGCAACACCCGAGTGGAGATGATCGGGTCCACCACCGAATATCCCGTGCTGCACCGTTACGAAATAGCCGCCGGAAGGATGTTCGTTCCGCAGGAAGAGGAGGCGCGCCTGCGGGTCGCGGTGCTCGGAAGCGAGATTCCCGGGAAACTGGAAACTACGGCCGACGCGCTGCTGGAGCAGAGCGTGCTGCTGGGCGGCGTGCCGTTCACCGTGATCGGCGTCCTGGACGAGACCGGCTCGGCCGGCATGCAGAATCCCAATGACGACGTGCTGGTGCCGCTGTCCACGGCGCAGTACCGGGTGACCGGCAGCGACCGGCTCGAAAGCATTGACGTGCAGATACGCAGGGGTTCGGCGGTGGAGCAGGCGCTGGTGGACGTGGAGCGCATTCTGCGCCGCGAGCACCGGATCCGGCCGGGCGAGGACAACGATTTCGGGATCCTCGACCGTAAACAGTTCCTCGAGGTGCGCGAGGAAACCACGCGCATCTTCGCCCTGCTGCTTCCGGCAATCGCGGGGATCAGCCTTGTGGTGGGCGGAATCGGAATCATGAACATCATGCTCGTGACGGTGGCCGAACGCACCCGCGAAATCGGCGTGCGCCGCGCGATAGGCGCGACCCGCGGCGCGATCATGTCGCAGATCCTGGTCGAATCCTCGCTGCTGTGCCTGCTCGGCGGCTTGCTGGGCGTGGCCGCCGGCTGGGGAGCGTCGGAGCTGCTTGCGCGTTTCTTCAACTGGCAGACCGTCGTGGCGGCGGAATCGATCGGCGTCGGGCTGGGCTGCAGCCTGCTTATCGGCATCGTCTTCGGCCTGTGGCCGGCCCGCCGCGCCTCAACCCTGGACCCCATCGAAGCGCTGCGCCACGAATAACCCCGGGCGCATCGGTATCAGGAGGCGCCGGCCACCTTTGGATGCGGGATCCGCGCCATCCAGAGCAGGGTGGCCAGTCCCAGCACCGCCGCCACCGCGCCCCAGTACACGGTGGCCGTGGTCAGACCGATCGACTGTGCCCAGGCGCCCAGCGTGGCGCTTCCCAAAGCCACGCCACCGAAAGCCACGACGCTCCACAGGCTCATGACGCGGCCCCGGTACTTTTCTTCCACCACGGCCTGGGTGAGCGTCTGCGATCCCACGCCGCAAATGGTGAGGGCACAGCCGAAGAACGGCAGTTGCAGCATGGCGAGCCAGAAATTGCCGGTAAAGCCGAAGGCAACGATCAGCAGACCGGCCAGCGCCACGCAGATGGCGGCCGACGTGCGTAACTGCTTCAGGTCCTTGTTCCGGGCCACCCAGAAGCCACCCGCGACCGCCCCCACGCCGAAAGAGGAAATCAGCAGCGACATTCCGTCGCTGCCGCGCTGAAAGACTTCGTCCGCGTACGGCGCCATGAGCTCGAACAGCGCCCGTCCGAAGGTGGCGCCAATCAGCACGAGAACAAGGTAGTAGCGGATCGCGGGATGGCGCAGGGTGTAACTGACGCCGTCGCGCAGCAGGCGGGCCAGCCCGATCTGCCGTTCCAGTTCGCGCGCCACCGGCTGCAGCTTAAGGTCCCAGAGCACCCAGGCCATGCCGAGAAAGGTTGCGGTGCTGATCGCGAATGCCGGCGCCAGGCCGAAGAACTTGATGATGTAGCCGCCGAGCACCGGGCCGATGACGCGCGCCACGTTGAAGCTCACCGCCCCCAGCCCGACGGCGCTGGCCAGTTGCATGGAGGGCACCAGGTTGGCCATCAAGGCCAGGCGCATGGGCGTATAGCCGCCGCTGAACACGCCGAACGACAGCGCCAGCAGGAACAGCGCCGCCGGCGTCATCAGGCCCATGGCCGACAACCCGAACAGGCCGGCGGTGACGCCGATGTTGAGCACATTGAAAATCTGCGCCGCCCTTCGCCGGTCCCAGCGGTCGGCGTATGCGCCGAATACCGGTCCCAGCACGGCAACCGGGAAATATGCCGCAAACGCAACGGCCGCGACGAAAAATTCCGATTCGGTGAGCTGCCAGGCCTGCCACCCCAAGGCCAGCCGCAGGATCCACAGCCCGTGCGTGGTGATGGTGCTGCCGATCAGGAAACGGCGGTAGGCGGGCGTGGATAATGCGGAACTGGACATGCCGGGCGGCCGATTACCCGGCGGAATTGGCGGCGCGAAGTGAACCACGCCGGGTAGCCGCCGGACCAAATGGGCGAGCGAGTGAGTATGATGCGCGCAGCGTGAATTGTCCACGCTGGACCAAGCCCATGAGCCAATCCGCCAAAATTTCGCTGGAGTTCTTTCCGCCACGCACGGAAGAGCTGACCGCAATGCTGGAGGCTTCGCTGAAGCGCCTGTTGCCGTATCGCCCGCTGCACTGCACCGTTTCCTACGGCGCGGGCGGTTCGACGCGGGAGGGTACGGCGCGATGGGTGCGGCGGATCCGCCAGGACTACGGCATCGATTGCGCGCCCCATCTCACCCATGTCTCGCACACCCGCGACGAGGTGCGGGAGATTGTGCGCGACTACGTCGAGCAGGGCGTGCGGAGGATGATTGCGCTGCGCGGAGACATCCCCGCGGACGGCGTTCCGGAGGAAGTGCGTACACGTGGCTATTCCTCGACGGTGGAGTTGATCGCCGATCTCAGGGCCGCAGGGATACGGGAGGTCATGGTGGGCGCGCACCCGGAGCACGGCGGCGGCGACAGCGGCGCCTTGAGTTCACACCTTGAGTTCGTCAAGCGGAAGCTGGACGCCGGCGCCACCCTGGCCATCACCCAGTTCTTCCTCGACAACGACAGGTACTATCGCCTGCGCGACGTTTTCGCGGCAGCGGGTATCGAGCACCTGCTGGCGCCCGGCATCATGCCCCTGCATAACTACAGGCAGGTGTTTTCGTTTGCCGGCAAGACCCATGTTGAGGTTCCGGCCGAGCTGCTCGCTCGCTTTGAACAGGCCGGGCAAGACTCCGATGCGGTAGGGGAAATCGCCGAACGCTTCACACTGGACCAGGTTCGGGACCTGGCGGAGAACGGCGTGGAGCGTTTTCACATCTACACGATGAATCGGGCGCCGCTGACCGCGGCCATCTGCGAGGCGCTCGGATTGAACGCCTCGGGGCCGCAGTCGTGAACACGCCCTCAGCCCGGGCCAAGGCCCTGGGCGAACTGATCCGCAGGCGAATCGTTTTCATCGACGGGGCCATGGGCACGCTTGCCCAGATCCTGGACCTGTCCGAGGAGGAATACCGTGGCCGGGAGTTCGCCGACTGGCCGCAGGCGCTCAAGGGCAATCATGACCTCTTGTGCATTACCCAGCCGCACTTCGTGCGCGAAATCCACGATTCCTATCTCCAGGCGGGCGCCGACATCCTCACCACCAACAGCTTTACCGCCAACGCTCCATCGCAGGCGGACTACGGCCTTGAGGACCGGGTGGCGGACATCAACCGCGCATCGGCGAAGATCGCCCGCGAGGCGGCGGACGCGGCCCAGCGCCGCGACGGCCGGCCGTACTTCGTGGCCGGCAGCCTGGGGCCCACCAACCGGACCGCCTCGCTGTCGCCGCGGGTGGAGGACCCCGGTTACCGGGCCACCGATTTCGATCGGCTCGCGGCCACCTATGAGATCGCCGCGCGCGCGCTGGTGGAGGGTGGCGCCGACCTGCTGCTGATCGAAACCATCTTCGACACGCTGAATGCCAAGGCGGCGCTGTACGCCATTGCGCGCGCCGGCGAGAGTGTGGGGCGCACGCTGCCCGTAGTCGTGTCCGGCACGATAACCGACGCTTCCGGCCGGACGCTGTCGGGCCAGACCGTGGAAGCTTTCTACAATTCCATCCGGCACGCGCCCATGACCGCCATCGGACTGAACTGCTCGCTGGGCGCGACCGAACTGCACCCGCACATGCGCGAACTGGCGCGTGTCGCCGAGCTGCCCGTGAGCGTGCACCCCAACGCGGGGCTGCCCGACGAACTGGGCGAATACACCGAGTCGCCCGAGGAGATGGCGTCCACGCTCGCAGCGATGGCCAAGGAGGGGCTGCTAAACCTGGCCGGCGGCTGCTGCGGCACCACGCCGGAGCACATCCGGGCGATACGCGAGGCGCTGGCGGGCATCAGCCCGCGCACGCCGCCCGCGCCGCCGCCGATCACCCGGCTGGCGGGGCTGCAGCCTCTCAATATCGACGACAGCACCGGATTCGTTCACGTGGGCGAGCGCACCAATGTCACCGGTTCGGCGATCTTTCGGCGGCTCATCGAGGCGGACGATTACTCCGCCGCCGTGGAGGTGGCGCGTCAGCAGGTCGAGGCCGGCGCCAATCTGCTGGACGTGAACATGGACGAGGGCTTGCTGGACTCCGAGGCCGCGATGCGCCGCTACGTCAATCTGCTGGCCGCCGAGCCCGATATCTCGCGGGCGCCCATCATGATCGACTCGTCGCGCTTCGAGGTGCTGGTCGCCGGCCTGAAATGCCTGCAGGGAAAGGGCGTGGCCAACTCCATCAGTCTCAAGAACGGCGAGCAGGAATTCATTGACCAGGCGCGCGAGATCCGCCGCCTGGGCGCGGCCGTGATCGTCATGGCCTTCGACGAGAAGGGCCAGGCCGAGAGCGTGGAGCAGCGGGTCGCGATTGCCGAGCGCAGCTACCGCCTGCTGGTGGGAGAGGCCGGTTTTCCGCCGGAGGACATCATCTTCGACCTGAACATTTTCGCCGTGGCTACCGGGATCGAGGAGCACGACGACTACGGCCGCGCTTTCATCGAGGCCACCGGCCTGGTCCGCGAGCGGCTGCCCGGCGTGCATGCCAGCGGCGGGGTCAGCAACCTGTCCTTCTCGTTCCGCGGCAACAACGCGGTGCGCGAGGCGATGCACTCGGTGTTCCTGTATCACGCCATCGCCGGGGGAATGGACTTCGGAATCGTCAACGCCGGCCAGCTGGGCGTGTACGAGGACATCCCCGAGAGGCTGCGCGACACGGTGGAGGACGTGATCCTCAACCGCACTGCGGGCGCGGGCGAGCGTCTGCTGCAACTGGCGCAGGAATACCAGGGGCAGGGCGGGCGGCAGGACCGCGACGAAGAGGAGTGGCGCGCCCTGCCGCTGGCGGAGCGATTGAGCTACGCGCTGGTGCATGGGCTGGACGCGCACGTGGTGGAGGACACCGAGGCCGCCCGGCAGGCCAGCGAGCTGGCGCTGGATGTGATCGAGGGACCGCTGATGGACGGCATGAACACGGTGGGCGACCTGTTCGCGACCGGCAGGATGTTCCTGCCGCAGGTGGTCAAGTCGGCCCGGGTCATGAAGAAGGCCGTGGCCCATCTCATTCCGTTTATCGAACGGGAGGGCAGCGGCGTGTCCAGCCGCGGGCGGCTGGTGGTCGCCACGGTCAAGGGCGACGTACACGACATCGGAAAGAACATCGTGGGCGTGGTGCTGCAGTGCAACGGCTACGAAGTCATCGACCTCGGCGTGATGACCCCCTGCGAGGAGATCCTGGACACGGCGGTCAGGGAAAAGGCCGACTACATCGGTTTGTCCGGCCTGATCACGCCGTCGCTCAACGAAATGGTACATGTGGCCGGCGAGATGCAGCGTCGCGGCATGGACCTGCCGTTGCTGATCGGCGGCGCCACCACCTCGCCTCGGCACACGGCGCTGAAGATCGATCCAGCCTACGAAAACGGCGTGGTGTACGTGAAGGACGCGTCCCGGGCGGTGGGCGTGCTGGGTGAACTGAGCGGCGCCGGGCGCGAAGCCTATCTGCGCGGCGTCGCCCGCGACCTGAAGCGCCGCCGGGAACAGCCGGCCGGCAAACGCCGGCGCGAGGATCTGCTCGGCCTTGAGGAGGCGCGGGGCAATCGGCCTGAGATCGACTGGACCGCGGAACGGCCGGCCCAACCGGCACGCACCGGCGTTATCGAACCGCTTTCGCCCACGCTGGAGGACCTGTACGGATACATCGACTGGCAGCCCTATTTCGCTGCCTGGGAGATGCACGGAAAATTTCCCCAGCTTCTGGATGATGCGCGGAAAGGTGAGGCTGCCAGGGAACTCTGGGACGACCTGCACCGCTCGCTGATCGAGCCGATCAGGGCCGGCGAGATCGAATTCCCGGCGGCGGGCGTTGCCGGGATTTTCCCGGCCGCGTCCGATGGCGACGACATCGTGGTGTTCAGGGACGAATCACGGGAAGCGGAGCTGGGACGCATTCACGGCCTGCGCGAACAGCGGCGCATGCCGCCCGGCAGACCCAATACAGCGCTGGCCGACTTCGTCGCGCCGCCGAGTGCGGGCGGCGACTGGGTCGGCATGTTCGCGGTCACCGCCGGGGGCGATCTGGACAAGACCATCGCGAAGCTGGCGCGCGGCAGAGGGTCCGCCGACGATTACGGCGCCATCCAGCTCAAGGCGCTGGCCGATCGGGCCGCCGAAGCGTTCGCGGAGTATCTGCACGAGAAGGTGCGCAGGGAGCTGTGGGGATACGCGAGCGATGAGTCCTTCAGCAACGAGGACCTGATAGCCGAGCGCTATCGGGGCATTCGTCCCGCGCCGGGTTACCCGGGTTGTCCGGACCACAGCGAGAAGGCGCTCATCTGGCGCCTGCTGGACGTCGAACGGAGCATCGGCGCGCGCCTGACCGAGTCGTACGCGATGTGGCCGGCCGCCACGGTGTCGGGCTACTACTTTGCGCACGCGCGGTCCCGCTACCCCAATATCGGACTGATCGGTGACGATCAGCTCGCCGACTACGCCCGGCGCAAGAAGATCACTCTGGACGAGGCCCGTATCTGGCTAGCGCCCAACCTCGCCGACTAAACCTTGGCGCGAGGGTGACTCGCCCTCAATCGCCGACAGTCATCCGGGCTGCCGAAACGCGCTCATGGCCCGCCAGGTCGCGATGCGTAATCGGCGCCTCGAGTCCGGCGCTGCGCATCATTGAGCGGACCGGCGCGCCCTGATCCGCGCCGTGCTCCACCGCCAGAATTCCGCCGGGCTTGAGGTGCGTCGGCGCCCCGGAAATCACTACGCGCAGCTCCCGCAGGCCGTCCGGCCCGCCGTCCAGCGCCGCCGCCGGCTCGAAGCACAGGGGAGGGTCGCCGCTCAGCGGAGTTTTCACATACGGCGGGTTGCAGGCGATGGCGTCGAAACGGAGGTGCTCCGCGGGACCGTACCAGGGCCCCTGGAGGAAGCGCACCCGACCCGGCGCCAGTCGCGCGGCGTTGCGCCGCGCGACGGCAAGCGCACGGCGGGAATTGTCGGTGGCCACAAGCTGTGATTCAGGCAGGGCCCGCGCCAGAGCGACGGCCACCGCGCCGCAACCGGTCCCCAGGTCCAGTATCCGCGGAGTAGCGTCGGCGGAATTGACGCCATCGCGGATGACCTCCACCAGCAACTCGGTCTCGGGTCTCGGCACCAGCACGTCACGGCTGATCTCGAAGTCCAGCGAATAAAACTCCTTGCGACCGATGATCTGCGCCAGCGGCCTTCCGGCGCCTCGTTCGGCCAGCAGCGCATCGAATTGCTCCACGGCCCCGGTTTGCGCCGTTTCCGCCGAGCGCGCGTAAAGCGCGCTGCGGTCCACGCCCAGCGCATGCGCCAGCAGCAACTCGCAATCCAGCCGGGCACTGTCGCTGACGCGCTCAAGCCGTCTTGTCCCCTCCCGTAACAGGGAACCCAGGGTGCGCACCGCCGCCATCGCCCTATTGTCCCCGACGCGGGCCGCGGCCCGAGTATTGTGTTCTCGGCGCTTCCCGCCATAATGCTCACCACCATGAGCAAGAAGCAGGGGAACTCCACTCGCTGCGTGCACGCCGGCGACACCCACGACGCCGCAACCGGCGGGGTCATGCCTGCGATTCATCAGAGCAGCACCTTCGCCTACCCGGCCATGCGGGAGCAGCCGGAGCATATCTACACGCGCCTGTCGAATCCCACCCGCAACGCCTTCGAGAGGGCCCTGAACGAACTGGAAGCGGGAGCGGCTACCCTGGCGTTCTCATCCGGTCAGGCGGCCAGTTCTGCGGTGCTGGAGCTGCTTGAACCGGGCGATCACATCATCGGCCCGGCCAACGTGTACGGAGGCAGCTTCAACCTGCTGCGGGTGGCGGGCAAGTCGCGTTTCGAAGTCAGCTACGTCCATCAGGATGAGGGCCCCGAGGCCCTCAAGGCCGCCTGGCGCGGGAACACTCGGCTGGTGTGGATGGAAACGCCGTCCAACCCGCTGCTGCGGATCACCGACCTCGAGGCCCTGTCGGCGCTGTGCGCGGAACGAGGCGCCTTGAGTTGCGTGGACAGCACGCTCGCCACGCCACTGGCGACGCGGCCCCTGTCATTGGGCTGCGATATTTCAATGCATTCCATTACCAAGTACGTCGCCGGGCACTCGGACGTGCTGGGCGGCGCCCTGAGCGTTGCCGCCGGGGACCTGGCCGAGCGCCTCACGCAAGTGCGCACCCGCACCGGCGGCGTGCTGGCGCCGCTGGACTCGTACCTGGCGCTGCGCGGGCTGAAGACGATGGAACTGAGGGTCCGGCGCCAGTTCGAGAACGCCGGGCGCATTGCACGCGGTCTTCGGCAGCATGAGAAGGTGGCGCAGGTCTACTATCCCGGCCTCGAGGACCATCCGCAACATGAACTCGCGAAACGTCAGATGGACGGCTTCGGAGCGGTGGTGTCGCTGCACCTTCACGGCGACGAAGCGGCGCCCGAGCGGCTGCTGAACGCCCTGGAACTGTTCACGATCGCGGAGAGCCTGGGCGGCGTCGAAAGCCTTGCGGGCTTTCCGCCGCTGATGAGTCACTCGGCCATGACGCCCGAGGCCCGCGAGGCCGCCGGAATTACCGGCAACCTCGTGCGTCTTTCCTGCGGCATCGAAGACGCCGACGACCTCATCGCCGACCTGCACCAGGCACTGCATCACGTATAGCAGGCGGCTTAAGCTCGGTGTTCGTCCCCCTCCTCGTAGGAGCGTTGGAGCAGGGACAGCGAGAATCGAGCCAGGATGGCGTCTCCAACGAGG
>JAPPHC010000082.1 GCA_028821145.1 Gammaproteobacteria bacterium | reverse complement strand
AGCGCGCCTGGATGGACCTGCTGTTCGGCGAACTCGGATTCGTGGACTGCTTTCGCCGGATCAACCCCGAGCCGGACCAGTACACCTGGTGGTCCAACCGGGGGCAGGCCTGGGCGAAGAACGTGGGCTGGCGCATCGACTACCACGTGGCCACTCCGGAGCTGGCCGGACGGGCCACCTCCGCCTCGATCTACAAGCGCAAGCGTTTCTCCGATCACGCGCCGCTGATACTCGACTATGCCGACTGATTTCGCGCAATGCGCGGCGGCGGCTGTGCTCATCCTGCCGTGAACGTGCGCGTTGACAGTTACGGCGGCCTCGGGGCGTTCCTGCATGCCCGGGTCCTGGCCATGCTGTTCCTCGGTTTCGCCGCCGGCCTCCCCCTGCTGCTTGTGTTCAGCACCCTGACGGCCTGGCTGGCCGACGTCGGCGTGTACCGCGGGACCGTGGGCATGCTGGCCTGGGTCAGCCTTACCTATTCGCTCAAGTTCCTCTGGGCCCCGGCGGTTGACGGCATCCGGCTTCCCCTGCTGCACAGGATGCTCGGGCGGCGGCGCTCCTGGATGCTGCTGGCGCAAGTCGGGATCATCTCGGGGCTGCTGCTGCTCGCGACGACCGACCCGCTCGAGAACGTGCTTCTCGTGGCCCTGTTCGCGCTGCTGGCCTCGTTTTCCTCGGCCACCCAGGACATCGCCATAGACGCCTGGCGGATCGAGGCGGTGGAAGTGGATCGCCAGGCGGCGATGGCCGCCAGCTACCAGTACGGCTACCGCATAGGGATGCTGGTGTCCGGCGCCGGGGCGCTGTTCCTGGCCGACGCCTACGACTGGTCGCTGACCTACCGGGCGATGGCCGCGTGCATGGGCGTGGGGGTCGTTGCGGTGCTGCTGATCGCGGAGCCGGAGCACGAAAACCCGGTTCGGCGAAGGGAAAGCATCGCGGAATGGATCCGTTCCCACATCGTCGAACCGTTCCGGGACATCTTCCAGCGCTACAAGCTGTTTGCGCTGTCGATATTGGCCTTCGTGGCGCTGTTCCGGGTCAGCGACTACCTGATGGGCAGCATGGCGATGCCGTTCTACCTGGACATGGGTTACACGAAGAGCGAAATCGCCGCCGTGGCCAAACTCTACGGGACCGTGGCGACGCTGGCCGGAATCCTGGTCGGCGGCCTGGCGGTAGGAAAGTTCGGGCTGAAGGGGCCGCTGATCGCCTCGGCGATCCTGCTGGCGATAACCAACCTGGCGTTCGCGGCGCTCGCAACCGCGGGCGAGACCAACCTCTGGCTGCTGGCCGGCGTCATCACCGGGGACAACTTCAGCGTGGGCCTGTCCGGTACGGCGTTCATCGCCTTCCTGTCCGCCCTGACCTCGCGCAAGTACACGGCGACCCAATACGCGCTGCTCAGCTCCCTCATGGCGCTGCCGGGCAAGTTCATGGCCGGCTGGTCCGGCTTCCTGTCGCTGGAGGTCGGCTGGGTGAACTTCTACGTGCTGGTGTGCCTGGCCGGCGTCCCCGCCATCCTGCTGGCGATCTACGTGACCCGACTCAAGTTCTTCCAGTCCTCCGAGACGATCGGACCGAACTAGCGCCCCCTCCGCACGCGGTAGGCGGTTTCCCAGATTTCATGGCCCAGGGCGCTGCCGCGCGTCTCAAAGCGCGTGGTGTAGCGGGACGGCGGGCGGCTCAACCGCTCGAAAGCGGCGTTGCCGCTCATCACGTGCTCGATATGCTCGGCGTACGGCGCCCAGTCGGTCGCTACGTGGAAAACGCCCTGCGGCTCAAGCACGCGTTCGATCAGCCGGACGAATCCGGGCTGCACCAGCCGGCGCTTGTGGTGCCTCTTGCGCGGCCAGGGGTCCGGAAAGTACAGGCAGACCATGGCGAGGGAGGCGGGCGGCATCCGTTTGCCGAGCACCTCAACTGCGTCGCCCTGGATCAGGCGCAGGTTCCGTATCCCGGCCTTCTCCGCCAGCAGCATGCAGCGGCCGAGGCCCGGGAGATGGACCTCGATGCCGAGGTAATTCACATCCTGCGATTCCTGCGCTGAGCGCACCAGCGTCTCGCCGTTGCCGAAACCGATCTCCAGGACCGTCGGCGCCCGGCGGCCGAACACCTGTTCGAACGAGATCGGCTCCGTTGATTCCTCCAGGCCGTAGACCGGCCACAGTTCCTCGAGCGCCCGCTTCTGCGCGCGGGTAATGCGTCCCGAACGGCGCACGAAACTGCGCGGCGGCGCCCGTTGCCCGGTCTGCGAATTCAAGCGATCCATACCCTCGCGATGGCTGCGCGCCCGCCACTTGGCGGCCGTTCGAATCTAGCATAGACTTTGCCGCGGCGCGGGCGTAGTTCAAAGGCAGAACCTCAGCTTCCCAAGCTGATGATGTGGGTTCGATTCCCATCGTCCGCTCCAGTTCCCCAGGCGCATTCAACAGGCACGCCGACGGTTCTCGTTTTGGCCGCGTTCGGTCATGCGTCCCGAAGAAAAGAAATATTCGCGATACGCGGCCGATTTGACGCTTTCCTTTCCTTCATGGGAAATCCATTCTGCTGATCGCAGCGGCGCAAGGGTTGCGCCGCATATTTCAGTCCATACAAGGAGGTAATTCATGAGAGTACTATTCGACCAGGAATGCGCCGCCGTCGCCGGCGGAAACTCATTAGCCGGCGCGGAAGCACCCGACCCCAGCTCAGACTTGGCTGCATGTGAGGAGGCCGTAACATCGACGGCCATAGCCGCGGGAGCCTACGTTGGCGGGACTCTCGGCTCGGCGGCAGGCGGCATGGGCGCCGTTCCGGGTGCGGTTCTGGGCGGCGGGGCGGGCCAGCTCGTCGCTCAGGTTGCGGCGCCGCCCTATTGCCGCTATGCGTACCGTAATAGATTCAATGACGGCCGCGGCGAAGGAGGCGGGAGCCCCGCTGCTGCAACGGGACGAATTGTCCACCAATTCGGCGAGGTCACTCCTTACGGGAAGCATCAACTCCTCGTGCCTCCCATGGAAGAGGTATAAAGATAACGCCTGACCGCGCTGCTTTCGCAGACGCGACATGGAAGTCACGACTCACACACAGCACACGGAGGTTGATATGAGAGAGTTGACGCCAAGGGAGGTTCGCCTGCCGGCGGGCGGGCGCCCAGAGGAATTTCGCACCCTTGTAAGGCACGAGATTCCGCGCTGGAACGAATTCCCCGCTCACCGGGCGCTGTCGCTCGTGAGTCCGGCGGAAACAGACCCGGAGACTCCGCGGGACACCCGGCCTCGGCAATTGCCCGAAACGGTTCCGCTGCACTGGCTGCCGTGCGGCGACGAATGGCCGGAAATGTTCTGACTCCGACGAGGCAGCAACCGTAGAGGCCGGTCCGGTGGGCAACCATCCTTCCGGGCGCTCGCGGGAAGACCCCGGTCTGTTCCGCGAGAACGCTCTGTCCAATCGGCGGCATCGCTTCCTCGGGAAGGTGCTGCTGGCCGGGCCGGCCTCCACACCCTTTACGGTTCTGATCGCATGCACTTGCCTTGCGGCGCTGATTGCGCTGGCGTTCGTGATAGAGGTACCGAGCCGGCTGCATGCGCCCGGCGTAATCCTGCCCGTAGGCGGCCTCACCACAATATCCGCCGAACAAAGCGGCGTCATCGAAGAGGTGCTGGTTAAGCCGGGTGACATGGTGGCATCCGGCAGCACGCTGATGATGCTGGTCGTGGACCGCACGCTGGCCGACGGAATCGGCAGCTATCAAACCCGGTCCTTATCGGCGGCGCATCAAAGACATTTACTGCTGCAGCGCAGGGACAGGGAACGAAACGCCTTCGACGCAAGAATGCGCTCCATGCGCGTTGAGCAGGCTGCGCTTGGATCCACACTGGAGCTGCTCGAGGCACAAGTGCAAAACGCAGCCCGCCAGGTTGCACTGGCAGCCGCCGACTACCGGCGGCTCAAGACGCTGGCATCTCTGGGGCACACCGCAAGGCGCGACGTGGAACCTGCGGAACTGCGGTGGCTGCAGGCCATGGCGCTGCTGGATCAACTCCGCTCCAGGCAGATTGAGACCAAGGCCTCCGCAGGCCGGATCTCCCAGGAAATGGTTGCTGAAAGCCAGTCCTTCCAGGCTCTGGATTTGAACCTGGAAATCGAGTCGGAACGGCTGGGGGAACGAGCCGTGGAACTGGACGGGCTGTCGCGCCGGGCGGTCGTCGCGTCCACGCGGGGGCAACTGGCCGACGTGCTGGTGAGCGCCGGCAAACCGGTCAACGTCGGCGATGCGCTGGTCACGATGCATCCGCCCGGCGCGGAGATGGAAGCTCGGCTTTACTTCTCTTCAGCGGCGGCCGGGCGAGCCGAGGCCGGTCAGGAAGCCGCGCTGAAGCTCGCGGCCTTTCCATCGCGGCAGTTCGGCGTATTACGGGGCACTGTGACGGAAATGACGTCCAGCCCGCTCGAGGCGCACGCCATTCGCCTGGTGCCGAATCTGCTCGCTCCCGCCTATGAGGCGCGCGTGACGCTTGAGCAACAGCACATGCAGGCCAATGATCGCCGCTGGCCACTGCGCCCCGGGCTCAGCGTGGACGCCACCATCATTGAAACCCGGCGCACGCTCATCCGCTGGATCCTGGATCCGCTCATTCGTGGAGCCGGCGACACCTCGATGAACCTTGAAGAACCTGCGCTTGAGAACATTCAAACAGGCATTTGACATCGTCATCGGCCGCCCCAGGCGGCTGCGGCACATTCCACAGCACCAGCAGTCCGAGTGCGGGTTGGCCTGTCTGGCGATGATTGCCGACTTTCATGGACTGCGTATGGACCTGGCCACTGCGCGCGCGCGAAGCGGAAGCGCGGGACGCGGGCACACGCTGCAGACGCTGATGGAAGCGGCCGAGATAATGGGCCTGAGCGGACGCCCCCTAAGGTTGGAACTGGAAGAGCTTCCGCAGCTCAAGGTTCCCTGCGTCCTGCACTGGGACCTGGATCACTACGTCGTGCTGGAGAAAGTCCGCAAGCAACGTGCGCTGATCCTGGATCCGGCGGCCGAGCGCCGCTGGCGGCATCTTGCGCAATTGGACGCGCACTTCACGGGCGTGGCGCTCGAACTCACCCCGCACGCCGATTTCAAGTCCGCGGACCTGCGGGGCGCGCTCCCGCTCAAGTCGATTGCGCGGTCGTTCGACCGCCTCGCTCGCACACTCGCCGGCCTGACGATGATCGCGCTGGCGATGCAGTTACTCAGTCTGGCGCCTCCCATACTTTCGCAAATCCTGATCGACGAAGTAACCACGTCCCAGGACTCCGAACTGCTGCGCTCCATGCTTATCGCCATGGCCCTGCTGGCGGCAATAGGGATTCCACTGCAGCTGCTTCAGGGTTGGATCGGAATCTGGCTGTCGACTTCGATCTCCCTGCAGACTTCCCGCAATCTCACGCGCCGGCTGTTCAGCCTTCCGGTGCGCTTCTTCCGGGAGCGGCATGTCGGCGACGTCGTTTCACGCATGCAGTCGCTGTCGCCGATCATCCAGTTCGCGACGGGCTCGGTGGTCACGGGCATTATCGATCTCCTGAAGGTCGGTCTTACCGGCGTGGTGATGCTGATCTACAGCCCCGTCCTGATGATGATCAGTCTGACCGGGTTGGCGCTTCGCACCGGTCTGGTTTGGAGCGTGCTTCCCGCCCAAAGGCGTTTGTCGCGGGACGGTCTGGTAGCGGGGGCCAGGCAGAGCTCGGCAATGCTGGAATCGCTGCGCGGTAGCGAAACGGTAAAGGCGCTGGCCGGCGAGAGCGAACGCCTGACCGTCTGGCAAACGCACCTCGTGGACAAGCTGAACCTGGATGTGCGCAGCGCACGCATAGGCATGTACTCCGGAGCCGGGCTGAGCACGCTTGGGGAAGCCGAACAGATCGCATTTCTTGGTGTAGGAGTGCTCGCGCTGTTTAATGGTCAGATCACCCTGGGCGCGCTGTTTGCCTTCATGACCTTGCGGGGCCGGTTCAGCGGAGCGCTCGGCTCGCTCATCTCACTGTTCCAGCAGGCTTACATGCTTCGACTGCACGCCGAGCGGCTGGGGGACATCGTGGAGCACGATGCCGAACCGCGGGATGGGCTGCCGGTTCACCGACTTGGCGGCGCGTTCGAAGCGAAGGGCCTGGGATTCGCTTACAGCAGCAACGAGCAGTACGTCCTGCGCGGATTTTCCTGCCGTATTGATCCGGGTCAATTGGTCGTGCTCACGGGACCATCCGGCAGCGGCAAGAGCACCCTGCTCAAGCTCTTCGCAGGCCTGGAAACGGCCACGGAAGGACGGCTTCTGGCCGACGGAACAGAGGTGAGACGCCTGCATCTGCGTGACTATCGCCGCCAGCTGGGCCTGGTTCTGCAGGGCGACGTTCTGTTCCGGGGCAGCATCGCCGAGAACATCAGTTTCTTCGATCCGGCGCCGAACATGGAACTGATTGACGAAGTCGCGCGTCTGGCCGCCGTGGACGAGGAGATCCGGCAATTCCCGATGGGCATGGCCAGCCAGATTGGCGACATGGGCTCGAATCTCTCTGGCGGCCAGGTTCAGAGAATCCTGCTGGCCCGGGCCCTTTACCGGCGTCCGCGCGCGATGATCCTGGACGAAGCGACCAGCCACCTCGATCCCGCTACCGAGGAGCGGGTCGTGCGTACGCTCCGCGACCTACGTATCACGGTAGTATGCGCCGCCCACCGCCCGGCCATCCTGCGATACGCCGACCAGGTGATCGACCTTTCCGCCACCGCTCCCGGGTCTCCACCCTACAATGCGGCGGATGATCGCGCCGCAACTGCTCGCATGGTGGGATAAGCACGGAAGAAGGCATCTTCCCTGGCAGAAGGACCGCACCCCGTACCGCATCTGGGTGTCGGAAATCATGCTTCAGCAGACCCGCGTGGAAACGGTAACGCCGTACTTCGAGCGGTTCATGGCGGCCTTCCCGGACGTGCAGGCGCTGGCCGCTGCGGAAGCTGACGACGTATTGGCACTCTGGGCGGGACTGGGCTACTACACGCGCGCGCACAACCTTTTGAAGGCTGCGCGGATCGTTGTTGCGCAACACGGGGGCGACGTCCCCCGCGATTTCGAATCGCTCGTTGCGCTGCCCGGCATAGGCCGCTCCACGGCCGGCGCCATTCTTGCGCTGGCGCACGGCCAGCGCAGGGCCATCCTGGACGGCAACGCGCGGCGCGTTCTGGCCCGCATGCACGCCGTCGAGGGCTGGCCCGGCAAGGCCGCGGTCAACAGGAAGCTATGGAATCTGGCCGAGACCAATACACCGTCGGAAAGGGTGCGCGACTACACGCAGGCGATCATGGACCTGGGCGCCACTGTATGCCTCAGGCGCAACCCCCGCTGCGACGCGTGTCCGCTTGCCGAATCCTGCCGCGCAAGGAAGCACGACCTGACTGCCGAAATCCCGGCCGCGAAACCCAAGGCAAACCGCCCGCTCAGGCACAGATCCATGCTCGTGGTACAGCGCCCGGACGGCGCCGTGCTGTTGCACCGGCGGCCCCCAACCGGCATCTGGGCCGGATTGTGGTGTCTGCCCACGCTTGACGACGGGGAAAGCGCCGGGGACTGGTGCGCCAGAGTTCTCGGTTGTTCCCCGAATAGCTATACCGAACTCAGACCGGTCCGGCACGGCTTCAGCCACTTCGAACTGGAGATTCGGCCGATCCATCTGCCCGTAGGCACATCGCCCGCCATAGTTCGTGAAGACGATCAATGGCGCTGGCACGACGGCGTGCAGGAGCTAGGCATGCCGGCGCCCATTCGCCGCCTGGTGGAGTAGCTGGAAGTCGGTGCGGCCGGTTCGCGTTGACGCGCCCCGGCGCCTTTTGCACAATCCCCTTCGATGACCCGAACCGTACAGTGCGTGCTCCTCGGCACGGAAGCCGAAGGATTGCCGCGTCCGCCCTACCCGGGAGAGCTGGGGCAGCGCATCTTCGAGAACGTCTCGCAACAGGCCTGGCGGCAGTGGCTCTCGCACCAGACCATGCTGATCAACGAGTACCGCCTCACCCCGATCGAGCCCGCCGCGCGCAAGTTCCTGGAGGAGCAGATGGAAGCCTTTTTCTTCGGCGACGGTTCCAGCAAACCGGAAGGGTATCGGCCACCCTCGGAATAACCCCGCAACGCCGCGCGCGAGACACTCGCTATAGCCGGCGCGACGCTATAATCCGCGCACTTTCCCAAGGCCAGGTAGCTCAGTTGGTAGAGCAGCGGACTGAAAATCCGCGTGTCGGCAGTTCAATTCTGCCCCTGGCCACCACATCCCTGCTTCGCTAACGGAACCAGCGGCTGCCGGGATACCGCTTCGCCAGCGGGCGGTCGATTCCGAGCCACAGGCCGGACGGCCACCAGAGGAAGGCGGCGACCAGAATGAAGAAGGGAATCAGCGACGCGTCGTAGTATCCGCCCACCGCAAAGCCGCAAAGGATGAAGAGGCTCACGCCCGCGGCGATGCGCGTTGTCACTCCGAGCAGCAGCCCGATGGCCGAATAGAGCTCGCCGAGCGTGATCACCCACGCCACGAGGACGTACAGCGGGATGGCGAAATTCTGCAGGAAAAGGGACGCGAACGCATCGGGCGGCATTTCCGTCAGACGCTCCAGAAATACCTCCCTCAGGTAATCGCTGGTCATCCAGTCGTTCCTTACCTTGTTGATGCCCGCAAACAGCCAGAACAGGGCAAACAGGGTTCGAAACAGCAGATGGACCAGGATGCCGCCGAACCGCACCGGGTGGGCCTTGATCCAAGTCCACTTCCAGACCCGGCGGAACTCGCGGGCGGCCAGTTTCACCGCTCGGCCTCCGGCGCGTTGGCCTCGATACTTTCCAGCGCATCCCAGAGGGGCAGGCGCGAGCAAAAGCCCAGACCGGCATCCGTACCCGCGCCGGTCCAGGCGCGGGTAACACGGTCGATGTTGCGCTCGCCGAACTCAAGCACGCCGGGATCGAGCACAAGGCGGGCCTCGACAATCTCCCTGGGGGACCACGAACCTCCCGTTACGCGATACATGTGCACCGGCCGGGTATGCCCGCGGGCCGCGAGTGCATCCTGCGAGACATTGGAGATAAACCACTCCCAGATGGTTGACATCTGCGACCAGAACGTGCGCTTCTGCAAGTGATACAGCGTGAAATCTCCCTCGGGCGGCACCAGGTCTTCCCGCGGGAGACTCTCGCCCGCCTGACACAGGACGACAACTTCGCACATCGTGCAGACTTCGCCGAACCGGCCGTAGAGGAAATAGTCGCGGTATGCGTCCTCCGTGACCTGGGCCCGCGCGGGAACGGCCAGGATCAGGCTTGCGAGCAGGGCCAGCCCGGCGCAGGCTCGCCATGTTTGTCCAGCGCCAATTCCAATCATCAGGCTGCTTGCCTCCCGCGCGCCGTGAATTTATCACAGGGGGCGCATTGACAGCCGCGGGCGGGCGGCAAGACAATAAATGTCCTGGCGCATTGGGGCGTAGCCAAGTGGTAAGGCAACGGGTTTTGATCCCGTGAATCGCAGGTTCGAATCCTGCCGCCCCAGCCAACCCGGGGTCAGTCACCGCGAGATTCTTCATGGCGGAACAACGTAGCGTAGAGCTTCCACGAATCACGATACTTTCCGGCAACGCCACGCCAACGCTGGCGGGCGCCATCGCACGGGCGCTGGGGGTGCGCCTTGGCCGGGCGCAGGTGCAGCGCTTCAGCGACGGCGAGATCAGCGTCGAGGTGCTGGACAACATCCGTGGGCGGGACGTCTTTATCGTGCAGTCCACCTGTCCGCCGGTCAACGACAACCTGATGGAGCTGATCCTGCTCGCGGACGCCTGCCGGCGCGCGTCCGCCTACAGGATCACGGCCGTCGTGCCGTACTTCGGCTATTCCCGGCAGGACCGCCGCTCCAGGGCCACGCGGGCGCCGATCTCGGCAAAGGCGGTCGCCGAAATGGTCTGCGCCGCCGGCATCGACCACCTGGTGACGGTGGACCTGCACGCGGACCAGATCCAGGGCTTCTTTTCCATCGCGGTGGACAACGTCTACGCCTCCCCGGTGCTGCTGGCCGACGCCTGGAAGCGGCTTGAGGAGGACGTGGTCGTGGTGTCCCCGGACGTCGGCGGCGTGGTGCGCGCGCGGGCGCTGGCGCGCCGGCTGGACAACACCGACCTGGCCATCATCGACAAGCGCAGGCCCAAGCCCAACGTGGCCGAAGCCATGAACATCATCGGCGAGGTTAAGGACAAGGTGTGCGTGCTGATCGACGACATGATCGATACCGCCGGCACCCTCTGTCAGGCGGCCGGCAGCCTGCTGGACGAAGGGGCGAAGGAAGTGGTCGCCTACATCACCCACCCGGTCCTCAGCGGAAAGGCGCTGGAGCGGATCAACGGTTCGGACCTGACCGAACTCGTGGTCACCGACACCATTCCGCTATCCGAGGATGCCGCCGCCAGCGGCAAGATCCGCCAGCTCAGCGTCGCGGAATTACTGGCCGAAACCATGCGCAGAATCAGCCTGGATGAATCGGTCAGTTCCCTGTACCTCGACTAGGACCATACGGCCGGCCCACGGCCGCTGGTCGAACGCCGGCTTACGCGCATGCTGCTGACGCGATCCGAACGCATGCTGGTCTTCGTGCTGGCGCTCATCACGATGAGCGGGCCCATGTCTCTGACCATTCTGTTCCCGGCGCTGCCCGTACTCGAAGTCGAGTTCGGGGTTTCCAGGGCCATGGTCCAGGTAACGACATCCCTGGCCACCTTCATCATCGCACCGGGGGTGTTGATCTACGGCCCGCTGGCCGATCGCTTCGGCCGGCGTCCGCCGTTGCTCGCCGCCCTGCTGATGATGGGGGCAGGGAGCCTGGTCTGCGTCTTCGCCCAGAACATCGAAACCCTGATCGCGGGCCGCTGCATGCAGGGGCTGGGCGCGGCCGGCTGTATCACGCTGGCGCGGGTAATGCTGAAAGACGCCTTCGGTCAGAAGCGGCTGCCCCGAATGCTGGCCATCCTTACCATGGCGATGATGATCGGGCCCATGGTGGCGCCGGCGCTGAGCGGCTACATGACCGATTCCTTCGGCTGGCGCAGCATTTTCGTTTTCCTGGCCGTCTTCTTCATCCTGCTGATCGGACTGTTCTGGCGGATTGAGGAAACCCATGACGCACGCCCCGGAGGGGGCAAGCGGGCCTTTCGCTCATTGCTTACCAACCCGCGTTTTCTGCGCTACTCCTTCGCCACCGGGCTGATCGTGGGCGCGTATTACTGCTTCGGCGCCGGGGCGCCGCACGTCATAGAAACGATGCTCGGGCACAGCGCATCCACCTACGGCGTGTGGACCATGGCGCTAAGCTCCTTCTACTTCCTGGGCACGATGAGTTCCATCTGGCTCGGCCCGCGGCTGGGGGTAAACGGCTCCATGATGCTGGGCATGACGATCACCACCGTCACGACCTTCCTGCTGCTTGCACTGCTCTATGTGTTCGGCGCCAGCCTGACCGTGCTGTTCATCGGCATGGCGCCATGGGCCTTTGGGTCCGGCGTCTTCATGCCCAACTCGCAGGCCGGCTCGCTGACCAGCGCCGGCCGGCACGCCGGTACCGCTTCCGCGATTACCGCGGCCCTGCAACATGCATTCGGCGCCCTGGGGATGCAGGTCGTGGGATCAGTCCTTACCGATTCGGCCTATCCCATGGTCTATTGTGTGCTCGTCTTCTCCATGCTGACGCTGACCTGCGTGGCCATCCGCGCCGGCAGCCTCAGGCGAGCCTTGCGCCGGGCCGGCGCCTAGCTCGACTTCCAAGACCCCGAAGAGGGAAAAGGTGCCTGAACACAAAGGGTACTGCCGCGCGCCCAAGCTGGCCTGAATTCGATAGAAACCGGCCTTTCATCTAATGCGCGGGCCGACCGCATTGCCTAAACTTTGATATTGGGCGGAAAAGGATTTTCTTCGGCCGTTTGCCGTTCACAGTCATGTTCCGGTTCCGGAATGTCCGAATAACCGCATTCGGAACACGGTGTTCCGAATATCAACACGCGGGAACGGAACCAGGACAACAGGCGCTTCGCACGCCGCCCGGCAGGGAAGGCCCGATCTTGCAACTTGAGAGCGGAGGCAAGTCATGTCCATGACAGATATTTCGTACCCGTTTGCTGCGTTCGGTGCAATCGGAAGAAAGAACCGAGGCGCGTTCAGCATTTTCTTTCCGCTGCTCGCGGCCTTACTGCTCGCGGGAATGCCTGACGTCGCCGGCGCACAGGATGCCGAAGAAAACCAGGAATTCGAGGAGATCGTTGTCGTTGCCGATGGATCGCAAGTCTCCCTGCCCGACGCATATGCCGGCGGGCAGGTCGCGCGCGGCGGCCGCGTCGGAATATTCGGCAATCTCGACATGATGGACACGCCTTTTGCGGGGACCAGCTACACGGCGGACTTCATACTGGATCAGCAAGCGCGGGGCGTCGCCGACGTACTGCTCAATGACCCGGTAGTGCGAGCCGCGCGCGGTTTCGGCAATTTTCAGGAAGTGTTCATTATCCGCGGTTTCCCGGCCTTCTCCGACGACATGACCTACAACGGTATATACGGGATCCTTCCGCGCCAGTACGTCGCGACGGAGTTCTTGGAGAGGGTCGAGTTGTTCAGGGGAGCAAGCGCTTTCCTCAACGGCGCAGCCCCTGGAGGCAGCAGCCTCGGCGGCATCGTAAACCTGGTTCCCAAGCGTGCGCCCGACGAGGCGTTGACGCGGTTCACCGTCGGTTTCGAGAATGACGGGCATGGCTATGGGGCGCTGGACATCGGCCGCCGGTTTGGACCGGAGTCACGGACCGGAGTCCGGGTCAATCTGGCGTCCCGTAACGGCGAAACCTCCGTGGCCGGCCAAGCCCGGGATCTCACAGCGTTCTCGGTAGGGCTCGACTACGAGGGCGAGCGTCTGAGGCTGGCAGCTGACATCGGCTTTCAGGACCACGTCATTGATGCCCCACGGCCCAGCGTTACGCCCTTCGGGGGTATTCCCGAGGCTCCCGATGCGAAGGAGAATTTCGCCCAACCCTGGACGTATACGGATGAGCGGCAACTGTTCGGAGTCGTTCGCGGGGAATACGACCTGACCGACAACACGGCCGTCTGGCTGGCGGTGGGCGGGCGCAACGGCGAAGAAGCCAATGTACTTAGCAATCCCAACGCGACTGCCGACGGCAACACCTCCGCCTACCGGTTCGACAACGCCCGGGAGGACGATATTCTTTCCGCCGAGATCGGCTTCCGGGCGGATTTCACCACCGGGGAGGTGGGACATCGCCTGACGGTGTCGGCCTCGAACTTCTCGATCGAATCCAAGAATGCGTACGGTTTCTCGAACTTTTTTGCCGGATTTGCCAGTAACCTCTACCGACCGACCGACGTAATGCCGCCGGCGGCGGACTGGTTTGTAGGCGGGGTGCTCACTGCGCCGCACAAGACCTTCGAAACCAATACGGACAGCATCGCCATCGCCGACATGCTGTCCTTGATGGATGACACCGTACTGGTCACCGTCGGCGCACGCCACCAGAATATCGAGAATCTATCTTTCGATTTCAATTCGGGCGCGGAGCTTTCCAGCTACGATGAAGGACGGCTTACACCCATGGCCGGTATCGTCGTAAAGCGCGGCGAGACGATTTCGATTTACGCCAACTACATCGAGGGATTGGTTCCCGGCGAAGTCGCGCCGGCCAGCAGCGGCGGCAGTCCGGTTGTCAACGCGGGCGAGGTGTTCGAACCCTACCAGTTGGAGCAACTGGAGGCGGGCGTGAAATACGACGGCGGCGATTTCGGAGGCACGGCCAGCGTCTTCACCCTGTCTCGCCCGTCGGCCTTCGTCGAGAACAATGTCTTCTCGGTCGTGGGCGAGCAGCGCAATCGCGGCGTTGAGATCAGCGTGTTCGGCCAACCCCTGGAGTCCGTCCGGCTGCTCGGCGGATTGACCTTCCTCGGAGCGGAACTGGTTCGCAATGCGAATGCCTCACTGGACGGCAACGACGCCGTGGGCACGCCGGAATTGCAGGTCAATCTGAACCTCGAGTGGGATGTGCCAACCATCGCGAACCTGGTTGTGGACGCGCGAGCCATTCACACGGACTCGCAGTGGGCCGATGCCGGCAATACGATTACCGTGCCTTCGTGGACCCGGTTCGATATCGGCGCACGCTACACGTTTGACGCGGGCGGCCGGTCAGTGACCCTGCGCGCGCGGCTGGACAACGTGACGGACCAGGACGAATGGGTGTCGGTGGGTGGCTTCCCCGGCTCAAACTATCTGGTGCTGGGCATTCCAAGGACCTTGAGCATTACGGCGTCCGTCGATTTCTAGTGTGTTGTAGCGTCAGGTCGGGCAGGACACTACACTAGCGGTCAGCCATGTTGGGTGATCGCACCGGTTATCGCGCTCGCACGCTGCTGGCTTGCGGCGTCGCCCTGGCGTGCGTCGGAGTCCCCGCATTGCCGCACGCCCAGCCGGCAGGCAACCCGTTTCCCAGCACCTACCGTCCCGCGGCGGCTACGGATACGCTGTTTCTCAACGCGACCGTTCTGGATGGCGCCGGGAACCGGCACGAGCGCGCCTCGCTGCTGATACGCGACGGCCTGGTTGCGGCGCTTGGAACGGATATCGAAGCGCCGGCAGGCGTGCAAACAATTGACGCCGAGGGCCGTTGGATCACTCCGGGGATCGTGGATCCGCACTCCCACCTTGGCTCCGGATCCATGCCTTACACGCCGGTGGAGCTCTCGGCCTGGGACGTCAACGAGATCGGCAATCCCGCCGCCCCGCATCTCTACGTGGAGACGACCATAAGGACCCAGGACCCCGGCTTTGCCGCGGCGCTTGCCGGAGGAGTCACCACGATTCAGGTGCTGCCGGGTTCGGTCAATCTTTTCGGCGGCTACTCGGTGATCCTGAAGAACGTGCCGGCCCGGACCCCGCAGGCAATGAAGTTTCCGGGCGCACCGCCCGGAATGAAGATGGCCTGCGGCGAGAATCCGAAGTACAACTACAGCGAATTGGGCAAGGCGCCGTATACCCGGATGGGCATCGTCGCGGGTTACCAGGAAGTGCTCGACGACGCTACGGATTATCTGAACAAGCTCAAGCGTTCCCGCCGGGGCGAGAATGGCGAGCCACCGCACGATCCGAAACTTGCCGCCGTGGCCGCAGCGCTGGAAGGGGAGGTTCGGGTCCATATCCACTGCTACCGCGCCGACGACATGGCCATCGTCCTGGATGTCGCAAGCCACTACGGCCTGCCGATCACGGCCTTTCATCACGCCTCGGAGGCCTACAAGATCCCAGACCTGCTCGTCGAACGCGATGTCTGCAGCGTAGTGTTCGCCAACTGGTGGGGATTCAAGATGGAAGTGTTCGACGCAATCCGGGAAAACGCCGCCATGCTTGAGGAGTACGGCGCATGCGTCACCCTGCACTCCGACTCCGCCATTACCGGGCAGCGGCTGAATCTCGAAGCCGCCAAGGCGATGGCCGCCGGACAGCATGCGGGGCTGGACATACCCCGCAGGGTGGCGATCCAATGGATCACCCTAAACCCCGCACGGATACTTGGTCTGGAGGACCGGATCGGCTCGCTGGAGCCCGGCAAGAACGCAGACGTCGTGCTGTGGTCGGGCGATCCGTTCAGCGTGTACACCCGTGCGGACCTTGTCTTCATCGACGGCGCCCTGATCTACGACCGGTTCGGCCCGGCAGATCAACATGTCTCGGATTTCATTCTCGGGCAGCCAGCGCAGGAGCCCAGGCCTTGAAATCCATATCCGCCGTCTTGCTGTTGCTTCTGACTGTTCTATGGGCCTGTGCCCCTGCGCCGGACGGCGCCGGCACGGGAACCGGGCAATCCGGCTCCACCGTAACGGCGATCATCAACGCCGACGCGCATACCATGGCCGCGGCGGGCCGGATCGGGAACGCGACAATCCTTCTCCAGGGCGCGAGAGTCGCCGCAGTCGGGGCGGACATCGACGTGCCGGATGGCGCCCGGATCATCGATGCCCGGGGCAATACCGTAACTCCGGGACTGATCGCTTCGGCAACCCATCTCGGACTGGTGGAAGTAAGCTCGTCGCTGGACACCGACGATCGCTCGGCGTCATCAGACATGCTCGGGGCGTCGTTCGACATCCGTTACGGCCTTAACTTCAATTCCGTTCTTATCCCCGTGGCCCGCGCCGACGGCGTGACCCACGCCGTCATAGTGCCCAGCGCCTCCGCTCAAACTCCGTTTGCGGGAACAGGCGCACTCATCAGCACCGGCGCCGGGGACGATCTCCTGGTACAGTCGGACATTGCCATGTTCGCCGGCATAGACGGGCCGTCGTCCTCCCAATCCGGGCAGTCGCGAAGCTCGCAATGGACCGCGCTACGTCTCGCCCTCGGCCAGGCCGCCAGGCCGGATGGCGGGTCCGGTGATTCGGGATCGGAACTTGAAGCCGTGCTGCGTCGGGCGGACCTGGACGCACTGCATCCCGTTGCGGAGGGTTCCATGCCCCTGGTCCTCCGCACTCAGAGGGAATCGGATATTCGCCAGGCAGTGGCGCTGGCCCGGGATTTCGGCATCCGGGTCATCCTTTACCAGGCGGATGAAGCATGGCGGGCCGCGAAATTGCTCGCGGAACACAAAATCCCCGTCATCCTGGATCCCATGGCCAACCTGCCGCGTCGCTTCGATAACATCGGAGCACGCCTGGACGCGGCCGCCATTTTGCACCGGGCCGGCGTTCCGCTTGCACTCCATGCCTGGGAATTTCAGATGAGCCACAACGCCGGCCAGGAGTTGCGCCAGGCGGCCGGCATCGGTATCGCCAACGGATTGCCATGGCAAGCGGCTCTGGAGGCCCTGACCGCGGGAGCCGCCAGAATCTGGGGCATCGAGCAACACATCGGCAGCCTCGAAGCAGGCAAGGGCGCCAATCTTGTCATTTGGAGCGGCGACCCGTTCGAAATGACAACCCGGCCCCTGACCGTGATTGTGGATGGACAAGAAGTTCCTCTGGAAACGCGGCAGACTTTGTTGCGCGACCGGTACATGCCGATGATCACCGGTGCCGACCGTCCAGGACAGGAGAACAGCCGCTAAATGCCCCGGGCGGCGCGTCTGTGCCTCCTCGCGTTGCCGTTTGCGATGGCCCTGTCAACGGCGGCCGCCGAATTGCCCTTGCCTGCCCAGCGAACGATAGAGTTCGAAACGTCCGAGGGCACATGGATGTCCACGGACGTCTCCCCGGACGGCGGGACGATATTTTTCGATCTGCTGGGCGACCTTTATCTTCTCGATATCGGCGGCGGCCGGGCGCGTACGCTTACTCGCGGCGGGGCCTTCGATTCCCAACCCGTTTTCTCGCCTGACGGGCAGTGGGTCCTTTTCGTCAGCGACCGTTCCGGGGCGGAAAATTTTTGGGCCGTCTCGCTGGATGGCGCGACCTACAGACAGTGGTCCTCTTATACCGGAAACCGCATGCTCGTGTCCCCGGCCTGGTCGCATGACGGAAACCGAATCTTCGGTTCGCTCTTCAGGGCGGATCTGAACGGTTACGAACTCTGGGCGCACGCTGCCGACGGCGCCGGGGAACTTGTGGTGCCTATCAAGACCAGCACAGGCCAACCGCGCTCAAGCTGGACCAGCGCGCTCGGCGCCGCTGCTTCTCCGGATGGCCTTCACCTCTATTACGCCCACCATCTGGGCGAACTTGAGGCCGACGTGCAACGCTGGACCATCCAACGCAAGAACCTGGAAACGGGCGATGTCGAAGTGGTCGTGCAGCCGGCGGACACGCGGGGCGAAGGGTTCCCGGGCAGTTATTTCCGGCCGGCCCTTTCGCCCGACAATCAGTACCTCGTTTACGCATCGCGCCAACGGGCCCGGACCGGTCTGCGTATTCGGCGATTGGACACAGGTGAGGACCGCTGGCTCGCATATCCCGTACAACGCGATCAGCTCCACGCAACGAGTGTGCAGGGATTGCTGCCCGGGTACGCGTTTACGCCCGACGGCAGATCGATCGTGTTAAGCCAAGACGGCGGCATCTACCGGCATTCGCTGAGCGACGACAGCGCGCGGAATATTCCGTTTTTGGCCCGGGTTCAGCTTGAACTGGGGCCCGATTTGCGCGTCGAAATGTCTCAGGACACGGGTCCCGTACGCGCCAGGCTCATACAGCATCCAGTGCAGTCGCCTGATGCCCGCTTCCTGGCTTTTTCCGCCCTGGGACGGCTGTACGTGCAGGCCCTGATACCGCCAGCGGCGCCACGCGTGCTGGTGGATCTCCCGCCAGGACAGTTCCACCCTTCGTGGTCCCCCGACGGCAGGTCAATCGCCTTCATCACCTGGACAGCCGGCGATGCGGGGCACGTATGGACCGCTCCGGCCGACGGGTCCGGTTCGCCCGTGCGCCATACCGAAACCGCCGATTTCTATACCTATCCCGTCTTCACACGCGACGCGCAGAACTTGCTCGCATTGCGCTCAAGCCACGCCGCCCGCACCCACCGATACATGGAATTCGGCGCGCTGCAGAATGCGAAGCTGATCAGCATCGCGCTCGGCACAGGCGAGGTACGCGACGTAGTTGGCGGCCGTATCAGCGGGCGGCCTCAATTCACCGCGGATGCGGAAAGCGTTGTACTGGCATTCGAAGACGGTCTTAATGCGGTTGATCTGGCTGAAGGTGAGCGCCAGCCGCTTGTGGGCGCCGTGAACCATGGCTGGTATTTCGAAGAAGGCCCCGGAAACATCGAAGAATTGGCCATCAGCCCGGACAAGCGCTGGGTGCTGGTAAAAAGCGCGGCGCAGCAGTTGCACCTGTTCCCGCTTCCGGCCGATCGCGGAGCGATCGTGGACCTTACCGACCCCTCGACCCCACAGCGGCAGCTGACTTCCGTTGGGGCCGATTTCTTCGGCTGGGCCGACTCAGGCAGGACGATCACCTGGGCATTGGGCTCCACCTATTACCGCTGTCCCCTGGTAGAAGGCGGTGGCCGGGCCGCCGCTTTGGACCATTCGACAACTCCGTTCGGCTGCGGCGACATCGAATCGTTCGATATAGCCGTGGAAATGCCGAGAGATACACCGCGCGGTAAGCTCGTGCTCAGTGGCGCGACGGTCTTACCGATGGGGGGTGGCGATGTAATCGACCAGGGTGACATCCACATCGAGAACGACCGCATCAGCGCTGTAGTCGCCCGCGGAGGGATGAGAGCCCCGGCCGATGCCGACGTCATTTCAGTGACGGGCCGCTATATTCTCCCCGGATTCATCGATGCCCACATGCATCTGGCCGACATTCGCCGCGACGTTTTGGCGATGGAAAGTTGGGTCGCCGCAGCGAATCTCGCCTATGGCGTGACCACGTCTTTCGATCCCTCATCGCTGAGTATCGATATGCTTGCGTACGAGGACCTGGTGGATGCCGGCGTTGTCACCGGATCGCGCATCCATTCAACCGGACCGGCCGTGTTCTCGTTTCACAACTTTCAGAGCCTCGCTCAGATTGAAGACGTCCTGCGCCGGTACCGCGATCACTACCGAACCCGAAACATCAAAATGTATCGGACCGGCAACCGACGAATTCGGCAATGGGTGGCGATGGCGGCGCAACGGCTGGGTATGCTGCCGACCACGGAGGGCGCGCTGGCGATGAAACTGGGGCTTACCCAGGTGCTCGACGGATTTCCGGGCCTCGAGCACGAACTTGCGGCGCTGCCGCTGTCCCGCGACGTGGTGGAGCTGATGGCCCGTAGCGGCGTTTCGTATACGCCCACCCTGGTCATCAGCGCAGGGCCCGACGCGAAGGATTTTTTCATTACCCGCCAGGATCCCTGGAGAGATCCGAAGATCAAGCGCTTCTGGCCGGACTTCGCGATCCACCGGAAGCTTCGCGAAGCGCCCTGGCACGCACTGGAGGAGTATTCCTTCGGGCGTGCGGCGGCCGAGGCCGCGAAGATTCTGCGTGCCGGCGGCATTGTCGCCGTAGGTTCGCACGGCGACATCCCGGGCCTGGGTTTCCATTGGGAGATGCAAGCACTTGCAATGGGGGGCATGAAGCCCATGGAGATTCTGCTGGCCGCGACCCTGAATTCGGCCACGGCAATCGGAAGGCACGGTGAATTCGGAAGTATCGAGCCCGGAAAGTACGCGGACCTCGTGATTCTTGAAAAAGACCCCAGGGAAGACATAGCGAACGCGCTTGACATCAGCCACGTCATGAAGAACGGCCGTCTCTACGAGGCGGAGACCCTGCAGGAAATCTGGCCGCGGCGCGAGGACTCCCAAACTTCCGCGACCGGTGGGAACCGCGCGGAATAGGAAACCGAACGGTATGGGTTCAGAACGTTACGCCGCACGCGATGCGGACGACCTTGTGAGGCTCGTGGATGAGAATCCGCTCGTGTGGATTTTTCTGGAGGACGAAGTTGGGCCCTTCGCAACCGGGGCGCCGGTCCGGCCGGTCGCTGCCGATGGCCAATTACAGCAAGTGATCGGACACGTTCCCCGCGGGAGCAGAATTCATCGCGCCCTCAGGGCACCATGCAAGGGACTGATATTGGTGCTTGGACCGCACGGCTACGTGTCGCCTTCGTGGTTGAGCGATCGAACTCAGGCGCCAACATGGAACTTCACTTCAGCGAGGCTCCTTGCGGTAATGGAAGCGATCGAGGACCCCGCACTGCTTGAGGACCATCTTCGCGGCCTCGTCAAAGCCATGGAGCGTAGTCGCGAGGATGCCTGGCGGGTGGAAGAGATGGGTCCCAGAATGCAGCGGCTGGCCGCGGGTGTCGTGGCCTTCGGCGCGAAGATTACGGATCGCGAATGTCGGTTCAAGCTGGGCCAGGACGAAGAGGATCAGACCTTCGCAGAGATCATGCGAGGGCTGGAGCGTGAGGGAAATGAAGGGCTGAGGCGTTGGATGCGCGAATTCAATCCGTCCAGGGAATGAGAATCTCAGCCGCGATCACCTGCCGAGACTGCCGTAGCGCCGCCTGCGGAGAAATACTCCGTGGGCGGCACACCGAAAGTGCGCTTGAACATGGCGGTGAAGGCGCTCGAGCTGTTGTAGCCGACGTCGAAGGCTACGCTGGTGACGCGGTGTCCGATAGCCAGGCGGGACAAAGCCTCCATAAGCCTGACGTGCTGCCGCCAGTCGGCAAAAGTCATGCCTGTTTCACGTTTGAAGTGCCGAGTAAAGGTTCTTCGGCCCATGGACGCCGCACAGGCCAGTGCGTCCAGCGTATCGCTGCGCGAAGGGTTCGCCAGAATGGAACGGCAAGTCCTTTCCAGGTTCGGATGACTCGGCATCGGCACATGGAGAGGGACCGCGGGCGTGTGCGTAATTTCGTCCAGGATCAGATCCATGACACGCCCGTCACGGCCATCCTCGTCGTACTCGACCGGCAGGATCGTCGCCTCTATGATCAGTTCGCGCAACAGCGAGGATACTTCGATTACGCGGCAATCGGACGGCAGGTCCGGGAGTGCTGTGGCGTCGATGTACAAGGTTCTGACGGATACATGCCCCCTGCAATGCACCTCGTGAAAGACCTTCGGGGGAATCCAGAGGGCCCTCTGCGGGGGAACCACGAACGAAGCGGTGTCGGTAATGACGCACATGATTCCCGCCGATGCGTACAGGAGCTGGGCACGCGCGTGGCAGTGGCGGGGGTCGACATGGTCAGCCGGGTATTCGTCAGCGAGCGCGGAGACAGGGCGCGGAACGTCCTGGTAGTCGATTCCCCTGGTGCTTCGCTGCTCTCTAATCATATCGCCGCATGCCCGTGCTTGTCCGACACGGCTTCCCCACCCGCTTTCAGTTTAGCGAAAAACCGGAATGTCCAATTGAGGATACGAACATCGTGACCGTCCGAGCACCTCAATCGTTGCAAGTGGCAAACAAGAACCTGGACCCCGGCGTCCAGCAGTTCATCAATTCGGTTACCGCAGTAATGTCGGAAGGTCCGTCGGAAGAACTTTGGTCCTTTCCCGAACGACGGCGGTTGGCGGAGAAGGCGCGCGCGCCATGGGCACAGGGCGGTCCGACCATGCACCACTCCGGCGACGGCAGATGCGCGACCCGCCACGGATACGTGCGCCTGCGCATTCACCGACCAGCCAAAGGCAATCTACCCGTCCTCGTTTACGTCCACGGCGGTGGATGGGTAATGTTCAGCGTGGATACTCACGATCGCCTGATGCGCGAATATGCGGCCCGCGCTGGTTGTGCAGTAGTCGGCGTGGATTACTCTTACGCGCCGGAGGCCAGGTATCCCATTGCCCTTGAGCAGGTCATCGACGTAGTACGGTGGTTGCGGAAAGACGGCGGGGAAAGTCTCAACGTGGACAGTTCGCGCCTGGCGATCGGCGGCGATTCGGCCGGCGCGAACCTGACCGTGGGATCCTGTCTGCAACTTCGGGATTCGGAAGACGAGGACTGGCTCCGGGCGATGGTACTGAACTACGGCGCCTTTTCGACCGAAATCTCGCCCAGGGCCTGCTTCGAATACGGCGGCGATTCGTTCATGCTCACTTGCCCCGAGATGGGCGGGTTCTGGAAGAACTATCTCAGAAGCGAGGCCGATGCGCTCGATCCCCTCGCCTGCCCGCTTCTTGCAAGACTGGACGGATTGCCGCCCGCCTTTCTCGCCATTGCCGAATGCGATGTGCTGGCCGAGCAGAACATCGAGATGGCGAACCGCTTACGCCAGGCTGGCGTCGAAGTGAAGGCTCGCGTGTACGCGCGGGCCTCTCACAGTTTCCTGGAGGCGGTGTCGATTTCCGAAGTCAGCAACCGCGCTTTCGACGAAACCACCGAATGGCTACGTTCCCGCCTGGCCGATAATTAGGGCCTGTTCGCACTACAGGCCCTGAACCCCAACGGGGCCTCAACCTCGCGATCGGATCAGGTCGTCCAGCGACGGGGCGCCCTGCCCTCGGTCCATACGCCCGCTCGTGAACCTGCGGATATATTCCTTGTAGGCGCGCATCGCCTGCCAGCCGAACAGCCACATGATCGGCATGTTCACGACCAGCATCAGCCCGGTCCCCAGCGTGGTGACGGTGTCGAGTTCGGCGTCGGTGCGTAGCCATCCCAGCGTGGCGACCAGCGCCAGCAGGCAGTAGCAGATCTTGTAGACCATCAGCCCCACCTTGCGGGCGCCCAGGAACCACACGGCCTGCTCGGCGTAGTAGCTCCAGGAAATGATGGTGGAGAAGGCGAACAGCCACACGGCCAGGCTGACCAGCCACTTGCCCAGGCCGGGAATGGCCGAATCCAGCGCCCGGGCCGTCATGGTCGCGCCCTCGTAGGACACGTACAGACCGCTGTCGCGCAGGACCGGGGCAACGGAGCTTTCGATGGACTGCCAGCGAATCGTGGCCAGGCCGTCGGCGCCCAGTTCGATGTCGCCGGATATCTTGTGCAGCTCGTTGTCGGTTTCGGGGTTGTAGTCCGCCACGGCCACCATGAACACCGACTCGCCGCCCGCCCAGTCGCCGCCCGCGCGTTCCGGCGCGGTGCTTTCCGCAATCGTCCACGACCCGGCGGTTTCCGCGGCCACGACATCGGGGCCGGCGGGGAATTCGGCTTCCGGACCGCGCTTCCATTGCCCGGTGCTCAGGATCACCAGCGCCGTCAGCGTGCACACCACCAGCGTGTCGATGAACGGCTCGAGCGCGGCAACGATGCCTTCGCGCACCGGTTCGTCGGTGCGCGCCGCCGAGTGCGCGATCGGCGAGGAACCCTGGCCGGCCTCGCTTGAGAACAGCGCGCGCTTCATCCCGAAAATGAACGCGGCGCCGGCAGTCCCGCCGATAAATGCGCCGGTGCCTTCCAGCGACGAGAAGGCGCCGCGGAGGATCAGCGCGAACGACTCGGGGATCTGCTCGTAGCTCAGTCCCAGCACCGTAATGCAGCCGAAGAAGTAGAGCACAACCATGAACGGCACGAGGCGCGAGGCGACCTGTCCGATGCGCTGGATGCCGCCGATGATCACCAGGCCCGCCGCGACCGCCAGCGCAAGACCGCACATCCAGGCCGGGACGCCGAAATAGCTCTCGGTCACGTCGCCCACGTTCCAGGCCTGGAACAGGTTGCCGCCGGTAATCGCGGAAATGATCACTGAAATACTGAAAATCACCGCGAACACTTTTCCGGCGGGACGCAGCTTCGGCCAACGCGCGGGAACCCCCTGGTCCACTACCATCATGGGTCCGCCATGGGGATTCCGCGGGTCGTCCGTATTGCGATACAACATGGTCAGCGTCACTTCCGTGAGCTTGACGGCCATGCCGCACAACCCCACGACCCACATCCAGAAAACGGCGCCGGGACCACCCAGGCTGATCGCCAGGGCTACCCCGCCGATATTGCCGAGGCCGACCGTGGCGGACAGTGCCGCGGAAAGGGCCTGGAAATGGGAAATGGCGCCGGGGTCGTCCTTGTCGTCATACTTCCCGCGGGTAATTGCTACGCCGTGGGTAAGGGCGCGGTACTGGCAAAAGCCGCTCCAGATAGTGAACAGCACGCCGGTGCCCAGTACGGCGTACAGCATCCAGTTATGCCAGATCACCGCATTCAGCGCGTTGAAAAAGTTCATTACATCCACGGCAGTCACTCCCCAGCTTTCGCTGGCATGATATACGAGCGGAATCGCCGCCGAATCGGGCCTGTGTAAACGGACATCGGCGCCTCGGGGCGCATTTCCACAGGGGCGCTCACGCACCCCGCCGGACGGCGGAGTGTTCCGCTTACCGGCCGGCTTTCGTCAGCTACTCCGCCGGCGGCGGATCGTCAAACATCGGCCGGCCCCATTCGGGGTTCAGCGGCTCGTAGTTCTCGGGACCGATTTCCAGCGAGGACACGTCCATGATGTGGGTCTTGATTCCCGCCATGAAGCCTCCGGCCTTGGCCCGCGCCCACGCCAGCAGTTTTCCGTTCGGGGCCATGCCGGGCAAACCGTCGAATCCCCGGTAGGTGGTCAGGCGCACGGGTTCGCCGCCGGCCAGATCGCCGAGGAATATGTCCCAGTTACCCAGCGGGCCGGCGTCCTTTTCCGTAACGCGCACGAACACGTAATGGCGTCCGTCCGGCGCCGGATTGGGCGCCCAGTTCATGTCCCCGTCGAAGGTGTAGCCGCGCCAGTTGGAACCGTCGATGTTGATCGTCATGACGATCATGGGCGTGGGGCGGACCCTCTTGTAATCCGAGTCGCGCCAGGAGCGGAACATCAGGTGCTCGCCGTCCGGCATGAAGTACGGAGAGCCTTCCTGCCAGTCGTCGGTGTCGGTGATGCGCTGTTCGTCGGTGCCGTCGGGGCGAATGCGCCACAGGTCCTGGCGGCCGTCGATGTTGCGTCCGAAAGCGATCCACTCGCCGGTGGGCGATACGACGACTTCCGCCTCGTACCACTCGTTGTGGGTCAGCCGGCGCCGGTCGCTGCCGTCGACATTCGCAATATAGAGTTCGCCGCCCCTGGGGTACTCGTCCTCATCAGACCAGTTTCCGACCGGCAGATGGAGGTTGTCCCGCGTGGACGTGAAAATCACCCGCTGCTGATCGGGAAAGAAGTACGAGCAGGCATCCTGGCCCTTGTCGTTGATGCGGGTAAGCTCCGTGCCCTCGATCGTATAGGTATAGGTGAGGTTGCCGTGTCTTCCGGTGGCGCCCTGGACCGCGTCGGGATCGCGGGTCTGTGCGATCAGGTGATAACTGTCCGGCGCGAAGTAGGCCTCGGCCGATACCGGTATGTTCGGTATCTCGTAATACGGCAGCATCTCGTCGGTCTGCCACTCGATGCCGGTCGGGGTCGCTGCCTCCGCGGGCGCCCCTTCGGCCGGTTGGGCCATGAGGGACGGAGAAAGTCCATACGCGGCAAAGGTGAGGATTACCGCAATCGGAAGGGCCCTGAGAACGGAACGGGAGTTGGAACGGATTTGTTGGCGATGCATGGCTGCGCCTCCCCGGGGTTGTAGCGCCGAGCGCCTAGTGTAAAGAAAAATTCGAATAGCCGTTCCGGTAGCCTACCGGAGCGGGGACGCGGGCCATCTCCTGTCCAGGAGATACCCACGGGTGAAACATGATTACCGGGGCCCTTAGGGCGCGGTTATCGCCGAGCTCAGCTGCTTCAGTGCCTGGTTTTCGATCTGCCGGATTCGTTCGGCGGACACGCCGTAGCGACCGGCCAGTTCGTGCAACGTGGTCTTCTTCTCGACCAGCCGGCGGGAAGTGATGATGTCCCGCGAACGCTCGTCAAGATCCGCGAGCGCTTCCGCCAACTGTTCGCTTGCCCGCTCCATGGTGTCGGCCTCTTCAAGCTCGGCCGCCGGGTCCGGGTCGGAACTCGGCAAATACTGCGACGGCGAGTACGTCTGCTCTTCGCTGTCGGACGTCGGCGGATCGAAAGTGATGTCCTGACCGGCCAGGCGCATTTCCATCTCCGCCACTTCCTCGGGCTTGACCCCGAGATATTCGGCCACGGCCTCCTGCTCGTCGGGCGACATCCAGCCCAGCCTCTTCTTGAGCTTGCGCAGGTTGAAGAACAGCTTGCGCTGGGCCTTGGTGGTGGCCACCTTGACCAGGCGCCAGTTGCGCAGGATGAACTCGTGAATTTCGGCCCGAATCCAGTGAACGGCGAATGTCACCAGGCGAACGCCCACTTCGGGATCGAAACGCTTGACGGCTTTCATCAGGCCCACGTTGCCTTCCTGGACCAGGTCGGCCATCGGCAGGCCGTAACCCTGGTAACGACTGGCGATATGCACCACGAACCTCAGGTGCGCCAGGATCAACTGCCGGGCGGCGTCCAGATCGCCGTCCTCGCGCAGCCGGGTCGCCAGTTCCCGCTCTTCCTCCTCGCTGAGCGAGGGGACCGATCCAACCGCCTGAATGTACGCATCCAGGCTGCCCAGCGGGCCCGCCAGGATCAGGTCGCGGTTGGTCGCGGCAATCGCAGAGTTCATCGAATCATTGGCCATTGCGCAATGGATTTTACCATTTTCTGGGGGCGGACCCTTGGTTTTTCAAGCGTACGCAAGGGAGAGAAGGCATCCCGCCTTCTCCCCCGGGGTTTACTGCTGCGTTAGAACCGGTAGTTCATGCGTATGCCGATCTGCCGCGGATCGGGCAGATAGCCATACACGGTTGAAGCGATTCGCGGCGCAGGCAGAATCGTGAACGGAGCTCCGAGTCCTGTCGTGTCCACCAGAATGGCGAACCGCCAGTCGCTGACCGGCATGCCCGGGCCGCCGCCGGCCCACGTAACCGTGTCGTCGTCGAATACGTTGTTCACGTAAACGGCGAATTCCCACTCATCCGTCGCCAGACCGAAATTAAGGTTGGCGCGCCAGTACGACTTGAGGATCTTCCTGTTGTAATCCTCGATGAACCGTTCGCTCTGGTAATTGGCGTTGAAGGACGCGAAGGAGTCCCATCCCTCCCGAATCCTGGAAGGACCCTGGTACGACAGCGTGAATTGCCAGGCGTGCTCCGGCGAGCGCTCCAGGTCGAAGCCGCTGCGGTCCACCTCGCAGACAGCGCGACCGCCGGCCATAACCAGGTTGCAGTTGCCGATGCGGGCGGGGTCCGCCGAACTGGTGGTAAGTACCTTGTAATCGGTGAACTCCGCATTCAGCCAGGTATAACCGGCCGAGAGCCTCCAGTTGTCGGTAATGAGCCAGCTCGCATCGAGCTCCACGCCATGCACTTCGGCGCCGCTGGCGTTGCTGATCACCGTGCCCAATTGGCCCCGAATAACTCTCTGGATGCTGATCTGCTTGTCGGTAAAGTCCTGGAAGAAGTAGGCGCCGTTAAAGCGCAGGCGCCCGTCCAGAAGGGTGCGCTTCATGCCCAACTCCCAGACCTGCATTTCCTCGGGCTCGAACTCGATCTCGTCGGGCTCGCCGTTACCGTTGGCGTCCCCGCCGAAACCGCCGAATCCCAGCGTGCTGAAACCACCCGGCTTCTTGGCCACGGCCCAGGAGAAGTACATCATCGTGGTATCCGAAGGGGTCCACTGCACACCCACCTTGGGCGTGACATAGCTGTCGCTTCGGGTAAAGGAGATGGGCGGGGCGAAATTGCCGGGAGAGCCGAGTCCATTCGGCGGGTAGGGGCCCCAGGAAACGCCCGGAATGCAGTTGCCGGAACTTCCGCAGGCCTGAAGCGACCCCGGACCCTCGGCGCGGCGCGCAAAGGGGTTGTATGTATTTGGCGCGGTCACGTCCGTCGTTTCGTCGGTCCAGCGGGCCTCCGCGCGTACCGTAAGCGTTTCCGTCAAATCAAAATCCAATGCCGCGTAAACGGAACGATGGTCCGTATCGCGCTCCGTCGTGTTCACCAGTTTCTGCTCATTGACCGCCTGGGTAATCAGCGCACTGGGATAGCTGGAGTATTTGCATGTATTGCGGACGGGATTGGGGGGTATTCCGAACCGTGGATTCCCCCCAAACGTGTCGATCGTGAATGCGGGTGCAAACGGGCTGGGCTTGATGCGAAGCAGACTGCAGTATGTGCCGCCGGTAATGATGGTGTTGTTGCGGTCGTTCTGATCCACGTCCTCCTGCCACAACTGGGCGCCGATTGCGAAATTGAAGCGCCCTTCCAGCTCCGATACGTAGCGCAACTCCTGGCTCAGGAGTGAAGTGTTGGACCAACGATTGCCGACCTGGCTGGCGATGCTGATGTCCATCCCGTTCGGTCCCGCCTCGGCTATCTTGTCCAGGTCCATCTCGGCACTGGTATCCGCATCCGCTACGCCGGTGAGCGAAGTAAGCGTGCCGGGTCCCACTGTCCAATCCGCTACCAGCGAGAACCGAAGCACTTCGCGGGTCGAACCGGGAAAATCCTCGTTGCCGATACCCCGGCGGTAGTCCGGCGTCAATGTGACCACAAGCTCGTCGCCATCCGGAATTTCGCCGATGACGCCGGGATGATCCATATCGTCGAACACCGCGGGATCATTGGGGTCTCCCGCTCGCCTGCGCAGCAGGTGGTCCTGGATGACTTTCGCAGGGCCATCGCAATCATCGTCGTTGACGTAGCCGCCGTTGCACCGGGATGCCGCGGCCGGCACGCGATTGACGCCGTTGAAAGGAATATTGGCCTGCGGCGCCACCTCGAACTCGTCGTCGGCGTATTCCACGCGCATCTTGTAGCTGGACGAGTTGTTCGGCTCGAACTTCAACGTGGCGGCGATGCCCAATCCCTCGCCGCCGCCGATGTCGTTGCCGGTAATGGAGTTCTGATGGAAGCCGCCCTCCTCCCAGTACAGCGCGTTCAGACGGTAGCCTGCGGTTTCTCCCAGCGGTCCCGAAAGGCTGCCCTTGAAGGTGTAATAGCCTTCCTCGGCCCCATCGAGGCCGAACTCGCCTTCGGTCTCATCCGACGGGTCGCGCGTGACGTACTGGACCGCGCCGGCGAACGCGCTTCGCCCGTAAAGGGCGCTCTGCGGACCCTTTACGACTTCGACGCGCTCAATATCAAGCATGCGTGGATTGATCAGCATGGTGCCGCCGGCAACACCGATGGCCTCGCTGGAAATATCGATGCCATCCACAAGCGTCGCAGCGTTGGGACGCCCGCGCGTCGGGGCCAGACCGCGAATCACCAACCTCGTGTCGGCCGGCGAATAGCCCCTGTCGAACTGCAGGCTTGAAACGTGATGGGCGATCTGGTTCATTTCCCTTACGCCGGCCCGTTCCATGTCTTCGCGGCTCAACGCGCTGACCGATATCGGAATGTCCTGGAGGTTCTCCTCCTTCTTTCGGGTCGTAACGACGATTTCCTCGAAGGCTGGATCGTCCTGTGCCGTCGCAGGCAGCGCAATCAGCACGCCCACTCCAGTCGCGACAGAAAGTGCAAGAATTCGGCTAAACGTTGCTTTCATGACAACCCCCCCTTAAAAGGTTGTGCGAGGCTCCCCCGACCCCGGGCAAGTTGAATCTGCCGGCCCAAGGTTACCCGAATTTGCTCGCTTCGTCATCCCGAGCACAAGCGGATCAGGTAAATTGAAGGCGCACATGCGCATCTCGGACCTGGCAGCGTGAACACGAAGATTTTTGCGGCCGTACATCATGGCCGCTAGTCGGGGCCCGTCGCTGATGGAGCGTTATCCGCCCGATCCGCGAGGGATACATTTTCTCGTCTACTGGTTCATGCCGGGATATTCATATCTGAATATCCTGACCCTGCTCTACGCCGCCGTCTTCAATCTGACTTTGTTGACGATGGTGAACTTCGTCCAGCCCTATCTGCTGGAAGAAGTCCTGCAGATTCCCCGCGGCGAGCAGGGCGCCCTGACCGGTTTCCTGGCCGCCTTGCAGGAAGTCGTCGTCATTTCGCTCATGGGGCTGGTGGGAGCGCTTTCGGACCGCACCGGGCGAAGAGTGCTGTTTGCAGTGGGTTTTGTCATCCTCTCTCTGGGTTATTTCCTTTACCCCCTGGCCAATTCCCAGGAACAGTTGATTGCCTTCCGCGTCGTGGTTGCCATTGGCGCGGCCATCCTGCCGGTGATGCTCGGCGCCTCCCTGATCGACATCATTCAGGAATGCGCGAGGGGCAAGTGGCTGGGCACCACATCCATCTTCAATGGCATCGGCGTGATACTGATGAGCATCGTATTCGGGCAACTGCCGGAGCGGTTTGAATGGATGGGCTTCAGCGGCGCACTGGCGGGGCGTTACACCTTCTGGATTGCCGCCGCGGTGGGGATTGTGTCTGCCATCGTGCTGCGCCTGGGATTCAAGGGCGGACCGCCGCCCGAGGTGAAAGACAAGCCCAGCGTCCTGAAAAATTTCGCCCGGGGAATCACCGAAGCCAGGCGCAACCCGCGCATTGCCCTGGCCT
>JAPPHC010000071.1 GCA_028821145.1 Gammaproteobacteria bacterium | reverse complement strand
GTTCCTGCAGGCGGATGCTCACGATCGACTTGATGCCCTTGAAACCGTACTTCCAAGGTGCGATAAGCCGCAGCGGGGCGCCGTTCTGATTGGGCAGCGTGACCCCGTACACGCCCACGGTCAGCAAAGTCAACGGATTGGTCGCCTCTTCGATCGTCAGACCCTCGACGTACGGCCAGCGGAGAACGCGCCGCCGCTGTCCCGGCATTTCGTCGGGACGATAAACCGTCTGGAACGCGACATATTTCGCGCGGGACGTCGGGCGGAAGCGCTTGAGCACTTCACCCAGCGGCACGCCCACCCACGGAATGATCATCGACCAGGCTTCGACGCAACGCATACGGTAGACCCGCTCCTCAAGTCCGATGCCGGACAGCAGACCCTCGACGTCGAACTCGCCGGTCACTTCCGCTTCGCCCTCCACCCGAACGGTCCATGGTTCGGGCAGGAAATCTCCCGAGTTACGGTGCGGGTCGTCCTTGCCGGTCCCGAACTCGTAGTAATTGTTGTAGGTCGTGATTTCCTCGTAGCTGTTCGGCGGCTCGTCGGTGCTGAAGGGGCCGGGCGTTACGCCGGGCAATTCCTTCTGGCCGGTGCCGGCCGCGAGATTGGCGGGCGCGGCGCGGGCCGTGCCCACCAGGCCTGCCGCGGCGAGACCTGCAATTACGGAACGGCGATTGAACCAGGTGCTTTCGGAGGTTATTTCCGAGGATGGAATATCGGTCTTATTGCGTATCAACATACCGCAATACTAACTCAGCGCAACGCCCTCGCGCGCCCGGCCATGCGGAAGAGCTAATCGCGATTGCTTGAGGGCGAAACGCCCTCGCTAGCGGGATTAGCGGCTGTAGCCGCGCTCTTCGTGCTGGGTGAGATCCAGACCCTCGATTTCGTCCTCTTCGCTCACGCGCAGCGGCGTGATGAGTCCGACGACCTTGAGGATGACCCAAGTGGCCACCGCGGTCCATGCAAACGTCGCCGCCAGGCCTACCGCCTGGACGAAGAGTTGCGAACCCAGGTTCATGCCCTCGGCATAGCCGGCGCCGCCCAGGTTGGCATTCACGAACACGGCGCAGAGCAGCAGCCCCAGGGACCCGCCCACGCCGTGGACCGGGAACACGTCCAGCGAATCGTCGATCACCAGCACCCGCTTGATGATGCGCGTCGCATAGAAGCACACGACGCCCGCGGCCAGGCCGATGATCAGCGCGCCGATCGGGCCGACGAAGCCGGAGGCCGGCGTGATCGTGCCCAGCCCCGCGACCATGCCGGTCACGACGCCCAGCACGCTGGGCTTGCCGAACTTGATCCACTCCATCGCCATCCAGCCCATTGCGCCGGCCGATGCGCCGATATGGGTGACAAGCAGGGCCATCGCCGCGGCGCCGTCCGCCGCCAGCGCGCTGCCCCCGTTGAATCCGAACCAGCCTACCCAGAGCATGCCGGCGCCGGCTACCGTGAGCGGCAGGCTATGCGGCGGCATCGGCTTTTGCGGAAAGCCCGTTCGCGAACCCAGCACCATGGCGGCAACCAGCGCTCCCACGCCCGCGGTCAGGTGCACCACCGCGCCGCCGGCGAAGTCCAGGAATCCCATGTCGGCCAGCCAGCCGCCGCCCCAAACCCAGTGACAGACCGGGGCATAGACGAGCAGCGACCACAGCACCGAGAACAGCACCATCGCGGAAAACTGCATGCGTTCCGCAAATCCGCCCACGATCAGGGCGCAGGTGATGATCGCGAAGGTGAGCTGGAAGGCGATGAAGATCGTTTCCGGCGCGGTGCCGGCGAGCGAATCGACGGTCACTCCGGCCAGAAACGCGCTGCCGAAGCCGCCCACCCATTGATTCATCGCTCCGCCGTCGCTGAACGCCAGGCTGTACTGCACGATGACCCACAGGAACGTGACGATCCCGGCGATCGTGAAGCATTGCATCAGCACCGACAACACGTTGCGGCGGCCCACCAGACCGCCGTAGAACAACGCCAGCCCCGGCAGCGTCATGAACAGGACCAGGGCCGTGGAAGTCAGCAACCACGCGGTGTCGGCCTTGTCCAGCGTGTCGGCGCTCGCAACGCCCGACAACAGCAACCCGGCCACAGCGATCAATATCGCTCTACTCATAGAAAGTTCCCCTTTTGAAGGGACGCCGGCTACCCGCCGGGGCCCCGATAAGCTACGCCCGCTACAGCGCCGAGTCACCGCTCTCCCCGGTGCGGACCCGGAAGGCCTCCTCAAGATCCATCACGAAGACCTTGCCGTCTCCGACCTTGCCGGTCTTCCCGGAGTCGATGATGGCCTCCACCACCCGCTCGGCCAATTCGTCGGTACACGCAACCTCGATCTTGGTCTTGGGGATGAAATCCACCATGTATTCGGCGCCCCGATACAGCTCCGTATGGCCACGTTGTCGCCCGAAACCCTGCACCTCGGAGACGGTCATGCCGTTGATCCCGAGGTCGGACAAGGTGTTGCGTACATGATCCAGCCTGAACGGCTTGATGATGGCCATTACTAGTTTCATTGAAGCCTTCCTTGCGGCTTGGCGCGGCAGTGAATTGCCGGGCGCGGATTCTATCAACGACGGCTGATCGCTGTCAAAAGCTGGCCGTGAGCTTCCTCGCCCGGACCCTTGGCCGCCAGGGGGTGCTCGAGCAGCGCAACTACGGCGAGCCGGCGGCCGCTATCGGCCAGGACATATCCGGCGATTGCCGACACCCCGTTGAGGCTGCCGGTCTTGATGTGCGCCCGCCCGCCGAAGGGGGTTTCGCTGTAGGTTTTCGTCAGGGTGCCGTCGCGCCCGGCGATCGGCAGGGAGGCGGCGAGTTCGGGGAAGCGGGAGCCCCGGCCGGCATGCGCCAGCAGTCTTCCCAGGTCGGCAGCGGATATCCGGGAAACCCGCGACAGGCCGGACCCGTTGTCCAGAATCAGGCTGGGAAGCTCCAGCCCTTCGCGTTTCAGGACCTCGCCGGCGGCCTTACGCGCCTTGTCCAGCGTTGCCGGCGGCCCGAACGTCTCCGCGCCCAGCGTCAGCAGCAACTGGCGCGCCATCACGTT
>JAPPHC010000066.1 GCA_028821145.1 Gammaproteobacteria bacterium | reverse complement strand
ATCAGGTGATGCAGGCCGGTGCCGTCGTCCGTGTCCCCGATATACATCCCGGGCAGCTTGCGCACCGACTCCCGGTCCTCCAGGACCTCGATCTGGTCCGCGCCATAGGACTCGGAAGCATCCGCCGGAGCTTGCCCGGTGGGCATGGTGAGTTCTTCGCCGGGATCTTGCATGGTTATCGACTACGAAAATCTTCCTTGATCAGGCTGCTGCGGTGTTCCTGCCGACGCTCCGCGCACATGCCAAATTATACCAGCGCGCCCTCTTTCAGGCGAATTTCCGGCGCCTCCATCAACTGCCTGAATGGGGCCGTATCCACCGCAGCAATGAAGATCTGAGCGTCCCGTTCGACAAAGGCCCGCAGCAATTCCTGCCCATGGTCCGCATCCAGCTCCACCAACGGCTCATCCACCAGCAGAACCGGCCGGTTGGCGCCCTCCGCGTCAAGCACTTCCGCCGCCGCCAGCATGAGCGACGAGGCCAAAAGCTTCTGCTGCCCCCGCGACGCAATGTACCTGGCCCGCCTGGACTCCAGACGCAGAACCAGGTCGGCCCGCTGCGGGCCGAAGCGGGTGTTTCCCTGCCTGCGGTCCCCGTCCAGGCCCGCCCTGAGTATTTCCTCCAGAGAATCTTCCCTGGGCCAGCCCGGATGGTAGTCCCAATCTGCCCGCATTCCGGTAAGCCTTGCCGCGGTCTTCGCAAACCGCGGCCTAAGCCGCCCCGCCACTGCCTTACGCAGCGCCTCCATTTCCAGCGCAGCCCGACAAAACTCGCCGTCCCAGGCCGCGACGGCCTTTGCTGCCGCGCCTTGCCTGAGACTGGCGTTCCGCTGTCTCAATGTGCGACGAAACCGCCTCCAGGCGGCGTTAAACCCGGGTTCCACGTGAAACGTCACCCAGTTGAGCAGCAGCCGGCGCCGCTCGGGGCCGCGGTCCACCAGGTCCATCAGCCTCGCGTCCAGGTTCAGCACCGGCAGCAGGCGGGCGATTTCCGGACGTCGGGCACCGTCCGCGCCGTCCAGCCGCGCCCGCGCGCTCCTTCCTGAAATCGTCAGGCCAAGCCGCCGGCCCGCCTTGCCCACCACCACCGTGCCGCCGATCGCTGCCGCCGGCTTTCCGTGTGCAACGAGTTGCCGCAAGTCGCTACCCCGGAAAGACCGGCCCCGCGACAGCAAGTAGATTGCCTCCAGAACGGTTGTCTTGCCGGCGCCGTTGTGTCCCGTGATGAGGTTGACACGCCCGTCGGGGGACAAATCAATATCTTCCAGCGCCCGCAGGTTGCGGACCTTAAGTTCCGTCAACTGCGCCACGCCTCACCCGTTGCGTATGGGCGGCATTCGCCGCAGGCGGCGTTCCCCGCTACAGGCGCATGGGCATGACGATGTGCTGCACGGCTTCCCCATCGGGCGCGCAGATGAGCACGCTGCTGTTTCCGTCGCGCACATGAATCTCAACCTCATCGGATTGCAGGGATTTCAGCACGTCCGTCAGGTAGATGGCGTTGAACCCCACCTTGATCTCGGGGCCGTGGTAGCCGGCCTCGATTTCGTCCTGCGCCTGTGCGCCCTGGCCACCCTCGGTGCTGATGCCCACCAGGTTCTCCTTGACCAGCACCGACACCAGCGGTATGCGCTGATCCCTTACGCCGCGGCTCTCGCGCGCCACCAGGGCCACCCGGCTCAAGGCCGATTCCAGCGCTTCGCGGTTGGCCACCACGGGTTTTTCCTGCCGCTCGGGAATGACTCGCCGGTATTCGGGGTAGCGGCCCTCGATGAGCTTTGAAGTCATGTGTCGATCACCCAGGCTGAATCGAACCTGGTTGTCCCCCATGGCCAACTCCACGTCTTCGCTGAACGCGAGCAGCGGGCGCAAGGCGTTGATGCTGTTGCGCGGGACGATTCCCTTGCTGGAGCCGGAATCCCCCGACGCCGTGCATTCGGTCGTTTCCGAGCATGACAGGCGATGGCCGTCTGTTGCCACCAGCCGCAGGCCCTCTTCCGAGACTTCAATCAGCATGCCATTGAGGTAATACCGTGGATCGGATTGCGCCATGGCAAAGTGGGTCTCCGACAGCATCTTCGCCAGCACGGCGGACTTCATCGTGACTCCGTCGACGCCGTTTCCCGGGTCCAGCTGTGGAAAGTCCTCCGGAGGCAACGTTTCCAGCGTTCCCGAATAGCGCCCGCACTTCACGGAAAGCTGGTTTCCGTCAAGCTCCAGTTCGATATTGCTTCCGCCGCGAAGTGATGCGCTTATGCCCTGCAGCAGTTTCGCCGGCACGGTTACCGAGCCTTCCGTCGCGATGTCGATCAACTGCGCCCGCGCCACGAGCGTCAGTTCCAGGTTGGTGCAGGTGGCGGTCAGAAACCCTTCGGCCGCATCCAGCAGCGCATTGCGAAGAATTGCCATGGTGTCCGCCTGGCTTTGGGCCGCACTTGTGACCGATTGCAAAAGACTGTGCAGGCCCTCTTGCGGAATGCTGAGTTTCATGAGTCCTCCTTTATCACCATCTCATATATGAAGATGATGATGACGATAACGTAGGTGGATATGTGTGAATATCCAAAAAGATTTTATAAATCAACAGCTTGCGTTCCAGTTCGGTGTGGATGCCAGGGTGTGCTTGCGGTAGTGGCGCCTGTGGGCGGAATGTGGGTGAACGACAGCTCAACAGCTCATCCACAAACAGGACCGGCCTTGTCCCCAGGCAACTCCCATGCGGAAGCTATTGTGCAAGGATACTGGCCAGACTCTTGTATTGCTGGTCTAAATTGTGGTCTGTACCTCGCAATTCCTGAATCCGGCGGACCGCGTTGATTACGGTCGTGTGGTCCCGCCCGCCAAAGGCCTCGCCGATGTCGGGCAGGCTCAAGTCGGTGTATTCCCGCGCCAGCACCATTGCGATCTGACGTGGCCGCACGATCGCCCGTTTGCGGCTGGCGGAGCGCAAGTCGGAGGGACGGATCTGAAAGTAGTTGGCGACCAGCTTCTGAATTTCCTCCGGAGTAATGCGGCGCGCCACCGAAGCCACGTGATTCTTCAGGGCCTGCCTGGCCAGCTGGAGATCGATCGGCATGCCGCGGAAACGCGACATGGCTTCGACGGTGCGGTAGGCGCCCTCGAGTTCGCGGACGCTGGAGAAGACGTGCTGCGCGATATACATCGCCACGTCTTCGGGGCAATCCACGCGGGCCGCTTCGGCCTTGGCAAGCACGATGGCGGCGCGGGTTTCCAGGTCCGGCGGTTCGATGTTGACCATCAGGCCGGAACCGAGCCGCGAGATCACGCGGGTTTCCAGCCCGGTCACCTCGCGCGGAAGCTTGTCGCAGGTCAGAACGATCTGCCGGCCGTCCTGCAGCAGCACGTTGAGCGTGTGATAGAACTGCTCCTGCGAACTCTCCTTGCCGGCCAGGAACTGCACGTCGTCCAGCAGGAGCGTGTCCACGCTGCGGTAGGAGCGCTTGAATTGCTCGACAAGCTGGTCGGAACCCGATCTGCCGTAGGAAGCGCGCACCTTGCGCAAGGCGCTCAGGTAGTCGTTGATGAAGGTGTCCGAATGCACATAGGCGACGCGCAGCCCGCGCCGGTCCGCCAGGAGCTGGTGGCCGATGGCGTGCATGAGATGAGTCTTGCCCAGCCCGACGCCGCCATAGATGAGCAGCGGGTTGTAGGCCCGGTGGCGGGCCACGTGGCGGGCGGCGTCGTAGGCGACCTGGTTGGTCGGCCCGGTAACGAACGCATCGAAGGTGAAGTGGGACGTCAACCTGGAACCCGGCAGCGGCGGCGCCGCCGCCTCTGGTGGCGCCGCGGCAGGGGCCCGCCGAGGGATCGGCCGGTCGAGGAGCTCCACATCGGCCTCGGCGCCCTGCCGTTCGCAGGCCTCGGCCAGGAGGTGCATGCAATTGGACTCGATCCAGCCGCGAACGAAGCGGTTGGGGGCGATCAGCCTGAGCCGGCCGTTGTCGAACTGCGCCTCAAGGGGCTGGATGTAGGTGTTGTACTTTTCCTCCGCCAGAAGGGGTCTCAGTTCCCGACAAACCTCGTGCCAGAAATCAGTTTTCTCACGCGTTGCGCCAGGCATGGGCTTGGTGGTCGAAGGGGTCCCGGATGAGCCTCGTAAGGCACTTTATTCCACAACTCGCCGCCGGAATCAAACCCCTTGCCTTCATTGACTTTGCGCCTGCCAGAGGCTATGCTGAGCGCCCCTTGTGCGGCGGCGGTGACCGCCGCGATTTCATTCAAGAGCAATGAAGCGCACATACCAGCCCAGTCGCATCAAACGCAAGCGCACTCACGGCTTTCGCGCCCGCATGGCGACGAGGGCCGGCCGGCTGGTCCTGAAGAGGCGGAGGAGCAAGGGACGGGCCAGGCTGTCGCACTAGTCGCCGCAACCGGCGGCTAGCGGTCGCCGGCATTCTGGGCGAGCCGGTGACAAGCGATAGAATCGCCGGAAAATCAATACTTTGCGGTTCCCACGGCACTTGCACGGCATGACACCAGAACGGCTGCGTTTTCCTCGCGAAGCCCGCCTGCTCAAGGCGTCCGATTTTCGCGCCGTGTTTCGCACGGGTCGCCGGGCCCGGGCCGGCCTCCTGCACGCCCGCATTCGCCCCAACGGCGAGGGGCCCGCCCGCCTGGGGCTGGCGGTAAGCTTGAAGGCCACCCGCAAGGCCGTGGTCCGCAACCGGGTACGGCGACAGCTCAGGGAGAGTTTCCGGGTCAACCAGCACCGTCTGGCCGGGCTGGACATCGTGGTGAGCCTCAACCGGCCCCCGGCCGGCGGGGCGATTGATCTCAGGCCCCGGTTGCCGCGCCTTTGGAGCGAGGTTGTGCGGGCGGCCGAAGCGGAGGGCAAGTGGAAAGACTGAGGTTCCCGCTCTGGATCATGTTCGGCGCCATGCTGCTGTTCAGCTGGCAGGCGTGGAACCAGGACGAGCTTCGCCGCGACGCCGAGCCGGCTCCGGTCTCCGGGGACCTGCCGGCGCCGTCTTCGCCGGCCGCACCTGACGAGACGGACCTGCCGGCTCTTCCCTCCGTTTCCGGCGCCGAGCCCGGGGAGGACCAGGCGGAATCGCCCGCCCGCCTGTCGGCGCCGCCACCGGTGGTGCGGGTGGTCACCGACGTGTTCGACCTGTCCATCAGCAAGGTGGGCGGCGATCTGGTCGAAGCGATCCTGCTGGACTACCCGGTTGACAAGAACGAAGACGCAGCCAAGGTGCGGCTGTTGAGCGCCACGCCCGGGGCCGAGTACACCCTGAGCACCGGTTTGCGGGCGGTGGATGACGCCCCGGAAGCCAATCATCACGAGCGTTTTTTGAGCGAACTCAGCGAGTTCCGGCTTCTCGAGGGCGAAGACGAACTGGTCGTGCCGCTGACCTGGAGCGAGGGCGGCGTCAGCGTGACCAAGCTTTACACGTTCCGCCGCGGAAGCTACGCGGTCGAGGTGGAGCAGGTGGTGCGCAACGGGGGCGGCGGCGATTACGGCGTGGCGCCCTACGTTCTGCTGCGCCGCGTCCACCTTCCGGAGAAGCGCTCGATGTTCAACGTCGACACCTACTCCATTACCGGCCCTGTCTACTATGACGGCGACAGCTACGACCGGATGGACGTGGACGATATCGAGGAAGAGCCGCTCAGCGAGGCCAACATCACGGCCGGCTGGGTGGGGTCCATACAGCACCACTTTGTCGCGGCGGCCGTGCCCGATGGGGAACAGCCCTACCGGTACGACGGCAGGGTTTCCGGGCGCACCTACCGACTGAGCGCGATCGGTCCGGTGCGGGCGGTGCCGCCGGGCGGCGAAGAGCGCTTTTTCGCCAGCTTGTTCGTGGGCCCGAAGCTGCAATCGCAGCTCAGCGAGACCGCACCGGGACTGGAATTGACCGTGGACTACGGGATTTTCACGATATTCGCCCAGCCTCTTTTCTGGCTTCTTAAGACCTTGTTCGCGGGCGTCGGCAACTGGGGCTGGGCCATCGTCCTCGCCACGCTGATCATCAAGGCGGTGCTGTTCCCGCTCACGGAGGCCAGCGGCAAGTCCATGGCCCGCATGCGCAAGCTGCAGCCGCGGCTCAAGTCGATTCAGGAACGGTTCAAGGACGATCCGCAGGGGCGCAACCGCGCCATGATGGATCTGTACAAGACGGAGAAGGTCAATCCGGCCGCCGGCTGCCTGCCCATATTCATACAGTTGCCGTTCTTCATCGCGTTCTACTGGGTGCTGGTGGAGAGCGTGGAAATCCGCCAGGCGCCCTTCCTGCTGTGGATCAACGACCTGTCCTCGCGCGACCCGATCTTCGTGCTGCCCGCGCTCATGGGTGCGGCGATGTTCTGGCAGCAGAAACTGAACCCCAAGCCGCCCGACCCCATGCAGGCCCGGATCATGACGGCGATGCCGGTGATGTTCACCGTGTTCTTCATGTTCTTCCCCTCCGGCCTGGTCTTGTACTGGCTGACCAATTCGATCTTCTCCACCCTGCAGCAATGGCGGATCAATCGCCGGACCGACAAGGCGCCCGGGAAGCGGGCGGCACGATAGTCGCCTGCGCCACGCCGCCCGGGCGCGGCGGCGTGGCGGTGATTCGCGTATCGGGCGAAGCCGTGCGCGCCATGACCGTGGAAATACTCGGCCAAGTGCCGCCGGCGCGCAGCGCCTGCCTGGTGTCGCTCACGGATTCCTCCGGAGAATTGCTCGACCGCGGCCTGGCGCTGTTCTTTCCGGCCCCCAACTCCTTTACCGGCGAAGATGTGCTGGAACTGCAGGTGCACGGCAGCCCGGTAGTCTGCGACCTGCTCACCGCCCGGATCTGCGAACTTGGCGCGCGGCCCGCCGGCCCGGGCGAGTTCTCGCGGCGGGCGTTTCTCAATGACCGCATGGACCTGGCGCAGGCCGAAGCCGTGGCCGACCTCATCGACGCCGCCAGCGCAGCCGCCGCGCGGGCCGCCGCACGCAGCCTGCGCGGCGCCTTCTCGGAAGCCGTGGAGGCCCTGGTTTCCCGCCTTACCGGCCTGCGGGCCCACCTGGAGGCCACGCTGGACTTCCCCGACGAGGAGGTCAACCCGCTCGAGGACCGCACGCTCAAGGAGGGCTTCGAAGAGCTGGGGATACGGTTCGGGCGGGTGTCGGAGGCCGCCGAACGGGGCCGGATTCTTCGCGACGGGCTGAACGTCGTGATTTCCGGGCGTCCCAATGCCGGCAAGTCTTCGCTCATGAACGTCCTGGCGGGTGAACCTGCCGCCATCGTGGCCGACGAGCCGGGCACCACGCGCGACCTGGTGCGGGCGGAGATCAGTATCGAGGGCATTCCCGTGGAACTGATCGACACCGCCGGCTTGCGTTCTGCCGGGGGCGGCGTGGAACGGGAAGGCGTCCGCAGGGCTCGCGCGGCGCGCGACGAGGCGGACCTGGTGCTCAACGTCTGGGACGCCGCAGCGGGCGGACGGCAGCCGCGCCCGGCCGGCCGGACCATCGTAGTGCGCAACAAGATCGACCTGACCGGCGAGACCCCCGGAGCGGCGGGAGACAGGACCGTAAGCCTCAGCGCCAGGACCGGCGCCGGGCTGGACTCGCTCAGGGAGATTCTGGCGGAGGCGGCCGGAGGGTCCGCCGAGGGCGTGTTTTCGGCCCGGTCCCGGCAGGTCAACAGCCTCAAGGAGGCGAACCGGCGTTTTCTCGCAGCGGGATCCCTGTTCGGTCAAGGCCATTCCGCGGAACTGGTGGCCGAGGAACTGCGGCTCGCCCAGGAGCACCTGGGCGAGATCACCGGAGCGGTGGGCAGCGACGACCTGCTGGGCGAGATCTTCTCGCAGTTCTGCATCGGGAAGTAAAATCCTGCCGGCTGACGCAGGGTCGGCCTCGAGCAAGACCGCGCCTTGCGGGAATTGGCAACCGGATCGATGAGCCAGGCGGAATTTGATGTAATCGTTGTGGGTGGCGGTCACGCCGGCACCGAAGCGGCGCTGGCGGGCTCACGCATGGGAGCGCGCGTTCTGCTGATTACGCACAGCCTGGACACGCTCGGGCAGATGAGCTGCAATCCGGCAATCGGCGGCGTCGGCAAGGGCCACCTGGCGCGCGAGATCGACGCGCTTGGCGGAGCCATTGCGACGGCGGCCGATCGCGCCGGAATCCATTTCCGCCGGCTCAACGCCAGCAAGGGACCGGCGGTGCGCGCAACCCGGGCGCAGGCCGACCGCTTGCTGTACAAGGCGGCCATACGCAAAGGGCTGGAATCGGCCCGTGGACTGACGCTGTTCCAGGACAGCGTCGACGACCTGGTGATCGAACGGCACCGCATGGCCGGGGTCAGGACCCGCACGGGACAGGAGTTCCGCGCCGGGGCCGTGGTGCTGACGGTCGGGACCTTCCTGGGCGGACAGATCCACGTGGGCAGCGAGCGTCATGCCGCCGGCCGGGCCGGAGACCCGCCGGCGAACCGCCTGGCCCGGCGATTGAGGGAGCTCGAATTGCCGGTGGGGAGGCTGAAGACCGGAACGCCGCCCCGGCTGGACGGCAGCACAATCGATTTCTCGGTCATGCGGAGGCAGCCCGGGGACACGCCCAGGCCGGTGTTCTCGTTCATGGGCCGCCTTGGGCAACACCCGCGGCAGGTGGAATGCCACCTCACCCGCACCACCGAAGCCACCCACGACATCGTTCGGGCCAGGCTGGACCAGTCTCCGATGTACAGCGGCGCCATAGAGGGCGTTGGCCCCCGCTATTGCCCCTCGCTGGAGGACAAGGTCGTGCGCTTCGCGGATCGCGGGTCGCACCAGATTTTCGTTGAACCGGAGGGGCTGACCACCGCGGAGGTCTATCCCAACGGCATATCCACCAGCCTTCCGGCGGACGTACAGCTTGAGTTTCTGGCCACGATTCCGGGATTCGAGCGGGCCCGCATGACCCGGCCCGGCTACGCGATCGAGTACGATTATTTCGATCCGCGGGAACTGGGCGCCGACCTGCAGACGCAAGCCTTGGCGGGACTCTATTTCGCCGGACAGATCAACGGCACCACCGGCTACGAAGAGGCCGCTGCGCAGGGCCTGCTGGCCGGGATCAACGCGGTGCTGGCCGGGCGCGGCGAACCGGGCTTCACGCCCGGGCGAGAGGAGGCCTACATGGGCGTGCTCGTGGACGACCTGGTGACTCGCGGCGTCACCGAGCCGTACCGGATGTTCACCAGCCGGGCCGAGTACCGTCTGCGGTTGCGCGAAGACAACGCCGACGCCCGCCTGACCCCCGAGGGCAGGCGCCTGGGGCTGGTCGGGGAGGAACGGTGGAAGGCCTTCAATCTCAAGCAGGAGGCGATCGAGAAGGAACGGGACCGGCTTGAGCATTGCACGGCGCCGGCCCCCGGCGGCGACGCGAGCACCGCCGGCAACGCGCTTGCGCTGCTTCGCCGCCCCGAATGGGATTACCGGCGCGTGACCGCCTTGCCGCGCGTGGGTCGGCGCGCCGCCGGTGACGGCGAGTGGCCGGAACTGATGCGGCAGGTGGAAGAGGCAGTGGAGATCGAGGTCCGCTACGCCGGCTATCTCAAGCGCCAGGGAGCGGAAATCAGGCGCAACCGCCGGATGAGAGGAACGCCGCTGCCCGCGGAACTGGACTACGCGATGGTGCGGGGCCTGTCCAATGAAGTTCGCGAGAAGCTCGCCCTGGCCCGCCCGGGCACCATCGGTCAGGCCGAACGCATCCCCGGGATGACGCCCGCCGCGGTTTCGCAGTTACTGGTCCACCTGAAGAAGCGGGAGTTGCAATGCGCCTGAAAAGTATCCTATTGGCGAGCACGCTCGCGCTCGGAGGCTGCGGCGGCGGCCAGGAACAGGCGCCGGTCAGCTACGGCCCGATCGGTGGAGAAACGGGTCAGGAACTGGCGGAAGTCCAGGTCCTGCACCGTGGCAACGGAACCGAGCCTCAATCGCTGGACCCGCACCGCGCCGAAGGGGTGCCGTCATCCAACATTCTGCGCGACCTGTTCGAGGGGCTTGTGGCCGAGGCCCCCAACGGCGAGCTGATACCCGGGGCCGCCGAGTCCTGGGAGATATCAGCTGACGGTCTGACCTACACATTCACCATACGCCCGGACGGTCGCTGGAGCAATGGCGATCCGGTGACCGCCTTCGATTTCGAGTACGGTCTGCGCCGCAGCGCGGACCCGAATACGCTTTCGCGCTACTCCAGCGTGCTGGCGCCGATCCGCAACGCCCGGGCGGTGATCGCGGGCGAGCTGCCCCCGGAAGCGCTGGGCGTCGAGGCGGTTGACGAGCGCACTTTCGTGATTCAACTTGAAACGCCCACGCCCTACCTGCTGGGGCTGCTCACCCATTCGACCTGCTATGCGGTGCATCGGGGCGTTGTGGAAACGAACGGGACGAACTGGTCGCGGGTCGAAACGCACGTGGGCAACGGCGCCTATCGCCTGGAGGCATGGGTGGTGCAATCGCACATTCATCTCGCCCGCAATCCGCAGTACTGGGACGACGACAACACCACGATCGACGAGGTGCGTTACTACGCCATCGAGAATCAGGACGCCGAACTCAAGCGCTATCGCGCCGACGAGCTGGACATCACCAGCACGATCCCGCAAAAGCAGCTCAAATGGATCCGGCAGAATCTGGCCGACGAATTCCGTGTCACGCCCTACCTGGGCACCTACTATTTCGGCTTCAATACAACGCAACCCCCTTTCGTCGGCCGGCCAGGCTTGCGGCGTGCGTTGTCGCTGGCGGTAGATCGCGACATCATCGCGTACGTCGTAAGCGGCGCCGGCGAATTGCCCGCCTACAGCTGGGTCCCTCCGGTGCGCGGCTACGAGCAGCAGGTGCCGGAGGAAGCCGGATGGACCCAGGCACAACGCGAGGCGGAAGCCAGACGCCTTTATGCCGAGGCCGGTTACTCGGCCGAGAACCCCTTGCAGGTGGAGGTCCTTTACAACACCTCCGACAACCACAAGCGCGTCGCTATCGCGCTGGCCTTCATGTGGAAGCAGGTGCTGGGCGTGGAAGCTTCGCTGGCCAATCAGGAGTGGAAGGTCTTCCTGGAAACGCGCAAGCGCAAGGAAGACACGCAGATCTACCGCGCCGGATGGATCGGCGACTATGAGGACGCCTACACCTTCGCGCAACTTCTCGAGTCCACCAACGAGCAGAACGATTTCGGTTACGACAGCCCACGCTACGATGCCCTGCTGGCCGCCGCGTCGGCCGAACCGGACGTGGCGCTACGGGCGCGGTACCTGCAGGAGGCCGAGCGGGTCCTGCTTGCCGACCACCCCCTGATGCCGCTGTATTTCTATGTCACCAAGCGGATGGTCAAGCCGTGGGTCGAGGGCTACGAAGGCAACATCATGGACCACATCTACACCCGGCACCTCCGTATCCTGAAGCACTAGCAGGCGGCGCGGTGTTCCGGCCGTTATGATGCGCGGATGTTCCGTTACGCCTTAAGGCGGGTCTTCGCGGCGATCCCTACGCTGCTGATCCTCATCGCACTGGCGTTCTTCATGATTCGCGCCGCGCCCGGCGGCCCGTTCGACACCGAGAAAACGCTTCATCCGGAAATCGAGGCCAAGATCCGCGCGGCCTATCATCTCGACGAGCCGCTGTATCAGCAGCTCTACCGCTACCTCCAGGGGCTGGCGCAGGGCGACTTCGGCCCCTCCTTCCAGTACATCGACCGCAGCGTGACCGAACTGATCCGCGAAGGGTTTCCGGTATCGCTGCAGCTCGGGGCCTGCGCCATGCTGCTGGCCCTGCTGGTTGGCGTGACGGCCGGGGGCTGGGCGGCGTTGCGACAGAACCGCCCGTCAGACCACGCGGTGATGGCCGCCAGCATGACGGGGATCTCGATCCCCAACTTCGTGGTCGGACCGCTGTTGATCCTGGCATTCGCGGTGCACCTCGACTGGTTACCGGCGGGCGGCTGGCCCACCGAGGGGTTGCTTGCCCGGCTGCCCAACATGGTGATGCCGGTCATCGCCCTGGCGTTGCCGCAGATCGCCTATATCGCCCGGCTTACACGCGGCAGCATGATCGAGGTGCTGCGCAGCAATTTCATCCGCATGGCGCGCGCACAGGGTCTGGCGCAGTCCACCATCCTGCTGCGGCATGCGCTCAAGCCCGGGCTGCTGCCGGTGCTTTCGTATCTGGGCCCCGCGACGGCGGCCGTCATCACGGGCTCGGTGGTGGTCGAGCAGATCTTCGGCGTACCCGGCCTGGGTCGCCATTTCGTGCAGGGCGCGCTCAACCGGGACTACACCCTGGTCATGGGCGTCGTCGTTTTCTACGGAGTGCTGATCATCCTGTTCAACTTCCTCGTGGACATCTGCTATGGCCTGCTTGACCCAAGGGTCCGTCAACGTAACTGACAGGTCGTGAGCGCCAAGTCGTGAGGAAGACCAGTCCAAACCGTGCGGCGATCCGGCAGGCGGCGGGTGGCGGCCGCGGCTTGTGGAGCGACGCATGGAGGGCCTTGCGCCGCAACCGGGCCGCGATGACCGCCGCGGCGATCCTGGCTGTCGTGGCAGTCCTGTGTGTCTTCGGTCCGGCCCTGACGCCCGTGGAATTCGATTATCTCGACTGGGACTACGTATCGGTCCCCCCCTCGCTGGAGGGCTGGCATCTGTTCGGCACCGACGATCTCGGCAGGGACCTGTTCGTGCGCACGCTGGTCGGAGGCCGCATCTCGCTGATGGTGGGCCTGGTGGCGACGGCGGTGAGCCTCGTCATCGGCATCAGCTACGGCGCGCTGGCGGGCTACCTGGGAGGAAGGACGGACCAGGTGATGATGCGCATCGTGGACATCCTCTATGCGATGCCCTTCATGTTCCTGGTGATCCTGCTGATGGTGCTGTTCGGACGCAACATCGCGCTGATCTTCGTGGCCATCGGCGCCATTAACTGGCTGGACATGGCGCGCATCGTGCGCGGCCAGACCCTGAGCATCAAGCGCCGCGAATTCGTCGAGGCCGCCCAGGCGGCCGGCGTGTCCACGCCCCGGATCATCCGGCGGCACATCGTCCCCAATCTGTTCGGCGTGGTGGTCGTGTACGTAACGCTCACGATCCCGCAGGTGATCCTGGTGGAGTCTTTCCTGAGTTTCCTGGGGCTGGGCGTGCAGGAACCGATGACGTCCTGGGGAGCGCTGGTGAACGAAGGGGCCAAGGAACTCGAAAACGCTCCCTGGACGCTGATCTTTCCTGCCGGGTTCCTGGCCGCCACGCTGTTCTGCTGCAATTTCATCGGCGACGGGCTGCGCGACGCGCTGGACCCGCGCGACAGGAGCGCCTGAATGTCCCTGATCTCGGTCCGCGATCTCAAGGTCGATTTCGGCACGCCGGACGGCGTCGTGCATGCCGTGCGAGGGATAGATTTCGACCTGGAGGCGGGCAGGACCCTGGGCATCGTGGGAGAGTCCGGTTCGGGCAAGAGCCAGACGGTGCTGAGTCTCATGGGCCTGCTGGCCGACAACGGCCGCAGTACGGGAAGCGCCCGGTTCGAGGGCCGCGAACTGATCGGCATGGCCGATCGCGATCTGCGCGGCATTCGTGGCAACCGCATCGCGATGATCTTCCAGGACCCCATGACTTCGCTGAACCCGTATCTGAGGATCGGCGTGCAGATGGCGCAGGTGCTGGAACTGCACGAGGGCATGAGCCGTCGGCAGGCGCTCAGGCGGTGCGGGGAGCTGCTGGAGGCGGTTCGGATACCGGACGCCGGCAAGCGTCTTCAATCCTGGCCGCATGAGTTGTCCGGCGGCATGCGCCAACGGGTGACCATCGCCACGGCGTTGCTGTGCACACCCGCGCTGCTGATTGCCGATGAGCCCACCACCGCGCTGGACGTAACGGTGCAGGCGCAGATACTTACGCTGATGCAGGAACTCAGGCGCGATTTCAACGCGGCCATCATTTTCATTACCCACGATCTCGGCGTGGTCGCCGGCTTCTGCGACGACGTGCTGGTCATGCAGGACGGCGAGTGCAAGGAGCGCGGCAGCGTGGATCGGGTCTATGCCGCCCCCGGGCATCCTTACACGCGACGCCTGCTGGCCGCCGTCCCCCGGCTGGACCGCGACGCCCGCCCGCGCGGCAGGAGGGCCGCCGGCGCCGAGCCCGTTCTGGACGTCGAGGGCCTGGACGTCGTTTATTCCCTGAATCGCCCGCGGCTGTTCGCCCCCAGGCCGAAGCTCAAGGCGGTTACGACCGGGACTTTCACGATTTCGCCCGGGGAAACGCTGGGCGTCGTGGGCGAGTCGGGCTGCGGCAAGTCTTCCCTGGCGCGTGCGGTCATCGGGCTGGTTCCGCCCAGCGCCGGGCGCGTGACATTGCTGGGAGGCGATCTGCAGGACGCCGACAAGAAGGCCTGGATGGCTGCGCGTCGCAATATGCAAATGGTTTTTCAGGACCCTCTGGCCTCCCTGAATCCGCGCATGACCGCGCGGCAGATCGTCGCCGAGCCGCTGGGCGCCTGCCGGCCCGACCTATCCAGGGCCGAGCGCGGCGAGCGGGTGGTCAGGATATTGAACCGCGTGGGCCTGAAGGACGGGCAACTGGATCGGTATCCGCACGAGTTCTCGGGCGGCCAGTGCCAGCGGATCGGGATCGCCCGGGCACTGGCGCCGGGCCCGGCGGTCGTGATCTGCGATGAGGCGGTCAGCGCTCTGGACGTGTCCATCCGGGCGCAGATTGTGGACTTGCTGATGGAACTTCAGGACGAGCTTGGGCTGGCGCTCATATTCATCGCCCACGACCTGGCGGTCGTGCGCCAGATAAGTCACCGGGTCGTGGTGATGTACCTGGGCCGGGCGATGGAAATCGCCGACAGCGGGCAGCTGTACGCCCGGCCCATGCATCCCTATACCAGAGCGCTCATCGAAGCCGCGCCGATTCCCGACCCGCAGGTGGAGCGCTCCCGAAAGCGCGAACTGCTTCAGGGAGAACCGCCGTCGCCGCTGAACCCGCCACCGGGATGCGCGTTCTCGGCGCGCTGCACTTACGCGGTTGACCGCTGCCGGCAGGAAACGCCGGAGCTGCGCAGGCTTTCGCACGGAATGGTGGCCTGCCACCGCGCGGAAGCGATCGCGGCCGGGCGGGCATGAATGCCCATGACCACGGGCGCCGCGAATCCCACCCCCGCCGCGCCGTCCGAGCGGCTGGCGACAGGCCTGGCGGAGCTGGGACTGCCCGCGGGCGCCGTCGACCTTGATCGGCTGAACGCGTACCTGGACATGTTGACCCGCTGGAACCGCAGGTATCGACTGACGGCCCGCGCGACCCGCAACGAACTCGTCGTTCGCCACGTGCTGGACAGCGCGGCGGTGCTTCCCTTCCTGCCTTCCGGATCGAAGCTGGACGCGGGCAGCGGAGCGGGGCTGCCGGGCCTGGTCCTCGCGCTCCTGCGGCCCGAGAGCGCCTGGGTGCTGCTGGACTCGGCCGCCAGGAAGGTGGCTTTTCTACGCCATGCCTGCTCGGAACTGGGCCTTGTCAACGTGCGCGTCGTGCGCGAGCGCCTTGAAGGCTACCGGCCTGCCGAACCGCCCGGCGCGATCGTGGCGCGCGCATTGGCGCCGCTGCCGCAACTCGTTCGGCTGGCCGATCACCTTGTGCGTCGGGGGTCGATGCTGGTCGCAATGCTCGGCCGCCGTCCGTCCGGACGGCAGTTGCGTGGCCTGCCGACGGTCGAATGCCGGTCCTGCGAGCCGGTGCGTGTGCCGGGTCTGGATGCGCAACGTCATGTCGCCGTCTTTACATGGGCGACAGGTGCGAAGGCGCTGGGGGTGGACAACTGAAACGCACTTTCGCGATCGCCAACCGCAAGGGCGGCGTGGGCAAGACCACTACGGCCATCAACCTGGCCGCCTGCCTTGCGCAAATGGATCGCAAGGTGTTGCTGGTCGATCTCGACCCGCAAGCCAACGCCACCACCGGCTGCGGCGTCGGCCGCGACGACATCGGAGAATCCGTCTACGGACTCCTGATGGGCCGGGCGCGGGCGTCGGAGAGCGTGATCAGGATCGAATCGGCCGGGTTCGACCTGGTGCCGGCAACCGCGGGGCTGACCGCCGCCGAAGTCGAGTTGCTGGAAGTGGAGCAAGGTCGGGAGCTCCAGATGCGCGGGGCCTTGCTGGAAGTGGCGTCGAACTATCAGACGATCCTGCTCGATTGTCCGCCGAGCCTGAACATCCTCACGCTGAACGCCCTCGTGGCCGCGGAGGGCGTGTTGGTGCCTATCCAGTGCGAGTACTTTGCGCTGGAGGGTCTGTCTTCGTTGGTGGGCGTGATCGACGGGCTGTGCGCGCGTTCGAATCCCGACCTGGAGATAAGCGGCATAATCCGCACCATGTACGATGGCCGAACGCGGCTGGCCCGGGACGTGTCCGAGCAATTGCAGAAGCATTTTCCCAACGAACTGTTCCGCACGATCATTCCGCGCAACGTGCGCCTTGCCGAGGCGCCCGGCTTCGGTCTTTCCGTCCTGCAGCATGACCGGCTCTCCAGCGGGGCGCTGGCCTACGCGGCCCTCGCCGGCGAAATGATTCGCCGCGGGCTTGCCGAGTAATGGCCACTCCCAACCGGGGACTGGGGCGCGGGCTCGAGGCTTTGCTGGGGCCTCGGCGGGAGCCGCAAGCTGCGGAGCGCGATCTCAGGGAACTGCCGCTGGACCTGCTGCGGCCGGGGCGCTTTCAGCCGCGCCAGGCCATGGCCCCCGAACGCATTGCCGAGTTGGCCGAATCCATACGGGCCCAGGGTGTCGTTCAGCCTGTGCTGGTGCGACCTGTCGATGGGGGAGGTGATTCGCTGGCGCGGTACGAGATTGTCGCCGGCGAACGCCGCTGGCGGGCGGCCCAGCATGCAGGCCTGGAAAGCGTACCGGCCGTCGTGCGGGCACTGTCCGACGCCGAGGCCGCGCTCGCGGCCCTGGTCGAAAACGTTCAGCGAGAGGACCTGAGCGCCATGGAACTGGCCCGCGCGCTGCGTGCGATTCTGGAAATTTCGGGCGGCACCCACAAGGACGTGGGCAGATCGATCGGCATGTCGCGCGCCGCGGTCAGCAACCACCTGAGGCTGCTCGAACTTGGCGATACGGCCAGGAAGCTGCTGGCCGAGCGCAAGCTGGAAATGGGACACGGTCGCGCGTTGCTGGCTGTGGCGAATCCGGCCCGGCAGGCCGCGCTGGCGCGGCTGATCGCCGAGAAAGGGCTGACCGTCCGCGAAGCGGAGCGCCTGGCGCAGGCGGAAGGCCGGCCGGCGAAGACACAGGCGCCGCGCGACCCGAACGTCGTCAGCCTGGAGCGCGACTTGAGCGAGCGCTGGGGAGCTCCCGTGCGCATTCGCCACGGCAAGCGCGGAGGGCGTCTGGAAGTGCGCTACAAGAGCCTCGACGAACTTCAGAGCCTGCTTTCGCGGCTCCGCTAACCTGGGAAGTCAGATCAGGCGTTTTCTGTTGCGGGCGATGGAGATGTCCGGGTGCCAGGTGGAATTGGCGCCGTGCCCCTGCTGCATGATCCGGGCGTCGATCAGGTAGGCTCCGCCCTCCCTGTTGACGAGTTGCGCCCGTTGCAGGGCGGCTTCCATTCCGGCCGGTTCCAGCACGGTTTCGGCCTCTACTCCAAACGCCCGTGAAACGGCGGCGAAATCGACCAGCGGATCGCCGAGATAACAGCTGATGTCCTTCCATTGGTCGCGGGTCTGGCGATTGCGGGCCAGCGGCGAGAACCAGTAGATGCGCTCCCGCTCGCCGTCGTAGGATTCGTTGTTGAACACCACGATGGTGATCGGAATGTCGTGGCGCGCGGCCGCCCATAGCGCTTCCGTCTGACCGAACAGGAAGGCGCCGTCGCCGACCAGGCAGACGACCTGCCGATCCGGCTGGGCCACCTTGACGCCCAGCGCGGCGCCCACGCCCCAGCCCAGCGCGAACCCCGTGGTCTGGCCGATCAGCCGTTTCCTGCCGGGCGCGAAATCCATCCAGTGATAGGGAAGTCGGTTGTCGAGTTCGGAGACGACGATCGCGTCTTCTGCCAGGTGCCGGTCGAGTTCCCAGGCCATGCGCGCCCAGCTGATGGGCGCCGCGTTCCAGTCCTCTTCGGCCGTCTTGCGCTGCTCCTCCAGGCGCTTCGCGAATTCCTCCCGGGCGGCATCCATCCGGGGTTCGCTAAGCTTTGCCAGCCGTTCGCGGGTAGCCATCCCCTCGATGGCGTCGATCAGCGCGGTGGTGATTTCCCGGATGCCGCCGGCCAGGGCGATATCGGTCGGCTGGAAGTTGCCGATGTCTTCGTATTCCATGCGCGCGTGAATGACGGTCGCCTTCCTCGGCGGCGAAGGCGCGAGGATCCCGGGGCCGGGCATTTCCGTGCCCAGGTTGAGAAAGACATCGCTCCGGCCCAGGTGTTTCGGGGCGCCCAGTCCATAGAACCCGGCCCACAACGGGTGCTTGAAGGGAAAGTCGCCATAGACGGAATAGCCCTGGCTGACGCGGGCGCCGAGCTTCTCGGCAAGCCGCACCACGTCGTCCACCGCGCCGCTGCGCGTCACTTCGTGTCCGACGTTGATGAAGGGCGCGTTCGACTCCAGCAGGGTCCGCGCCGCCGATTCGAGCAGCTCGGGTTTCGGCGGCAGATTGACGTCAACCCGAAACAGCTGCTGGGGATAGACGGTCTGCTTGAGCTTGGGCTCGCCCAGGACATTGATGGGGATGCGCAGGTGCACGGGGCCGCCCGGCGGAGTTCCCGCCATCTTGATCGCGCGCCGGGTGAACTCGCTGATCCGCTCCGGCCGATTGATCTGCCAGCGCCACTTGGTGAATTGCTGCAGCGGCTCCAGCCAGTCGTCCATCTGCTGGAACTGGTTGCGGCCCCCGAAGGTGGTCTGCGACGAGTCGGAAATGGCCACGATCGCGGAGCGGTCCTTCCAGGCGTTGTAGAGGTTGTTCATCGCCGACGGAACCGCGACGCCGGGCACCAGCAGGACCGCGGTCCTGCCGCTGGCCAGTTCGTAGCCGTGCGCCATCGCCGTCGCCTGGCCTTCCTGCAGGGTCAGCAGGAACTTGAGTTGCGGCCGCGAGGCCAGCGCGTCGAAGATCGCGGTCATGCCTGTCGCCGTGGTTGCGAACAGGTACTCCACGCCCGCCGCCAACAAGGCTTCCACGAGGACTTCGGCGCCTGTTCCCTCGACGCTCCGGCCCCGTTCCGCCGGCAGGGTCTGGGCGTCGGCCTCGGAAATCATCCGCGTCAGCGATTCCGCCGCCGCGGCGGAAAAGCCGATCGCCGCCAGCGCCTTGCCGAACTGCCTCCGCGAGATCGCGCCGTCGAGAAGGCTCTTGACGTGGTCTTGCGTTGACCGGGAGCCGGCCATCAGCCGCCGTTCGCCTTGAGGTCGGCCAGAAGGCCGAGTATCTCGAACATCATGGTGGCGCCCACATGGGCGGTGTTCGCTGAAGGATCATACTGGGGCGCCACCTCCACGAGGTCGCCGCCCACTACGGGCAGTCCCGCAAGACCGCGCAGCAGGCGTTGCGCCTCCAGCGGCGTCAGCCCCCCGACCTCGGGAGTGCCTGTTCCGGGAGTATAGGCAGGGTCGATTCCATCGACATCTACGCTTACGTAAACCGGCCCGCCAGCGACCTTCTCACGGCACAGCGATATCACGGCGGGCAGCCCCATGTCATGGAAATCGTCCATGTGGATGACGGTCATTCCGGAATCGTAGCTGAAGGCCCAGGCCAGTTCGGCGCTGCCGCGAACGCCGAGCTGCACGCAGCGGTCGGGGTCCAGCACGCCGTCCAGCACCGCCAGGCGGAAAGGGCCGCCGTGATGAAATTTCTCGTCGTCGTAAGGGCCAGCGGTGTCGCAGTGGGCGTCGATGTGCACCATGCCTAAAGGCGCTTCGGCGCCCAGCGCCTTCATGATGGGGTAGGTGATTGAATGATCGCCGCCGGCGGAGATCGGCTTGAGTCCGGCGGCCGCGATTTTCGCGTAGAAGGCCTCTATGTCCTCGATACTTTTCTCGAGGCTGAAGCGCGAGCGAAACGGCACGTCGCCCACGTCGGCGCAATGAAGCACGTTGGCGGGAACGAGGTTGTAGGTGGGGTGGTAGGGACCGACCCTCTCGATCGCGCGCAGCGCCCTTGGGCCGAAACGCGCCCCGGGCCGGTTGGTGACGCCAAGGTCCATCGGCACGCCTATCAGGGCTGTATCCAGCCCGGTCCAGTCCTCGCTGTGGGGGAAATCGAGCAGCGTCGGCGGATCGCCGTACGGCTTCTTCTGGTGCAGGTCGCTGTCGAAAACCTGCTTCAGCGCTTCCCTGAAGGGCACATCCGCCTTCAGGTCTCCGTCCGGCCGCCCGTACCTTTCGCGCAGCCGTTCAAGTTTTTTTGCGTCCACTTGCCCGGCACCCAGGAAAACGCTGAATTGTAAGGTCTGGCCGCCGGCCGGACCCGCCTGCGCTTATCGGGCCCCGGCAGCGGCCACCTGGGAACTGCGTCCGCCGATGTGCTGGGCGAAGAACTTCTCGAGCTCTGTGTAGAGCTCGATGCGGTTCTCCTCCTTGCGGAAACCGTGGCCTTCCTTGTTCTTGAGCATCGTCTTGTAGTCGATTTCGGTTCCCCTCAGCTTGCGCACCAACGGCACGTACTGTGTGTCGTGCGGTACCCTCGGATCGCGCTTGCCGTGCACCACGTACAGCGGCACCTTGATCTTGTCGAGATGGTTGATGGGCGAGGTCGCCAGCAGCCGCTCGCGGTCCGCCCTGCGGTCGCCGATGGCGCGCTTGCCCCAGGCCTGAATGAAGTCGCCGTTGCGGAACCGGTGATGGTAGTCCAGCAGCGCAATGAGGTCGACGACGCCGACATAGTTGACGGCGCACTGGTAGAGGTCGGGAGTCTTGGTGATTCCGGCCATCGTGGCGTAGCCGCCGTAACTGCCGCCGTAGATGCACACCCGGTCCGGGTCGACGATGCCCTGCCCGATCGCCCACAGCACGCCGTCGGTGATGTCGTCCTGCATTTCCAGGCCCCACTTCTGCCAGGCGATATCGAGGAAGCGCTGGCCGTAACCTCCGGAGCCGCGGTAGTTGATCTGCATCACGGCATAACCCCGGTTGGCCAGGAACTGCGTCTCGCTGTTGTGCCCCCAGAAATCCCGGATGCCATAGGGACCGCCATGCGGATTGATGATCAGCGGAAGATCCCGCGCCTCGCTGCCGGCCGGCACGGTCAAATAAGCGTGGATCGTCTCACCGTCGCGTGCCTCGTAGCGAACCGGCGTCATTTCGCTCATGTCGTCCGGCTCGATCCACGGACGGGGCCGGGCGAAGAATTCGAGCGTGCCCGCCGACTTGTCGTACAGATAGTACGTTCCCGGATCACGGTCGCTTCCCGAGTAGATGATCGCCCGGTTCTCGTCGTCGCTCATGCTGGTGATCCTGTTCACCCTGTCGGGGAAGGCGTCGTCGATCGTGGCTTGAAGCGCCGCGAACTCCTCGTCCAGCATGACCTTTTCCGGCAGTTCGTATTGCCAGGAAACCCACAGCGGCCGATGGTCCTTGGGAGAGAGCGACAGGCCGGTCAGATCCGCGCGGTCGTCGGCGAGGATCAGCTCGCCCAATTCGCCGGTCTCGGGATCGAAGGTGTAGATGGCCGAGGTGTCGCGGCCCTCGTTGGTCGATACGTAGAGGGTCCTGTTGTCCGCCGCGAAAGCCAGCGGCGCGAAGACCGGGCCGTCGAAATAGTGCGTGGAATGCGCGATCTTCCAGTCGCTGTCCGGCGTTGCCCGGTAATACAGGTTCTGCTTCAGCAGCTCCCCTTCCCTCAGCGCTCGTCCGGTGGCGTCGGGATGCCCCACGGCGAGGCGCACGTTACCGTCCCAGTCCACGCCGTAACCCTGGAAATGCCCGGGATTGGTCTCGATCCGCGACATTCTTCCCGTGTACACGTTCAGCCGGAACACATCGGGATAGAACTTGTTGCGCTCGTTGTTCGTCACCAGCACGTGCTCGGGATCGTGATCCAGCCGGCTGAGCAATCGGGTGTTGGTGGGGAAGAGCACGATGCCGGTAGAGCCCTCGACCAGGGTCCGCCCCTTCGTGCCGTCGCGGTTCACGGCGAACCACGAGAACGATTCGTTGCCGGCCGAGTCCAGGCCGAAGATGAGCCGCTCGTCGTTGGCCCAGAAGAAAAACGCCACGTCCCGGTTGGCGTCGTCCCGGCCCTTGCTCTCGAAGCTCGTCAGGCGCGCGGCGGCCTTGTCGGACAGGCGCATCGTGAACAGGTTGCGACGGCCTTCGTACGGTCCCAGGGCGGCCAGCCATTCACCGTTCGGCGACAGCCGCAGCGAGGCGAACTCCGAATTCTTGAAGAAATCGCTGACTGGATACTGTTTTGCCTGTTGCGCCTGGGCGCCGCTTCCGAGCAGGAAAATCGCAAGAAACAGGCTGCTTTTGATTGTTGCCTTCATGAACCGCTCCCGTATGTAGTCTTATCGTCGGCGCGCGTTCCGGCGCCTTTCGTTTGTTTTCGTGATTCTAACGCCTTTCCATGCTTAATGACCGCCGCCCCTTGCGTCGGGCTCACCAGCCTAATCCCTTCGGCGGAAAAAGAAAGGCCGCCGGCGCGGGGGGTGCCGGCGGCCCGTTAAATTGTAACGGATCGGTTACCGGTTTGGAAGCGGTAACCGATCCGTATTTCGATCAGAAGAAGTGGCGGTAGCTCACGTACGGAACGCGCCCGTCCAGGCTGTACAGGTCATATACGGCAGGACGCGGGGATGCGAAGCTGTCAATCTCCGGATCCTCGTCGGTGACGTTCAGCACGCCGATCGTGACGCGGCCGTCCCACGGCGTGGTCCAGCGGTAGATCAGGTCGTACTCCGTGTGCGAAGGCGCCTCGAACCCGGCGTCGGGGCGTATGTAGCCCGCGATGTGTCGCGCATACACCGAGACCGTGTGGTCGGTGTAGTTCCAACGCACCAGGCCCTGGGCCTGGTACTTGGGCCTTGCGCTGTCGCCCACGCCCTCGCCGAGGCTGGAGCTCCATTCCGTGGCCGTGCGCGACAGGCTGCGGTAGCGCAGCAAGCGGGCGCCGTACAGGGCGAACGTGAAATCGCCCGCCGTCGCCGTTTCGAGATCGTAGCGCAGTTGCACGTCCAGTCCGCCGATTTCCTGCTTGAAGGTGTTGCCCCAGCCCGCTTCGGCTTCGATCAATGCGCCGGAAGTCGGATCGCGCTTGAGGACGTTACCGGGTGAACACTCGATGATTTCCGCAAGCGAACCCGTCTGGATGGTGTTCTCCGTCCTTCCTGTGTTCGCGCATTGACCCAGCAGTTCCGCTTCGATCAGTCCCTGCAGGGACGCCAGGCCGATGCCGTCTTCGAGATCCAGGCTCCAGAAATCCACTCTGGCCGTAATCGGCTCCCAGTCCACGACGACGCCGATGTTGTAGCTGTCCGACAGCTCCGGCGCGAGCAGCGGGTTGCCGCCGGTATATGTGGCGTATTGCTCCTCCACGCAATTCTCCGGGCTCACTCCGGCGCGCTGACACTGCACCAGGTCGGTCCCGCCTTCGGCGCTGAAACTCCGGGCGCCATACAGATTGTTCATGTTGGCGGCCCTGAAGCCTTCGCCCCAGGAAGCGCGGAACAGCAGCCAGTCGGTCGGCTGATAGCGCGCCGAGAGATAAATGCTGGTTTCGTTGCCGGCCGCATCGTCGTAACTGTCATAACGCGCCGCCGCGCTGACTTCCAGGGTGTTCCACAACGGGATCAAGGCTTCCGTAAAGGCCGCCTTCACGACTCTTTCGCCCTCGCCGCTGTTGCCGGCGCTGCCGATCAGGTCGCCGCCGGCGCTCAGCGGATCGTAGATGTCGTAGAACTGCTCGTCGATGTAATCGAAGCCGACGGCCCAGCCAACCGGGCCGCCCGGAGCGTTGAGAAAGTCGAAGCTCACGTTTCCGCTGTAGGTGCGGAAGTCGGCGCGGATGTCGCGGTTCGCATTGGAGGTAATAGCGTCATACGCGGACGCGTTACCCGCACTCAAGGGATCAAACGGGTTGTACAGTCCCTGAGCAACATACTGGGACGCCGTAAACGATTTCGCGTAGCAGCAGCTGTCCTCGCGCCCGTCGTAGCGCGTGTGTCGCGCTTCGAACTCGTAATCGAACATGCCGACGGTTCCATACGCCAGAACGGCGTTCTCGAACAGGGTGTTGGTAGCCTTGAAATTCCGGTTGCCCAGCCCTATGAAGCGATGGCCCAGAAAGTACGGAAGCCTTTCCGCGTAAGGGACGTCGTAATCAAAGTTCGCTTTCAATGACTCCGCTGCATCCGCCGGGATGCGGAAAAAGCCCACGGCGGGGGCATACCGGCCTTGGTTGTTTATGGTGCTGAACATGGACTGCAAGCGCACCGCATGGTCCGGGTTCAGTTCATAGTCCGCGTGCAGGAACGCGCTGGTGCGCTTGAGATCCGCCGTTTCCCAGGAGAACGCGGTGTAGTCGAAACCGCAGCGCTGTTGTCCATTGGCGGCGACATAGGGACCTGCCAGCAAGCGCTCGCCGTCCGGGCCCACCACCGTCTCGCAATTCGACGGAATCCGATACAGCGGCCAGATGGTGTTGCCCCAGGAACTGACGTTGTCCGTGTTCTCCCAGGCGTACCAGGTAGCCTCAAACGGCGCGTCCGGGAAGTCCACCGGACCTTCGTCGTAGCCGAGATTTCCCGCGGAGTAGAAGCGGTCCTTGGAGGCGATGTGCCCCTTGTTACGGAAGTCGGCCGTGAACAGGAAACGGCCGCGATTGGTGCTGCCGCCAAGAGTGATCACGCCGGCGTCCGAGTCCGCCCCCTCGCGCGTCGGGCGCTGCAGCGACGTGCCCACTTCCAGACCGTCGTAGTCCTTCCGCAGAATGACGTTGATCACGCCGGCGATCGCATCCGAACCGTAAATCGCCGAAGCGCTGTCGGTCAGGATCTCGATGCGGTCCACCGCGGAAAGCGGAATGATGTTCAGGTCATTCGCCTGGTTGGCGGTGACCGGCGAGCGCGGCGCCCGCCGCCCGTCGAGCAGCACGAGGCTGCGGGTGGAGCCGATGCCGTGCAGGCTTATGGTCGCCTGTCCGACGAACGAATTGCCGGACACTTCGCGCGAAGAGCCGAAGGTGTTGACCGGGCTGTTGCGGAGCACGTCGGCCACCGATTCCTGGCCGCTCAACTCGATCTCTTCGCGGGTGATGACCACTACGGGTCGGGCTTCCTCGAGGTCGATGCGCTTGATGCGCGATCCGGTGACCACCTGGCGTCCGAGTTCCAGTTGGTCCTCGTCTTCGTCGCCCTCCTCCTGGGCCATGGCCATCGGCGAGACGGCGAAGGCCGTGATTGCGCCGGTGAAAAGTACCGAACGCACTGCTCTCTCCAGAGCATTATTCTCAGGTTTCATCTTTGTCCCCTCACTGGTAATTGCGCGGGCGGGTGTGGCACCCACACCGCACGGTCGCATTGATGGAAACAGGCAAACCTTGCCGTTTACCCGTATCCGTATGGTGGGGCACTTTATCACAAGCGAAGCCGCCAAACGCAGGAATGTAGGCAAGATCGCAGGGCGGGAGGGCGTCCCGCCCTCCCATCTTTCTCTGCAGGCAATCGAGAATCGAAAGCGATACGTCCTTTAGAAACATTACGCATACGCGAACTTCGAAAGCATTCGCATCCCGAAAGTATTTCATTGCCGATGCGCTATCGCAGCCTTGGGAGGCGAAAGATAACTACTTGGGCAGAGTGCATTACCATCGGCGTGACGAAGCCGCCGGAACCGTAAACGCTTGCCGGGAGCGCGGTGGAGAGAACAAAAAGAGGGGGGTGATCATGAGGCCATTTCGCTTGATGCCGCTGATTCTGGCGCTGGCGTTGACGCAAGGTCTGCATGCACAACAGGACGAGGCGCAAGACGAAACCGGCGATGCCGTCCTGGAAGAGGAGGCGATGGATGAAATCGTCGTGACCGGCTCGCGAATCCGGCGCGACGAGTTTTCAACCGCCGCGCCGGTCCAGATCATCGACGGGCAGGTTTCCCGCGAACTGGGCCTGATCGACACGGCCTCGCTGCTGCAGAGCGCTACCCAGGCCACCGGCACGCAGATCGACAGCACCTTTACCGCCTTTGTCGTGGACAACGGTCCGGGCGCCGCCCAGATCAACCTGCGCGGCCTGGGCGCGGAGCGCGTGCTGCTCCTGCTCAACAGCCGGCGTCTGGCGCCGGGCGGAGTCGGCGGCGCACCGACCTCGCCGGACCTCTCGACGATTCCCAACGTGATGATCGACCGGATCGAGTTTCTGCTTGACGGCGCGTCGTCCATCTATGGATCGGACGCGGTGTCGGGCGTGGCCAACGTGATCATGAGAAAGGACTTCGAGGGTCCGGAATTCGAAGCGATATTGGAGGAGACCGACGCCACCGGAGGCTCGGAACAGACCCTGGGGATTGCCTGGGGCAGGACCGCCGACAACTGGACCTTCGGAGTCGCCGCCGAATACTACAGACGCCAGCGGGTCCGCTTGCGCGACCGGGCCTATACCGAGCGCTGCGACCGTTACTTCTACGAGGACGAGAACGGCAATCCGCTGAGCAACCTGCTGGGCCTGGTGCCCGGGACGACCTTGAGCCCCTGCCGGTTGTCGACCATCAACCGGGTGTTCGTGCCGGTCGGCTTCGGCAACATCTGGTACACGCCGGGCGAAACGAACATCGGGGTCCCCAACTTCTCCGAAACCGAGGTCCCGGTGGGGTTCACTCGGTTCAATCCGGCCGCCATCGTGCCGATCGACCAGGACAGCGACGGCATTCCCGATACCGGACTCGTCGATCCGGACCGCAACGGCATGTCGGAGATCGACCTGCAGACGGACGCCTGGAACTACAACGGTTCGGAACGCGACCGCGCCGGCGACCTCATTCCGGGCTCCGAGCGCATCAATTTCTACGCCTACGGCGAGCATGACCTGGGCAACGCCAGCAATTCGCAGGCGTATTTCGAGGTGCTGTACGCCAATCGGAAGACGGTGGTTTTTTCGCCCGGCGCGCAGATCTTCCCCGACGTGCCGGCAAGCAATCCCTACAACCCCTGCAACCAGTTCCAGCCCAACGGCGCGAACTGTCTGGGCTTTTTCGGCTTCAACTTCGGAAACTTCGAGGTAACGCCAATCCTTGCCGTGCGCGGGGACCGGGACAACAACGACGTGGAGATCTCGCAGATCCGCGCCGTGGCGGGAATGCGCGGCGATCTGCCGGGCTGGCGGAACGACTCGGGGTTCGGCAACTGGGGTTACGACTTCTACTTCAGCCACTCGTCTTCGAACGGCACCGATTTCCAGACCGGCATTCTGGAGCCTGAACTGACTTTCTCGCTGGAGACCTCGGTCATGGACCCCGTCACCGGGGAAATCACCTGCGGCAACGGCCAGCCCTGCGTGCCCGTGAACATGTTCGCCGGCTCACTGTATAAACCCGGAGGGGGCGATTTCGCAACGCCGGAGGAGCGCGATTACGTTTTCGGCGTGCGCACCTTCGACACCAAAATCTACCAGTCGATATTCAGCGGAATACTGCAGGGCGATCTGGCCCTGTTGCCGTGGAACAATACGCCCATTCCCCTGGTATTGGGCCTCGAGTACCGGGAGGACGAAATCAACTCCGTGCCCAACGACGTGGCCCGCGAGGGACTCCTGATCGCCTTCTTCAAGGATGGCGGAGCGGTGGGCAAGCGCGACATCACCGAACTGTTCTTCGAAACCGAACTGCAACTGCTCGAGGGCGTCAGCCTTGCGGAGGAACTTTCCCTGAACCTCGCGCTTCGCTGGACCGAGGAGAGCACCTACGGGAGCGACACTACCTACAGCGCCAAGACCGTTTATACGCCGGTTACCGGCATAAGCTTCCGGGGTACCTACGGCACCTCGTTCCGCGCGCCGAACACGCACGAGCAGTTCCTGGCCGGCACTTCCGGCTTCGCCACCATTTTCGACCCCTGCGTGGTGCCGATCGCGGCCCGGACCGAATCGCTGAACCCCAATGAACCGGCCACCTACAATCCCGAGGACGACCGGCGCGAGCAGGAAACGCTCGACAACTGCCGGGCGCAGGGCGTGGACCCGACCATGCTGGGACTGGACGGATTCAATACGACGTACTCCGTGGAGCGTATCCGCAGGGGCGGCCAGCAGGTCCAGCTTGATATCGACCCGGAAACCTCGACGTCCTATACCTACGGCGTGGTCCTGGACCAGCCCTTCTGGGACAACTTCATCCTGCGCGCCGGCGTGACCTATTACGACGTGCATGTGGAGGACACGATCAGCCTGCTGGGCACCGGTTTCATCGTCAACGACTGCTACGTGGAAAACCCCGACAACACGAGCGCCTTCTGCCGGTTCATCAGGCGCGGCGCCAACGGCCTGATCGACGAGGTCGACGCCAGCTTCATCAACATCAACGCCATTACCTCCAGGGGCATCGACTACAACTTGTATTTCCAGCGCGACTTCGTTGTCTTCGACCGGAACCTGAACCTGGAGCTGGACCTGCGGGTTACGCGTCTGCTGGAGAACAAGTTCGTATTCGGCGACGATGAGGAAGACGACGCCGGCACGCCGGTTGCGCCGGAGTGGGAAGGCACGGCGCTGCTGTTCGCCAGCTACGGGGACTTCCGCCTGAACTGGCGGGCCAACTACATACACGGCGAATACGACGACCCCGGCGAGTTTTTCGAGGGCGCTCCCTGCGACACGCTGTCCGTCCTTTGCCGTCCCATCGCGAGGACCGACTCCTACTGGACGCACACCGCCTCGGTGACATGGGAGCCGCGCGACTGGTCGGTCACGCTCGGAGTGGTCAACCTGTTCGACAAGGAGCCTCCCCTGATGGACCCCGGTGCGCCGGAAGTCCAGTTGAACAACATACCTCTCGGGGCGGGCTATGACCTGCTGGGCCGGCGCGCCTTCCTTTCGCTGGCCAGAAGGTTCTAGGCGAAGCCGGATGAACCGGTTTCTTCCGCTCGCGTGCCTTGCGTTGCCCCTTCTGGCGGCGGCGCAGGAACAACAGGGTCTGACGGGGTTCGAAGCGTTTGCCCAAGAGCCGGCCATGAGTTCCGCGGCGGTCTCTCCCGACGGCAGGCACCTGGCCACGCTGCAGCGCTTCGCGAAGGACGGGAAGCAGCTCCTGCTGATCTATGAGCTGGCAGACATGGCCAAGAGGCCCGTTACGCTGGGTTCCGACAGGATGGACATCGTTTCCGCCGCCTGGGCCAACGACGAGCGGCTTGTCGTGCGTTTCCGCCAGGACGTGGACACGCTGCAGCGGCTGGGCGCGGATACGCGCCAGGTGAGCAAGCTGGCCACCGTGGACAGGCAAGGCAGGCGTTGGCTGGAAATCCCGCGCCGCCGGGCCGATCGGCGTCGCGAAACGGCCAGGACCATGCAGGAATTCGCGGGCGCGTCGATCTTCGACCTGTTGCCCAGGGACGACGACCACATACTGATCACCTATGACGACGATCAGAACCGGGTGGCGGACATCTTTCGGGTCAACGTCGAAACGGGTTCGGCGCAGCGGGTGGGGAGAAACAGCAACCGGATCTCGATCACGTATATGGACGATGACGGCGATCCCAGGCTGGCCGCCCGCTTCGACGAAGGTGACGAGGCCATCATCGAACTGGCCCGCCTGAAGGGCGAAACGGAATGGATCGAGATCGGCCGGACCCAGGCCAATGTGGACAGCGTGAGCAGCATTTTCGAGGCTTTCCGCCTCGTGGGGCCGCCGTCGAGCAACGAGTTCTACGTCCGCTCCAACCACGAGACGGACACCGTGGCGATCTACACCTTCGACCTCGAAACGCGCGAGTTCGGCGAAATGCAGTTCATGCACCCGCAATACGATGCGACCGGCGTGCGGACCCGCCTCGACGAAGACAGGAACGAGGTGATCATCGGCTTCACCTACACGGGCAAGGCGGGCGACGTCTATCTGGTCGATCCGGAAGAAAAGGCGCTCTACGACGCGATCGACGCGATCCTCCCGGACACGCACAACCGCATCGCGTCGCGTTCACACGACGGCAATACGAGGGTCATTCGCGCCGAAGGCCCCAGGATGCCGCCGTCCTGGTATCTGCTCAGGGACAACCGGCTGGACCTGCTCGGACGCTCGATGCCGTTTCTGACCGCGGACATGCTGGCCGAAGTCGAATGGACACGCTACGAGGCGCGTGACGGGCTGGAGATTCCGGCGCTGGTGACCGTTCCCCGCGGTGACGGGCCTTTCCCGCTGGTCGTGCTGCCGCACGGCGGGCCGGTGGCGAGGGATTACTGGGGCTTTGACGTGTGGGCGCAGTTGCTGGCCTTCCACGGTTATCTGGTGATCCAGCCGCAATTCCGGATTTCCGAAGGGTTCGGACGCAAGCACCTGGAGGCCGGCTATGCGCGCTGGGGGCACGAGATGCAGGACGACCTTGAAGACGCGATCGCCTACCTGGCCGAACGGGGGCTGGGCGATCCTCGTCGCGCGGCCATATTCGGCTGGAGTTACGGAGGCTACGCGGCGTTCGTGGGCTCGTTGCGCGACCCCAATCCGTTTCGTTGCGCCATTGCCGGTGCCGGCGTCGCCGACCTTCCGTACTTCAGGGCCTGGCTGGCCGATTCAGGCACCCTGGCGGAGAAAGCCTATCGCCCCACGGTCGACGGCCTGAACCCGCTCGAGCACGTGGACAGCGTCGATGTCCCCATTCTGGTGATCCACGGCGATATCGACGAACGCGTGCCGGTGGCCGAGAGCCGAAAGTTCGTTGCCGGACTCAAGGAATACGACAAGCGCCACAAGTACATCGAGCTCGAAGGTGCGAACCACTTCTTCGGCACGATCTACTATCGCCACTACATGGAAATGTATCCGGCCATGATCGACTGGCTGGACAACACCTGCAACCTCAAGGCCACCGCGGCCGCCGCCAAGTAGGGCCTTCTAGTCGGTGACCGCCCGCACGTTGATTTCCACCAGCAGCCCGGGATACGCCAGCGCCGAGACTCCGATGACCATGGATGCCGGTTTGTGTCCGGCGGGGAAGAAGTCGCGCACGTCCTGGTAAACGGGGTTGGGGTCCACGTTCTCCAGGTCCACGATGTAGATCTGGATTTCGACCACGTCCTCGCGCGTGGCGCCGGCCGCCTTCAGCGCGCGGTCGATATTGACCCAGGTCAGGCGCGACTGCTCGGCCAGGCTCTCGGGGAAACTGTCGTCGGGGTAGATGCCGGCCTTGCCCCCAAGGTAGATGAAGCGCCCCGGGTTCTTGGCTATGACCACCTGCGAGTAGCCGTCGGGCTGCGAGAGTCCTTCCGGGTTGAAGCGCTCGATTTCGGTTGCCGCCGCCACCGGCAGGGCGAATACCAGGCCGGCCAGCGGGAGTGTTCTGCTGTTGTACGTCATGCTTTGTTCTCCTGATTGTTGGGTCAAAAGGGGCCGGCCTATACCGCCGGGCCGTGCCTATTTTCGGTCAATTGATCGTCGGGCGGCGGCCACGGCTGAAAGTCGCCGCAGGACTATAATTTTCATAACGCCCGCCGTCTTTCAGAAATGCTCCAGGCCTTTACCAAGATGCAAGCCGCCGGCAACGACTTCATGGTCGTGATCGGCCGGTCGCTGCCGGCGCCCTCACGGCAACGGATCCGCGCGCTGGCGGACCGCCGCCGGGGCGTTGGCTTCGACCAGCTTCTGTGGGTGGACGAGCCCGGAAACGGCGTCGACGCGGTCGGCTACCGGGTATTCAATGCCGATGGCGGGGAGGCCGGCCAGTGCGGCAATGGAGCCTTGTGCATCGCGGCCCTGGTGGCCGATCGTCGGCCGGACGGTGGCGAAATCTCACTGAAGTGCCGTGGCGGGGAGGTGCGCGCAAGGTTCGCCGGGGATGATTCGGTCAGTTGCTCGCTTGGCCGCCCTGAATGGAACCCGGAGCGAGTCCCGTTTGTCGCCGCTGGGCAGGAGCCGTCCTACGGGATTGCTGTCGATGGAGAGAATTGGCAGGTCGAAGTGCTATCGCTGGGCAACCCGCACGCGGTCATTGCCGTCGCCGATGCCGCCGCCGCTCCGGTTGCGGGACTGGGGGCCGGCCTTTCCGTGCACGAGCGGTTTCCGCGCGGCTGCAATGTGGGCTTTGCCGAGACGCTTGGCGAGCAGGAACTGAAGCTGCGCGTGTACGAGCGCGGCGTGGGCGAAACTCCCGCCTGCGGCACGGGCGCCTGTGCGGCCGCGGTTGCAGGCATTCGTCAGGGCCGGGTGCGGTCTCCCGTCAAAGTGGAAATGCCCGGAGGCGATTTGCGGGTCGATTGGGCCGGTGGCGGCGAACCGGTCTGGCTTACCGGGCGGATCGATTCCGTGTTCGAGGGCCGGGTGGAGTTATGAGCCCGCCGCGCAAGGCAACCCGCCGCTCCGGCCTGAGTCCGGAAAGCGTGGCCGCCTACCTCAGGGACAATCCCGACTTTTTCGAGCGTCATGCCGACCTGCTGCTGGAGCTGAGCGTGCCGCACGACGGCGGCGCAGGGGCCGTGTCGCTGGTCGAGCGCCAGATCGAGTTGCTGCGCCGGCGCAACGAGGAAATGCGCCGCACGCTCGACGAGTACGTTGCCAACGGCCGGGCCAGCGATGAACTCGCCGGCAAGCTGAACCGGCTCGTAACGAAGCTGTTGGCCTGCCCCGACCCGGACGAAAGGTTGCGCACATTGCCCGGGAATCTGCGGGATATTTTTTCGCTGGATTTCGTTCGCCTGTTGCTGTTCGACGCGGCGCGCGACGACTATGCCGACGTGCCGGGCCTGTCGGCGACACCGCGCGAAGACCTGATGACCGAGGGCCTGAGCGCGGTCCTGAAGGCCAATACGCCGCGCTGCGGCCGCTACAGTTCCGAGCAGCGCGAATTCCTGTTCGGCCCCGACGCCGGCGAAGTGGCGTCGGTGGCGCTCGCCCCCTTGGGGCATCGCGGCAAGCTGGGCCTGCTGGCCCTGGGCAGCCGCGACCCCGATCACTATCACCGCGCCAAGAGCACCGAGTTCCTGGGCCGCGTCAGCGCCATCGTGGCGGCGGCGGTATCGCCGGAAAGCTCCTGATGCGGGCCGTGGCGCAACGGCAGGTTGACGCGTTCCTGCACCACATCCGATTCGAGCGGCGACTGTCGGAACACACCGTCAGCGCCTATCGCCGCGACCTCGCGGCGCTTGGCGAGTATTGCGCCGGGCGCAATCTCGCCGACTGGTCCGGGTTGTCCACCGGCGATCTGCGCCGTTTCGCCGCGGGCGCCCATCGCCGCGGCCTGGCGCCTCGCACCGTTCAGCGCCGCCTGGCCGGCGCCCGCAGCTTCTTCAACTACCTGGAGAGCGAGGGTGCGATAAGCCATAATCCGGCGCGCGGGGTCAAGGCTCCGCGGCCGCCGCGCAGCCTTCCACAAACCCTGGACCTCGACCAGGTGACGCGGCTTCTGGACATCCCGGATGGCGATACGGTTGCCTGCCGCGATCGCGCGATGCTGGAACTGATGTACTCCTCCGGATTGCGGCTGGCCGAGTTGGCCGGACTCGACCTGGGGGGCGTCGACATGCGCGAGGGCTTGATCCGGGTCACGGGCAAGGGCCGCAAGACCCGCATCCTGCCGGTGGGCAGCAAGGCGATCGATGCGCTCAAGGCCTGGATGCGCCGCCGCGGCGAGCTGGCGGCGGCCGGGGAGAACGCGTTGTTCGTGGGCGTGAGGGGCCGGCGAATCGGCGCCAGCAGCGTCCAGGCGCGCCTCGATTACTGGGCCCGCCGCGCGGGCCTGCCCGGGCATGTTTACCCGCACATGCTTCGCCACAGTTTCGCCACGCACCTGCTGGAGTCGTCCGGCGATCTGCGCGCGGTGCAGGAACTGCTGGGCCATGCCGACATATCCACGACACAGGTTTACACCCACCTGGACTTCCAGCACCTCTCAAGGGTGTACGATCGCGCCCACCCCCGAGCCCGGCGCAAGGCGTCGACGAAGCCATGAACTCTCCGGACCATACGAAAATCCCCGCCGCAGGCAAAAGGGTCCGCTCCACGACCATACTCTGCGTTCGCAGGAACGAAACGGTCGCCATGGGCGGAGACGGACAGGTAAGTCTTGGCGATACCGTCCTGAAGGGCAATGCCCGCAAGATTCGCCGGCTGGCGGACGACTCGGTGCTGGCGGGATTCGCCGGCGGCACGGCCGACGCCTTCACCCTGTTCGAGTTGTTCGAAGGCAAGCTCACGCAATACGGAAACCTCACCCGGGCCGCGGTCGAACTGGCCAAGGACTGGCGTACCGACCGCCGGCTACGCCGGCTTGAAGCCATGCTGTGCGTCGCCGATCGTCAGAAAACGCTGCTGGTGTCGGGTTCGGGCGACGTGGTGGAGCCCGAGGACGGGCTGCTGG